>JAKVCU010000015.1 GCA_022448955.1 Saprospiraceae bacterium
CATCACATGTTTCAGCTACATACCAGTCATAAGATGTACCTGGAATTAAACCATCAAAACTGTAGGTCAATGTATTACCTACGATGGTTAAGTTTGGATCATCCCAGCAAATAGTTTCTGAAACTATTGCGGTACCCGATCCCACTGCAAAGCCTGCTCCGCCGATCTCGACGTTCCAGCAGTGCTCTATTACTGAAGCCTGACCTGAGGTCCAAGTAAGCGTCACAGTACTTTGTCCTTCATTGCTAGCACTGAAGCTAACAGGAGGAAAACACTGTGCATTCGCTTGGTTAAGACCAAAGAGGCTTAGGGCCGCTAGTGCTACTAGCGTGCGAACGAAAGTAAAATTCGTTTTTCCCATAAGATCACAAATTTGTTTGAACGAATTAGGTTAAAAAAATAAAAAGGTCGTAAAATTTATTCTTGATGCTGACCAAAGGGTCAGTTCTATAATATTAGGTTGTCTTTACTACTGTATTATATAAATGGAAACGAATTTAAATTATGTCAAAGATACTTATATCCATCTTTATGGATACAAATCTATAAAACTGAATTTGCTGTAATGCTATTTATTTATGAATGATGTAGTGATGTGAATTGATTTGAGTAATGCTGTAAAAGGTATGTAATGTGAAGGTTGTTTCTTTAAACTCATATTTATTTTTGTCATGGGATTTTTTAAGCTGTGACAAATGTACATTTTAGAACGAGTATTTCAAAAAAAATAACTTTTAAAATATCTACTCACACATTCCTGCCACAGGATCAAAGGTAACAAATAATTCTGTTTAAATTATACCCTTATTAGGGTATTTTATATCAAACTGTAATCATATGCAATTTTGACTAAACCTGCTGTATTACTAACTCCTAGCTTCCGCATAATATTTTTACGATGCACACTAACTGTTTGATCACTAATAAAAAGTTCTTTAGCAATTTGTTTGTTACTCAATGCTTGACTAATAAGTTTTAAAATTTCTAACTCTCTCTTTGTAAGACTATACTTTCGCATAAAACGATCTGCAAACAATGAAACACTCCTATTTTGAAATTTCCTTTTAACTGCCACATTATTGCCGCTAATTTGTACGCCATCGCCTACAAAATTTCCATCTGCTAACACCTCTTCAATTGCTGTAAACAATTCTTCAACAGGACGACTTTTCAGTATATAACCATCAACTCCTTTTCGGAAAGCTTGTTTTACAATTTTAGGATCTTCATAGGCAGAAAATACTAAGACTTTGCAATCTATTCTTTCTTTACAGATGTAATCAATAATCTCGAAGCCATCATGATCAGGTAAGCTAAGTTCTAGAATAAGGAGGTCTACTGTTTCGTTTTTTAAAGCTTCTAATAGATTACTACCAGAAGAAAACTCTCCGATAATTTTTATCTGTCGTTTCTGGCTGACAGATGCCAATACTTTTTTAACACCTTCAATAAATATTTGGTGGTTATCCGCTAATATCGTCTGTACCTGTTGCATGGGATTTTTTTTTTAGAGCAAACTTTACTAATCAGTTGCTCTTTTGTTTTGGGGACATTTAAATATGTTCATTAATGTAATGCAGGGTAGAAACTTAAAGGATCGATTGTGGCAATATATTAAAAAAAATAAAGAATCGCCAATTTCTCAACATTTAGAACTGAGCCGCCAAATAGGAGGCTTCTTTAATAGCTTTTTTCGCATCCAATTCTCTTGCTTCTTTGGCACCACCTATGATATGGCAGGTTCTATTAGCTTTGTTTAGTGCATCAGCTAATGGATGGAGAGCCAGTTGCCCTGCACAGATAATTATATGATCTACCTCTAGTATTGTTGGTACATCGTCGATAGTTATATGTAAACCTCTATCATCAATTTTTTCATATTTCACCTGCGCAATCATGTTTACCCTATTCTTTTTCAAGATAGCTCGGTGTATCCAACCTGTGGTTTTTCCAAGTTTTGCACCAAGTTTCCCTGTTGATCTTTGAAGCAAGTAAATTTCTCTTTTTGGCGGACTATAATCAGCGTTCTTCAAGCCACCTCCCGTTTGGTAATTCATATCAACGCCCCATTCTTCCATAAAAGGAACAACGCTTGGCGTACCTTCATGGTCGTGCAGGAGGTAAGCAGCCATATCAAACCCAATGCCTCCTGCACCAATAATAGCAACTTTTTGTCCAACTTCTTTTTTATCTCTCAATACTTCGATATAATTCAAGACTTTTGGATGATCGATTCCCTCAATCTTAGGAATTCTGGGTACGACCCCTGTTGCAATAACAATTTCATCATAATTACCTAAGAGTAATTCCTCTACTTCAATCATTTTCCCTAGATGCAATTGGACGCCTGTTATATCAAGTCTTTTTTTGAAGTAACGAATAGTCTCTACAAATTCTTCTTTTCCAGGAACTTGCATAGCCATTCGGAATTGCCCACCAATTTCATTTCGTCCATCAAAAAGATGGACCTCATGTCCTCGTTCTGCAGCATGTGTTGCACAAGCTAAACCAGCTGGGCCAGCCCCAACAACAGCAACTTTTTTGTTATTTTTAGTTGGAATAAAATTGAGCTCTGTTTCATAACAAGCACGAGGATTAACCAAACAACTTGCACGCTGCCTTTTAAAAACATGATCCAAGCAAGCTTGATTGCAAGCGATGCAGGTATTAATTTCATCTCTACGTCCCTGTATTGCTTTTTTCACAAATTCTGGATCAGCTAGAAAAGGCCTAGCCATGGAAACCATATCTGCGTGGCCATCAGCCAAAATTTGTTCTGCAACCTCTGGCATATTTATCCGATTGGTCGTAATTAATGGAATACCAACTTCTCCCATCATCTTTTTGGTTACCCAACTGAATCCTCCTCGAGGAACCATTGTAGCAATAGTCGGAACTCTTGCTTCATGCCAACCGATCCCTGTGTTGATTATTGTTGCACCTGCTGATTCAATGCGTTTGGCTAAGTGTACCACCTCTTCCCAGGTGCTCCCATCATGAACCAAATCCAGCATAGAAAGTCTATAAATTATGATAAATTGCTCGCCTACTGCTCTACGTATATCCTCAACTATTCTAAGAGGTAGTCGAATTCGATTCTCATAACTTCCGCCCCACTTATCTGCTCTTCTATTCGTTTTTGAAACAATAAACTGATTGATCAGATACCCCTCTGATCCCATTACTTCTACCCCATCATAGCCTGCTTGCTTTGCTAAGACAGCACAACGTACAAAGTCTTTTATTGTATTCTCTATCCCTTTAGAAGTTAATTTCCATGGTTTGAAAGGAGAAATCGGTGCTTTAACAGCAGAAGGTGCTACAGCAAAAGGATGATAAGCATAACGGCCTGTGTGAAGAATTTGAAGACATATTTTTCCTCCCTCTTTATGAACGGCCTCTGTAATGGGTAAATGTTTTTTTGCTTCTCGCGTTGAAGTAAGCTTTGCACCAAATGGTGCCCCCCAGCCAGCTCTATTAGGGGCAATTCCCCCAGTAACAATCAACCCAACCTCTCCTCTTGCACGTTCTGCAAAATAAGCTGCCATCTTTTCATGACCGCCCTTCTCTTCTTCCAAACCGGTATGCATACTCCCCATAAGCACACGGTTTTTGAGTGAAGTAAAACCTAAGTCAAGTGGTGCTAGAAGATTTGGATAGAGACTAGACATAAGAATTTATATTTTGGCTAGACAATTATAGCGAATTTTCGCCTAAAGCAAAAAACAATTCGTCAACGCATACTTATCAATAAGTCCGAAAAATGGATAAAACTAAATTTCAGCCTGAAGAATTTATTGTGCCAAGTAATTTTACCTAGACACTTGAGTAGCTATTTACTCTAATTTAATTCAATATTTATTTCTTATAATAAAATCATTCGCTTGGTTTGGCGGCCATTCTCAGTTTCCAAAGAATAGAAATACACTCCAGAATGTGGTAAATCTGCATCATCTATCATCCACATATGACTCCCTGCCTCAAAAAATGCTTTTTTTCTCAGTATAAGCCTTCCAGAAACATCTTGGATAACTAAGCTTACTTCTCTTGCATTACTCAACTGAAAGACAATATCCGTCGAAGAGGCGAATGGATTTGGATTATTTCCAATTAACTCAAAGTCAACGATTTTTCTCGTTGTTTCATGGAATACTAACCCAATCGGCAAAGCCACTAATTCCGTATCATAGAACATTGGAGACATCTCATACTTTGCAATATTGATCACTTCGCTTAGATTGAGCCTTTTTTTTGCCTCTATTCCAAGTGAAAATAACAAATCTCCCTTTTCAAGATCTTGGTTTCCGCTCCAAACCATTCTAACGATACCCTCTTCTTCCATGATATGAATATTCTGATTAGAAAAACTTTCTAAAGTAATACCCTCCACACCAAGGACGTTAGCCATATCCGGATCATATTCAAACGCAATCTGCAAGCCCTCCACTGAAGTAGATTGCCCAATCTTAAATTCTAAATTGTATCTATTGCC
The DNA here is from genome assembly GCA_022448955.1 of Saprospiraceae bacterium. Classification (GTDB taxonomy): domain Bacteria; phylum Bacteroidota; class Bacteroidia; order Chitinophagales; family Saprospiraceae; genus JALEHC01. The sequence continues at coordinate 4,493 of JAKVCU010000015.1, forward strand.
TTTCTCCAAGATCATATCTCCTGTTGATAATACCACTAGCTCTCCCGTTCTTACTTCCACCTCCTCATCCAAATTGACAGCATCGCCTGTAACGTCCCCTGTCTTGATAGCAATATAATCTTCATTCAAGTCTTGCGATATTATATCATAACTAAATAATCCTTCAGGATAACTCTCGTTCCATGGTTCACTGGGGTTTTCGAATTCATAAGCCTCGGGAACAAAGTGCCAAGCTTTATTTGTGGGAAAAGAGGAGATAAGATTCAAAATCAAGCGACGTATCTGGACTAAATCCTCAATAGATATTTCACCAGAATCATTCACATCAGCAGCAATTAATTGATAAGGGGAATCAAGTGGATCTATGGTTAATAGATGGCGCTGTATAGCAATCATATCTAATACAGTAACTCCTAACGCATGATCATCTTCTTTGCTAAGGCTTAATGTCTCCGTATAGCACGCAGGCACGTTACCAAAACTGAATGTTCCATCATCACTCGACACCATATTGGTTGCCATCATGGAAACAACTAACTCCGCTTCCACTTGAGCAATAGCATGACCAAACTCTGTTGCGATAGCACCTCCAAAGGAAGCTGTCATGTTATCGCATATTTCAGAATGGGGCATAGCATCAAAAACATCATCCTGCATTAAGCTGATACCTGTATTATACATCACTACATCATGAAAAGAAGTACTGTGTATGTAGTCTTTTTCTTGGTCTGTGAGCAGAGGATCGTTCAAATAGAAAAAACGATCACCTATCCGAAGATTCTCAAACTGATACCGCAATATCTCTATTATCGTTTCGCCAAATATAGCTCCAGGCATAGCCTCTTCAGCCAACATACCGACCCATGCATCTACATTCATGTTGGGGTATAAGCTTTGTAAGGGAATAAATACGGAGGCATCACCAGTAATTTGTTGAACAAATGAATAAGGTTCTAATCCAAAAAACTGTCTAATTGTATTTAGGTCTGCCAGACCTCTTTCTCTTCCTCTATTGATATTGATTGAAGCGAGATCTAATCCACCTGTTCCAGCCTCGGGAGGTCCGAATAGAAAGTTTCTGATATCATTCACAATCTTAGCATCCAACATTTGTTGACTTTGAGTCGCCATTCCTTTCACAAATGGTTCAATCCCTCCTACTTGTTCCAAAACAGATAAATCAAAAAATAAATCTCTTAATCCAAATGGACTATCTGGCAATTCATTACCATCATTGTCCATAGCAACAATATTGCCATTTAGTAACGTATGGCCTAAGCGAAAAGCTGCAGCAGTAAATACATTCAATAATTGAGGATGAATACTATCATCATATCCTTGATACAATGGTAAGAAAACCCCCATTGATGGCAACCATTCGTTGTAGGTGATGGATTGTATCATACCACCTATATATTTCCTAGCATGTTGATACAACTGTTCGTCAGTCCAATCTGGATGGTCAGCAGCAAAAAGATCACACAATCGATTATGTTCTCTCACAAAAATGATATGAAGAGATAATAATAAAACATTCTCATTTGCACGAACATCTCCAGCGACGAATAGCTTATCAGATAAACCAACGGCATCATCCATATGCGGCGCATTTGGATCGATTTCACTATCTTTTTCACCATCTATTGTATTCCAAGGGAGTAAATTGCCACTTGACACTTTCAACTTTCCTCCTTCAAAGCTTCTCAACCAACTTGCTCTATCTTCATCTGAACCATAAACACCTGAACCATCTATAAAAGCAGTAATCTCGTTTGGAAACCTTCTTGGATTATTAGTATCAGTTCCTGTTGTTGGGTCAAACGTATTACGCATCATTGGAATAACAGCAGTCCCTAAGGCAAGAGGATCAAACGCCGCATCCCCAGCTGGAACAGGAATAATAGCAGGTTCGAATCCATCAGGAGTAAGTCCTAAATCATGATCTAAAAATTGACCCCAAACCCAACAAAAATCACTTAAATTAAATGGATCAAGAATGGTGTTGTTCTGTGCAAAAAGAGTATTACTGATTATACGAGGATTCGGGCGATTCTGGCCGCCTGGTTGAAAAACACCATCCGCAAAGCCATTTCCTGTCAGAAATAATAGATTGGTATGGGCAGCTCCCCAATCCGTATGGATTAGGTTATTATGGGCTCCATCTATCGTTCTGTAGTTGATAGAATCAGCTAACTGAGCATTTACGAAAGATGTATAGAGCAATGAGAAGGCAATAATCTGTAAAAGTCGTCTGTACATATGCAAGCCTTTTTAGTTCATGGATTTTTTGCTATTAGCCAGTAATGTAATACTCATCTCAGTCAAACAAAGAGATCAAAATTTAATCTAGTCTAGTAGTTATGTTAATCGTTGAAATAAACAAGGAACTTTCTAAAGTATTTTATTCCTTTTTTTTCATGAATTGCGTTGGAGTAGATGCTAAGGGAATTCGCAAAACTTTAACAGGACCAAATTTAACGAAAACCCTATTATTTTGGTGATTAGATCAACTAATTTTTTGTAAAAAAATTACCATACTCGCTTCTACATAATCACAATTTTCATTTTTAGTGCTTAAACTCCTGTTAAATATCAGCTCATTTATCTTAAAACTTAACACATCTAATACTTGAATATAGAGGTGTTTTTGAGTGGTAGAAAGCTCCTTTAGCTCCTCGTTTTATACCTATTTATGAATTGTAAAATCAAAAAAAAAATCAATTCACATAGTTAAATTAACAATTCGTAACATTTTCTTCTTGTTTTTCATTTGATTACTTTTAGTATCATAAATCGTCTAAAATCAAAAAAGAAACGCTAATAAACCAAAGCTCCATGAAAAAGTATTTTTACATTTTTTCTTTCTTACTTCTCTATCAGTTTGGCTACAGCCAAAACAATGATTCATCTCGTCAGCAAGGCTATTGGACATTTGGCCTAAATGGTGGTTTTTCTTATCAAACTAGCGATGTCGACGCTACTTCTGATGGCTTCGGCATTGGCGCTACTTTAGCTAAAAATCTATATTATCAAGCTGGTGCACCTTTTGCTTTTGACCTTCGTGGCCGTCTACTTTTTGCTCGTCAGTATGGGTTAGATGGCGATCCGTCCTTTGACATATCCAATAATAAAGTCTTAAATGGTAGAAATAGTTTAGACTATGTCAATTATCCTAATGATTTAAATATTGTTCCGGGCTTTATTTATCAAAATCATCGCACTGATGTGGGAGAATTAGCACTAGAGGCTGTCATTCATTTCAATAACCTGTATGAAAGTACAGGAATCATAGCAAATATTTATGGAGGAATTGGTCTTGACTGGTATCGTACAAAAATAGACCAAACTGATGCAAGTGGAAACGAGTACTATCTTGATTATGCTAACTTAAGCACATCAAATAACAAAAGTGAGACTAAAAAACTGCTCGAAAGTGCTATCCTAGATAATAACTATGAAACGCTTGCAGACGATTTTACGGAAAGTGGAAAGATAGGTATTATGCCTTCCCTCGGATTCGAATTAGGTTATGCATTCACAGATAACTTTTATGTTTTTGGAGGACATAGAGTGACGTGGTCAGGTGACAATACAATAGATGGCCAGCAATGGACTGATGAAAGTAATGACCTTTACCACTATACCAATTTTGGACTCAGATGGATGGTCAATGCTAATAAAAGAAGTAGCATTACCCCCCCTGTAATAGAAATTAACTATCCTTTTTATACAGAAACAGATGTAGATAATTTTTTGCAAAATATAACTGCTAGCATTAGCAATGTAGAAAACCCTATGAATGTAAGCTGCCAGCTTAATGGTCGGGATAATGCTTTTGATTTTAGAAATCAAAGGTTCGAAACAGCAGTTGTCCTAAGGCAAGGCAGAAATGATGTACTCATTACTGCTTCCAATGAAGCAGGAACAGATAAAAAAAGAGTGATTTTTAATTATAAAGAAAAAGACTTACCGCCTACTAATGGAAGTCGCCCAGTAGTACTCATTACCGATCCAAGTAGAAACCCTACTTCAACACAACAAACTAATTACAACTTAACGGCAGATATTAGCCATATTGATAATAAAAGAGATATCGAACTATATATCAATAATCAACAAACTTTCAATTTTCAGTTCAATCCAACGACAGGAATTTTACGTACAGATATCTTTTTGAAGGAAGGCAGAAATATAGTGCGTATCAGGGCTAAAAATCGTGTAGGGCAAGACGAAGCATCTACCATAATCAATTTAGATAGTACTATACCCTTACCGATAGTCGACATTACAGACCCTAGTCAGGAAAGTATTGAAACTATTAGAGATCAATATCTTGTAAAAGCAAATATTAAAAACATTAATCATAAGTCTGATATAAGCTTTTCTATCAATGGTAGAGATCAGCGCAATTTTATCTTCTCTGCAGCTAGAGAGCAGTTTGAAGCTAATATATTGCTTAGGGAGGGTCGCAATACTATTAGCATTACGGCAACAAATAGGGCAGGAACATCTACTGATCAGGTCAGTATTTATTACACAAAGGGAAATCCTCCTTACGTGAATATTACAAAACCCTCAGCTTATTCTTATGAAACTTACCAAGGTTCTTACCGTATTGAGGCACAAGTCAATGAAATAGATACTAAAAACGATATTCAATTCTATGTAAACGGTAGAAGAGTATACAATTTTAACTTCAATCGTCGTACAGGAATATTTACCAGTAATATCAATCTAAAATTAGGGCGCAATGACATACGACTAAAAGCATTTAATACTTTTGGTGAGGCCATGGATGAGGTAAGCATTACTCGTAAGAGGAAAGTCGCTAAGCAGCCACCGATCGTTAATATTGCTACACCAAAAAATAATAGTACATCGCAAGACGCTATGACAAATTTGCGCGCACAGATCAAATATGTAAATACTAAAAATGATATCCGTTTATCTGTAAACGGTCAAAGGGTTTACAACTTCATTTTTAATGCAAAAGAAGAAAAGCTAGAAGCCAATATCAACTTAAAACTAGGGAATAATACGATTATTTTACGCGCCATGAATAGAGATGGAGAAGATCAACAGAAAATTGTGGTGAAGCGCATTGCTCCGCAACCAAAAACACCACCTGTAGTGGATATCACAAAGCCAAATAACAATCAGACTACTTCAAACAGCTCGCTCGATTTATTAGCTACTATAAAATATGTAAATCGCAAGAATGATATCGAGATATTGATTAATGGTAAAAATACGTACAACTTCGACTTCAGTCCTAGTCAAAATCGCCTTTCGGCAAAAATTAATCTTCGGGAAGGCTCCAACTCAATTATCGTAAAGGCAAAAAACCAATATGGTAATGATGAAGACATGGTGAAAGTTACGTATCAAAAATCAAAACCACCTACTGTAACTATTACTACACCTATAAATAATAGTAGTAATGATACAAAGAATGTTAGCCTTACGGCAAATACAAAGAATGTTAGCCGGAAGCAAGATATTCAAGTTTACTTGAACAATAAAAAAATTAACAACTTTAGCTTCAATAGTAATCAGCAAAAAGTGACCGCCACCCTTTCGCTTAACACTGGAAAAAATACCATCAAGCTAAACGTCAAAAATACAGATGGGAGAGATGAAGATCAGGTAGTAGTTAACTACATGCCGCCCAAACCACCTACTGTAACTATTACTACACCTATAAATAATAGTAGTAATGATACAAAGAATGTTAGCCTTACGGCAAATACAAAGAATGTTAGCCGGAAGCAAGATATTCAAGTTTACTTGAACAATAAAAAAATTAACAACTTTAGCTTCAATAGTAATCAGCAAAAAGTGACCGCCACCCTTTCGCTTAACACTGGAAAAAATACCATCAAGCTAAACGTCAAAAATACAGATGGGAGAGATGAAGATCAGGTAGTAGTTAACTACATGCCGCCCAAACCACCTACTGTAACTATTACTACACCTATAAATAATAGTACGATAAATAAAAGTGAGGTGACTTTTAGTGCATTAACACAGAACGTTCAACTGAAATCTGAGATCAAGCTATACCTCAATGGAAAAACAATAAGTTCGTTTGCATTTAATCAACCCAAAGTAAGTGCAAAAATCAAAAATTTAAAGAAAGGGAAAAACACTATCCTTATAAAAGTAGAGACTACGGGAGGAAAAAATGAGGCGACAGTAGTCGTTAATTATAAGCCGCCTGTCGCCCTAAAGAAGCCAGTAGTCCAAATTACAAACCCAAGTAAGGACGAAACCGTTGTATATAGCAGATCTTACACAATAAAAGCAAGTGTTGAAAACGTTTTAAATAAGAACGAAATCACCATAATACACAACAAAAACTCCATAAAGCGTTTCACTCTAGATACGAAGAAAAAACAAGTAAGTTTTGTGGTGGACTTAACGCGTGGAAAAAACACAATTGACATACTTGCTAAAAATAAAGGTGGAAAAGCAAGTGATGAAACAACCCTTGTTTTAAAGATCAATAAAGAACAAAAACCTGTTATTGAGATAGAATCAATTTCACAACCAGTTACAAATCCAATTTATCCAAATATCGCAAATGTGCGGGTAAAAGCAAATATAAAAGGAGTTGACAAAAGTCAACAAATTGCGTTATTTGTTAATGGTAAACCAGAGGATTTTACATTTGACCCAAAGTCCAAAAAATTTGAGGCAACTGTCGTTTTAGAGAAAGGAGATAATCAATTACTCTTAACAGCTACAAACAGAAAAGGCACTACTGAAGAAGGTAGAACAGTTGAATTTTAGAACAAATGTTCATAAATTAACACTATCTTTAGACTTGAAATGAAGCGTTTTTGCGAAAATTCGCAATTTTTATCCTAAAATAGGTTAATGAGTTGATTGGTTTTGAGCATCAACAACTCAATAACCAACACAACAGTCGGGTGATTTCTTAGATCGGGAAGGGCAGCTATTGCTAGCCTTTCCTTTTTTATGTAAGATTATTGTCATAATCAAAGACGTAGTCATTGCAAATTGTCCCGACTTTCATGGGCAGTGATTTTTTCATCCTCTCTTGTATTTCCCTCTACTTATGTCTTGTATTAAATAATTTTTTGTTTTTGACCACTTACTAAATACCCTTAAACCAAATATTCCGTTTATGGAATAGTATTTTCGTGCTTCGGGTCTATATGTATCGAGCTTGTATTATCATATCGTTATTTCTCTTATTTCACCTTTGCTTGCTCAAAGGGCAATCTCCTCATCTTTCTAACAATAGAACAGCAATCCTTACAGAAATTGACTCTGTGTCAATAATTGACTCTTTTTCAATCATATCCTACACATTAGATATTCAGAAAGTGGGAAGCACTGAAAAGTTAGATAGTAGTTTTTATGTACTTGATAATAACAGCATTATTTGGAAAAAAAGACCTCCTTTACCCCTTCAAATAAACTATAGAGTATTTCCCTTCAACCTAGAAGAAAGTTTTAGCAGATTAGATACTTCAATTATTGGCCATCTAGATGATGAGCAAGCCATCAATATCATTTATAACCCCTTTCAAAAAGAGGTAGGACTTATTGACTTTAAAGGCTTAGCCTATAATGGTAGTTTCTCAAGAGGAATTTCCTTTGGAAACAATCAAGATTTAGTCCTTAATTCTCGCTTTAATTTACAGTTGGCGGGGTCCCTAGGAGATGATATAGAAATTCTTGCTGCCATAACAGACGAAAACATCCCCTTACAACCACAAGGAAATACCCAACAATTGCAAGAGTTTGATAAAATTTTCATTCAAATTAAACGTAGAAATAACAGTATTACAGCAGGTGATTATGAGCTCAGCAAACCCATTGGTTACTTCATGAATTATTTCAAAAAACTTCAGGGAGCTAGTTTCCAAAACCAAACATCCTTCGAATCTAAGGGGATACTGAGTAGCAGTGCCAGTATCGCTATTGCGAGAGGCAAGTTTGCCAGAAATAATATTGAACAACAAGAAGGCAACCAAGGACCATACAAATTAAGAGGAGCCGAAGGCGAACGATTCATCATTCTATTGGCAGGAACAGAGAAAGTATGGATGGATGGCGAATTACTCGAAAGAGGTATTGAAAGGGATTATATAGTAGACTACAATCGCGGAGAAATTAGTTTTACAAACCGAAGACTGGTGACTAAGGACAGCCGACTTGTTGTAGAGTTTGAATACGCTGACCAAAATTATTTGCGTACCATGTATGCTGTAAACAGCCAATATAGTTCCAAAAAATGGAACGTCTATTTCAATTTATTTAATCAACAAGATAGCCGTACCTCTACCGGGAATATTACGCTTTCTCAAGCAGATCGAGATATTTTGAGAGATGCTGGAGATAATTTGGCGAAAGCCGTAGTAAGAAGTATTGACAGTTTAAATGAAGACAATTCGTTTCGCGTAGGCTATACTATTCTTGATACGCTCATTAACTGTGGAGGCTTAGATACTACCATACAAATACTTAGATTCTCTAATGATCCTCAATTAGTGCAGGCGACTGCACGTTTTTCATTAGTAGGTGCAGGCATGGGTAATTATATCTTAAATGAGCAGCAAATAGCTAATGAACGTATTTATCAATACATTGCACCTGATCCAGTTACGTGCCAGCCTAGAGGTAACTTTGAACCCATCTCACAGCTCGCAGCCCCACAGCAACAACAGATGTTTACTCTCGGTAGCGAGTATCAATTCTCCGAAAATGCCTATGGTAAAACCGAAATTGCCCTGAGCAATCTTGATCTCAATCGTTTTTCTAATTTAGATGCTCAAGACAATATAGGAATTGCTGTATTTAGCCAATATCATCAAGATTTTAAACTGGGAAAAGATAGTAGTCTTTGGAAAGTTTCGGGAGACGTGAGTTATGAATTTGTTCAAAAAACATTCATTTCCCTCAATCCTTACCGTAATCCCGATTTTTTGCGAGATTGGAATCTTGCCAATGTCCAAGGCATCAGTCAGATTGATAGAGCAGATGAACATATTGCCTTATTTGGCTTACAGCTAAGACACACTACCCTTGGCAGCCTGAGTTATGACTTTAGTACTTTCCTTAGAGACACTATTTACAATGGATACAAACATACTGGAGTATTCCAATTTGATAAAGATAGCTGGAATATTTTGGCGAAAGCCAGCCTAGTTAATACAGATGAACCTATTCAACGCACCCAATTATTTCGTCCAAATATTACGATTGAAAAAACGCTTCCATTCCTAGATAATTGGCGTCTAGGATTTTATGGAGAGAGAGAAAAAAGTGATCGCTACCGTGTACATTCGGACTCGCTCTCCGACAATAGTTTCTTTTTTGACCAGTTCAGCTGCTACCTTAGTACAGCTAGTGATCGTAGAACAAACTTTGAATTAAAGTATAAGCAGCGAAATGATTACGCTCCAAATGGGTTAGATTATACAGCAAGTAATACGGCACGGGAAGCTAGTGCTGAAGGGCAGTGGAATGCCAATAAGCGTATAAAAATTGGAGGGAACTTTACTTTCCGCCAATTGGAGGTTATTGATTCTAAGCTTAGCAAGCAGGAAGCCGCAGATACGTACTTAAGCCGAATTGATATAGGTTTGAACTTAATCAAGGGAGCTTTACAATCCAATACCACTTATGAAATTGGCGGAGGTCAGGAGGCAAAAGTTGCCTTTACTTACATTGAGGTGATGCCCGGTACAGGGACACATATTTGGTTGGACTCTATTTACAACAACGATGGCATTATACAACCCAATGAAATGGAAATTGCACCATTTCCTGATCAAGCCAATTTTGTGCGATTAACGACAATCACAGATGAATTTATCCGTACGAATAATGTTGGCTTAACTCAAAGTTTGCGCATTACACCGAGAGCGATTTGGTTTAATGAAGAGGGTTTCAAAAAGACTATTTCCAAATTATCTACCATTTCAAATATTAAGATTACAAGAAAAACCAGAGAATCAAGTGGTGTTTCATCGTGGAATCCCCTGCAACTCAACATAGCGGATACTGCCTTAGTTGCCATCAGTTCAAGCTTGCGAAATGTACTATTTTATAATCGAGGTGATGCCATTTATGACCTACAATTAGGGCAAAATGATAATCGAAATCGTTTTGTACAAACCTCTGGTTTTGAAAGCCGACGGCTAAGTGAGCATTATTTTCAAGCTAGATTAAACTTTAGAAAAACTATTAGTAGTCAAATTCGTTTAGCCAATGGCATTCGAGCAAGTGATTCAGAATTTTTTAACAATAAGGATTATAGAATAAGATTTTTTAATATTGCACCACAATTTACACTATTTGTAGATCAAAGATTTCGTACCATTTTGAAATATGAGTATCAATACGATCAGAATGAGTTGGGGGATAATCAAGAAAAATCTAAACGCAATGAAGTAAGCTTAGAAGCAGCTTTTAACCAATCTGTTAAAACAGCTTTGCGGTTAAACGCTTCCTTCATAAAAATTGAGTACACAGGGGAAATAAATTCTCCAGTAGGGTTTGCCATTTTAAATGGTTTGCAAAACGGACAAAACTTCTTGTGGAATGTATCACTCGACCGTCAATTGGGTCAAAATATTCAGCTGAACATTAGTTATGAGGGACGAAAAACAGGAACTGCCAAGATTGTTCATGTGGGCCGAGCGCAAATATCAGCTAACTTTTAGGTCACAACATTGCTTCTTTACCTTTATAGGGTTGATTAGGCGACAAAATGAGTTTTACCCTTCGTCCATGATCAATTCGATGTGTATTTTTGTATTTCTAAAAATGAGTTTCACCTTTAGAACGAATTTATAAACCGAGCTTTATTATGAGAATTGTTTTTACTTTTATCCTACTCTTATCATTTAGTGTTTCTTATGCCCAATCTTATGGAGATATCTGGGCAGACATTTCTGAGAGCCAGATTAGCCTTTCTGCACAATCTGATATGGCAGTTAGTGCATCAGAGTATCGCACGCTGTCTTTGGATTTTGAACGCCTAATCAATGTCATGCGCTTAGCACCAATGGAATTTAGCGCTGCTGCAAAGAGTCAACCTTTACAAATCCAGATGCCTCACCCTGATGGTCGTATGATCGATTATTTTGTAGTGGAATCGCCTGTGATGCACCCCAATTTGCAAGCGCGTTTCCCAGATATTCGCTCATTCAAATTTTGGAACCCAAATGATCCAAGTCAGAATGGTCGGATGGACTATTCACCCAACGGGGTAAATGCTATTTTTACTTCTGCAGAAGGTAAAGTACTTATCCAGCCATATGCTACGAAGCAAAAAAAGTTCCATTATGTTTCTTATTTGGACAATGCTGATTTTTCTGAAGATATAAGTGATTTTGTTTGTGGTCATGAATCACATGATAAACACAATCATGATGTAGAATACATAAAAGAGATTATTCCGACAGAAGTAAGAGGAGAGTTGCGGAACGGCCAACCCGTAGATTTAAGAATTTTTGATCTTGCACTGGCGTGCACTGGCGAATTTGCGCAAGTGCATGGTAGTACGATGGGTTCGGTAATGGCTGCATTTAATACAGCATTAAATACAGTTAATGAAATTTTTGAAAGGGAAGTAGCCGTAAGGCTTCAACTAATAGAGAATAATGATCAGCTTATTTGGCTTGATCCATTAACTGACCCATACTTCAATGCCAATCAAGGAGGACAACTCTTGGGGCAAAATGCGGATGCCATTAATAATACCGCGGGTATTCCTTCATCTAGTTACGATTTGGGGCATGTATTTACAGGAGGTTGCTTGGACGTTGGAGGCGTTGTTAGTGGTCTTGCTTGTACCAATGGAAAAGATAGGGGGGTTACCTGCCACTCTTCTTCCAATATAATTGGGGTAGCATTAAGAATCATGACCCATGAGATTGCCCACCAATTTACGGCAGCCCATACCTGGAGTAATTGCCCTGGCATTCTTGAACAGTTGGCAAGTGGCTCTGCATACGAACCGGGAAGTGGAACAACAATTATGTCTTATGCTGGCGCATGTGGCAACCAGAATGTTCAATTCGGAGAAGATCATTACTACCACGTAAGGTCATTAGAACAATATATGACTTTTACCAGAGAAGATAACACGACAGAGGGTTGTGAAACAATTGTTCCTACCTCAAATAATGAGCCTGCATTAAGCCTAAATTACGAGAATGGATTCTATGTTCCTATTAGCACACCTTTCGAGCTAACGGTAGAGGCAACAGACGAAGAAAATGATAATCTAACTTATTGCTGGGAACAATATAACCTTGGGCCATTAACCGATTTAGGTAATCCAATTGGAAATAGTCCAACTTTTAGAAGTTTTCCTCCTTCATCTTCTCCTACAAGGGTTTTCCCAAGGTTAGGCGTATTACTACAAAATGAGTCAGAGTCAGTAGAAATACTACCTACTTATAGTAGAGATTTATCTTTCAGGTGTACTGTGAGAGACAACAATCCTGAAGCAGGTGGTACAGTTTGGGAGCAAGTAGATTTCAAAGCTACTGAATCTGCAGGGCCCTTCTTAGTATCATATCCTAATGCAACAGACGAGGTTTGGGAAGCAGGTGATTTCATAGAAGTAACATGGGACGTTGCCAATACGAATAACAACATTGTGAATTGTCAATACGTCAATATCAGATTATCTACTGACTTTGGCAATACTTACCCTATTATCCTTTCAGAAAACACCTTAAACGACGGAAGTGAGTTCATAACAGTACCTGTTGATGCTGTCGCTAATAATAGAGCTAGAATAAAGGTAGAAGCTGCAGATAATATTTTCTTTGATATTTCAAATGAGAACTTTGATATTGTAGAACCATCTCAGCCAGGATATACCCTTACACCAAGCCCTTCTTCACAGCAAGTTTGCTTGCCTGATGTTGCTACTGTTGATCTGAGCACTGCATCTATCTTATCGTTTGAGAATCCTATCCAATTAGAAATTATTGATGGCCTTCCTGAAGGTGCTATTGCATCTTTTTCTGCGAATAACCTCATTCCATCTGAATCCTCTATCCTGTCTGTTGACATGACTAATGTCACTGTTCCAGGCACATATGATGTAACCATTAGAGCCATTTCAATGGATACCGATACGGCTTTCAGAACGATTAATTTTGTCGTTGTATCTAATGATTTTTCTGATTTATCCCTCTCTTTTCCGGAAGATGGAGTAGGTGATATTATTTTGGGAACAGATTTTGATTGGACTCCATCTGCTAATAGTCTTTTATATGACTTTGAATTGGCAGATCATGCTTCTTTTGCAGAACAAGATATCAAGGCACGCATCTACGGAACGACAGCCACCGAATATCAACTTGATCCAAATACAATTTTAGAAGAAAACGAACTTTATTACTGGCGAGTGCGCCCAATAAATGAATGTGGCCCTGGCCCATGGAGTATACCTTCTGCTTTCCATACATCATCAGTAGCTTGTGATGAAACTCAATCTGATGATGTTCCTATTCCAATTTCTGGAACAGGTTTACCAACCATTGAATCTTCTTTATTTGTGGAAGAGTCAGGTATCATCAGTGATGTAAATATTCCATTCTTACGTGCTTCTTATCAGCCTGTAAATAGTATTCGAATTATTTTAGAAAGTCCAGAAGAAACACAAGTAGTACTATTCGATCAAAACTGTGGTAACACAGTTAATTTCCGTCTTGGTTTTGATGATGAAGCACCTTCTCCTATCCAATGTCCTCCGGATGATGCTATTGTAAACCAGCCTGTAGGAAACCTCTCTGACTTTATCGGCGAAAATACTTTTGGTGAATGGAAGTTAATCATGCAAGTGATAACCAGTGGCTTCGGTGGAGGTGGTGGTCTTGATGAATGGAATATTGAATTCTGCGCATCCTTAGACCCTAAAGATCCTTTCTTAATCACGAACGAAACATTAGAAGTACCTCCTGGAGAAGAAACGACCATTACTACCTCTAATTTGGAAGTACAGGATGAAGATAATGATGCTACTGAGCTCACCTACAATCTGGTGACTTTACCTCAACATGGTATGCTTCGTAAAGGTGACTTTACGCTTGAAAATACGGGAGCAACCTTTACCCAACAGGGGATCAATATTGGTACCATTCTATATCAACATGATGGTTCTGATACAACAGAAGATTTCTTCTATTTCACAGTAGAAGATCAAACTGGTGGATGGCTAACGACTCAACGCTTTAACATTGTAATTGATGAAGGTGCAGTTGTCAATACCGTAGAACCTGTTGCAGAAGCAGATTTTCTACTCTATCCAAACCCAGCAAAAAATGAGTTATTTGTAGAGTTACTACAGCTTACAAATGAGGATATACAAGTAAGTTTACTCAACGTTCAAGGTCAGCTAATTAGTAATACTATTTATAACAATAATGCAGATCGTATAAAACTAGACGTTAGTAATCTAGCATCAGGAATTTACTTAGTTTCTGTTAATACTCCTTTAGGAGCAATGACCAAAAAAGTATCTATTACTAAATAGTAGCAACACGCGAAATAGTTATTAGTTAATGGCAGGAATTTACACCTCCATTAGCTAATAACAATTTCCAACATAAAGCACCCAATTTACCCTCGTTTCCTCAATATTTCTTCACTAGTCAAGTAATGATTAATCACCTTTCCCACCGCTGTATACTTGATAAGGAAGTTTCACTCTAATTCGTTTTTGATATAATCATTTTGCTGAGGATTCAGCCCTATTCATTGGTCCATAATGTGTGCACGGGTCCAATTATCTGACCTTAATACTAATTGGATTTGTATTTTCACCACATTTTCATTTGGCGTAAGCCGAAAATATTCAACAAAATGCCGTGAAGAGTCCTGTTGTATAATCTGCTACTCAAAAACTAAGACTCTAAGATGGAGTGTTATAAAAACACTGTCGTTTTTCATTAAGCCAGATTTGGGATGGATCCTATAATACGGCCAGCTGTTTATCCAATCGGCCTATCTTACTGGGCCCAATAAAGAAAAAACTTATCAGGACTAGCATGATTCACTTGCCTTTAGGTAAAGGTTTTCTGTTTGCCTTGAAATACCCTAATTGAATATTATCGTCTTATGTTAATGCCATCCCATATCGCCAGTATAACCATTGCTGGATACCTCCTCTTGCAATCATAAATAATAAAAGTGCCAGCCACAATCCATCATTTCCCCAAGCTAAAAGCAAGTAGTTTGAAACTAAATAAATAACAAAAGCTAGCATCATTCCATTGCGCATAGCCTTAGATGCAGTAAGTCCGATAAAAATACCATCCCATAAATAACAAGGAGTGCTCAGCAATGGAAACAATACCATCCAAATCAAAAATGGAGCTGTTGCTGCAATCACATCTTCTTGGTTAGTAAATAACCGAAGTATTTCTACTCCAAACAAACCATAAATTAAAGCAAATAGAGCAGCCAAGCTCATGCCCCAAATAAAGGTAAGGCGAATCGCTTGGTTGGTCTTCGCTTTATTCTTAGCACCAGCATACTTTCCTACCAAACTTTCAGATGCAAAAGCAAAACCATCTACACCATAAGACATCCAATTGAGCAACTGAAGGAGTATAACATTAGCTGCCAGAATGAGCTCTCCGTTTGCAGAAGATTGGCTATAGAAATAACCAAATACAAAAGTCAGGCAAAATGTCCTGATAAAAATATCCCCATTGACTTGAAGGAATTTCTTTAAGGCCGTCCACTGCATAATAAGCTCCTTACGGAAATGCTGAATATACTCCCGATAGCCAAAATAAAATAGCAGAACTGCAAGTATAAAGCCAGCGTATTGAGCAATCATCGTCCCATAGGCTACACCAGCCACTTGCCAGCCTAGCACATGGACAAAATAATAGCTCAAAGCAATATTGACCACATTTATAAAAATGGTTAAAATCATGGGATAAATGGCATTTTGCATACCAAAAAACCATCCCATAAAAGCATATAAAGAAAGAGTCGCAGGAGCTGCCCATATTCTAATATAGAAATACTCCGCCACTAAACTTTCTTGTGCCCCATCTACATTTAATAAATAAAAGCTCGACTCTGCCAGCGGAACATGGATCAATATCACAAAGGTTGCTAAACCTAAGGCTACAATAATCGATCGGCCAAAATTAGCGGCTATCCCTCCTGCACTACCTTTACCATATTCTTGCGCAGTGAGTCCAGTCGTCCCCATACGTAAGAAGCCAAAATTCCAGTAAATAAAGTTAAAAATCATCGCTCCCAAGCCAACTGCGCCAATATGCACTTCCGATAATCGTCCCATAAGAGCCGTATCTACTGTACTCAGTAAGGGTACAGAAATATTGCTAAGGATATTTGGTATCGCTAATTTTAAAACTTCTTTATTCATCTTTCTAATTGTTCTACAAATAATAGTCTTTCCCTTTCTCTTATTCCCCTATCATCAACAAATACTCATTCGGATTTCGTTTCAATAGCTTTTTCAGCTAAATTTGTTGGCCGTGCAGATTAAATGCACGAACTTCCGATCGTTTTCTTACTTTCACAGAAGTAGAAAATAGGAAATACCTTATGTTTCTTTCAAATTCAGGTCAAAAGTAGTATTCAAAGCGTATATGAAAATCAAAGTCGGTATTTTTTTTGGTGGTCCTTCAAGAGAACGCGAAATTTCTTTCGCTGGAGGACGTACTGTTTATGACAACCTCAACCAATCGATTTTTGAACCTCTACCCATCTTTGTAGATAGTCACAAAAATTTCATTTTGTTAGACTGGCATTATATTTACAAAGGTAGCATTAGAGATTTTTTTCCTCCTGTCGATCAGCTTCCACCATCACCTCATGCCTTTCAGGTTTATCTAGAAAGCTTAGGAGAACTTAATGCGGAGCAACAAAAAGAATTAATTCAGTCAGTTGGACAAAAAATTGAGGTAAAAGATTTACCTAATATAATTGATGTAGCCTTCCTAGCCCTTCATGGTATTTATGGGGAAGATGGCCAAATACAACAAGAATTGCATGACCTGAATATACCATATACAGGAAGTGGTATTGAGGCAAGTCAAATTGGTATGGATAAAGCTCTTCAAAAAGAATTGATGGGCAAAAAAGGATTCCCTAAGCCAGAGGTTCAAGTACTCACTAGAGCAGAATGGATAGGAGGAGATGCAGAATCATTTTATCAATCAGCTAGTGATGTGATTGGGTTCCCTATGGTGATTCGTCCTGCCAATCAAGGCTCTTCCATTGGTGTATCTATTATTCGTGAAGAGGAAGGGCTTGTTAAATTTGAGCAGTGCGTAAACAGAGCATTTTTTGTAGAAAAAATCTTTAGTGGAGATTGGCTGAATAAAACGAAAGACGAAAGGGTAAGCTATATTCGAGAACTGACGGATATTCGCCATGGATTAGGCTTCCCACTGGAAGCAAAAGTAGGTGAAATCACTTGTACGATTTATCACCCTGAAGAGCTACTGAATTATCTAGATACAGCTATCACGAAAGCAGGAAATGAACATTCTATCTTTGAGTTATCTGCTCATCTCAAGGAAGAAAAGGTTATCCTAGAAGCCTTCATTGATGGGTTGGAGTTTTCCTGTATTGTCGTACAAAAAGAGGATGGCGCTGTAGTTGCTTTACCGCCCACCGAAATCAAAAAAGGCAAAGAAGTATTTGATTATCGTTCCAAATATCTTCCAGGTCTCTCCAGAAAAGTGACCCCTATTGATTTACCAGAAGAAGATATCAATGCCATTCGTTCAGAATGTGAACGCTTATTCTTAGAACTAGATTTCCAGACTTATGCGCGGATTGACGGATTCATACAAGCCGATCGCACCATCTATCTAAATGATCCAAATACGACTTCAGGTATGCTGCCTTCTTCTTTTTTCTTTCATCAAGCAGCAGAAATTGGACTGAATCCTTCGCAGTTTTTGACCTATATTATTCGTATTTCTATTCAAGAACGCAATCAAGAAAGGGCAGCGGAAGCTCCTTTCACAGCATTACAATTACAATTAGACGCTGCCATAAATTCTTTAAAATCAGTCGAAAATCAGAAAAAAAAGATTGGTGTCATTTTAGGGGGATATTCCTTTGAAAGGCATATTTCTGTCGAAAGTGGTAGAAATATCTTTGAAAAACTAGCGAGCTCTGAGAAATACGAACCAGTTCCAATTTTCCTTTCGGGAAATCAATCAGCATATCGTCTTTTTCAATTGCCGATCAATTTATTGCTCAAGGACAATGCAGATGATATCAGGGATAAAATAGCGACTTATGCTAAACACCCGCTTGTCGAAGAGATCAAGGATATCTGTCAGCCAATTACTAATAAGTATGCTTCTGATCATGTTATTTTTGAACCTTTAGCACTATCTTTTAATGACTTGAAAAATCAGCTGGATGGGGTATTCATTGCCCTACATGGACGGCCTGGTGAGGATGGGCAGCTACAGATGGAATTAGAAGCGCATGATATTCCCTACAACGGTTCAGGAATCGAATCATCAAACACGACCATCAATAAGTATAAAACCCTTCAAACCTTAAAGGAGCATGGTTTTGAAGTAGCTGAACAGACGTTAGCTAGTCTGGAGGATTATCAGCAAGATCCACCAGAATTTTATGCAAGGATTGAAAGTAGGTACGAATATCCGTTCATTGCTAAGCCTGTAGATGATGGCTGCAGCTCAGCAGTTAAAGTCATTAAAAACAGAGATGAACTAGAGGCTTTTGTAAGAATGATGTTTCGTCCAGAAGGGCATCCTGGTACTGAAGCCAGAAGAGCACTTGGCCTGAGCGATAAAGAAGAGTTTCCGATTAAGAAAGAGATTCTTTTCGAGACACTTATCACTGCTAAAGGGGCTAAACACTTCTTAGAAATCACAGGAGGATTGTTAACTCACTATGATCCAAATGGAGGGTTACAATATCAAGCATTCGAACCTTCTGAAACCTTGGCAATTGGTGGAGTCTTAAGCCTAGAGGAAAAATTTTTAGCAGGTGAGGGTCAAAATATTACACCTGCAAGATTTTCGAATGATACGGCCGCAGCAAAATTAATTTCTAGCAAAGTGAAAGCAGATCTAGAGAAAGTAGCTGCCATCTTAGGTGTAGAAGGTTATGCAAGAATTGATGCCTTTGTCAGGATATTTGAAAATAATCAGATTGAAACAATTGTAATTGAGGTTAATTCTCTTCCAGGAATGACACCTGCTACTTGTATCTTCCATCAAGCAGCTCTTCGAAATTACAAACCCTACGAGTTTATTGATCGAATCCTAACATTTGCATTCCAGCGTCAAACAATGAATTTGGCGAAAGCCAATACTAATCAAAAAGATATAAAAGAGCCGGCCAGCAGCTCGATGGTAGCAGAGATCACTACTGCTTCTATTGAGGAAGAGTTAGAAACTACAGATCAGATCATAAGTAGCGAAATAAAAGAAGTAAAAGTAGAAAAAAGAACACCTCCCCTTACGCCAAGCATTGGTAATCAGCGTTTTAGTGAACGAGCCAAAAATTTCTTCATCTGGTTGGGAGGAAACATCTGGACATTTGTAAAATCTCCAATATTTATCAAAAATATTATTGCTATTGCTATACTTCTTGCCGGATTATTTTGGCTAACTAATGTGTGGCTAACTACTTACACAAAACATGGCCAATCTGTAGAGGTACAAGAATATCTAGATATGCGCCTTGATCAAGCTCAGCGTAAGGCAGAGCGTCGTAGCTTTGAATTGGTAGTTATGGACTCTACTTGGGTTCCCAATAAGCCTGGTGGTATAGTTTATAGTCAAATACCAGAAGAAGGTTCTAGAGTGAAAAAAAACCGTCGAATTTATGTCAAAGTGACTAAGTTTCAAGGAGAGACTAAAAAACTCCCTCCTCTGAAGGATTCTGGTTATGATTTCTACAACTATCAGCGTCGATTGCGCAGTATGAATATTCGTTCAGTTGTAAAAGAGAAAAAATTTAGCGGGAAATTAGCAGAGCATTCTATTCTTCACTTTTTTTACAAAGACGAAAAAGTAACGGACGAAATGGTTGCGGAGGGCTTTGAGGTGCCGCAAGGTGCAGAACTTGAATTTGTCATTACTCAACGTCAGATGAATAGCGTTCCTATTCCAAACCTCATCTGCAAGCGTTTTGAAGCGGCTAACTTTATTTTACAGAGTAATAATCTTATACTCGGGAAGGTGATTGGCCAAGTAGAGGATCGAAATAGTGCATTTATTTGGAAACAGGAACCCATCGCAGAAGCTGGTCAAATGATTCCTACAGGACAGCAAATTGACATTTATTTAATGAATAATCGTCCAAGTGGTTGCCCTGAAGAACTTGATCCGAGTGACTTGGATGGAGATGGAGAAGAAGAAAATGAAGATTTCGGGGAAGATGATTTTGATAATAGCAATTAAAAGAAAGCCGCTTTGTAGTCGTACCAATAGAACATCTTAACTTTGTGGCAAATTTAAGCGGCTAGTCAAAATTGCTTGTATAATCAAATTCAGCCATAGGCAGACAGTTTCTAGCCTTACTAGTAAAGTGGCTGAAAACCTGTTGATGAAAATAGTCATGATAGCCTTTTGAAAGCAAATCATTTATAGGCTATCCTTGTTTATGATTTATCACTTAAAGAAAATGAAATCAAATGGATATTACTGTTCAAGAATTAAAACAAAAGTTAGATAACAAAGAAGAATTTGTATTCATAGATGTGAGAGAGCCCTATGAATACGAAGAATTTAATCTTGGTGCCCAATTAATTCCTTTAGCAACGGTACCTTCAGAAATGGCCAACTTAGAACAATATAAAGATAGTGAGATTGTGGTTCACTGTCGTTCTGGTGCGAGGAGTGCAAATGCGCAGCAATTTTTACGCGCTAATGGATTCAACAATGTCAGAAACTTGCTTGGTGGTGTTGTAGCATGGCAGAAAGAATTTGTTTAGTTGAATGACAAGAGCGGGGCGCGCCCCGCTCTTGTCGTTACTGGCCCTTTTTCTTTTGAACGTAGGCCTCTATTCCTTTACTTTTTAGTTCTTTAGCCAATGCTTGAGCACTAGAAAAGGAGTTGAAACGATCAATAATTACATTGGCGTAAGCACCTTTATTAAATAGCCCTACCTCTGCATTTTCATAGCCCTGGCGCCTAAATTGTTTTGCTGCACTTTCCGCATTTACCTTAATAGTGAAAGAACCTGCAATTACCATATAATCACCTGTGCTGGAGTAGGAAGAGTCATCTAATTCGTCGCTATAACTTTCAGGACTAACCGCATCCTCTGAAGGGTAGTCATCCTGCTCTGCAGCCTTATCAGCTTCGTATTCATCGAGCATGGGTTCATCAGCAATCTCGTCATAGTCTCCCAATTCATCATCATCTAGATCGATATCTGTTGCTGGAAGTGCTTCCGCTAAATCTTCTTTTACAATATCCCCTTCATCGTCATATTTATAATTCTCCTCTTCATCATAAACATCTTCATTATTTTGAAAATCTGCCACTGTTTGTTCTGTTTGTTGGCCGTTTTCGACTTCATCTTTATTAACAAGGCTAATAGTTTTATAAACTAAAAAGCCAAGGATAAGGAGAATAGCAGCAACTATTGCGATCGTTACATAATCTAATCTAGACATAGCGTACATTTTTAGTCAGTAGATAAAATATGAGACAGATTTAAACCATGCGTAAGCTCATGTCCAAATTTATAAAATAAATTTATAATTTAAAGAGTTGATGATTCGACACTTTATTGCTTAATCAACTTACCTGTTTCGACCTTATCAGCATTTAGGATTTGATAAAAATACAACCCTGAAGGTAGGCTGTGAATATCTAAAGTGGTTTGCTCTTGTTGTAAAAGCTCATTATGAATTAGAGTTCCATCATTTGTAAAAAGGAGAAAGTTAGCCATTTGGCGAAACTCAGCAACTTGGATACTTATCATTCCATTGGTAGGATTTGGCGAAAGCCTACTCCTATGCTCGAGCGAGATCGCTTTGGCGTTCGTAATAAAACTATTATCTACGACGGATAAAAACACTTTTGCCGGTTCGAAGCTCTCCTCATCACAGCAATTCAGATTTCCTGCAATGCCCAATCGATTATCTGAAGTGACAAAAATCTGAGTAGTTTGCTCCCATTGTTCATTGGCGATCACTCTATTTTCAATCAATTCACCGTATTCATCTATATAAACCAATGCTATTTCTTGATCAGAGTTTTCAGAAAGAATGGTGGAACCAAAAATAAAATAATCCTCTATTTGTATCAGATTTGTAGCTTTAAAAGCTGTAATATTACTTTCCCAAATTAAGCTAGCATCAGGCGCTACTTTTATCAAATATGTTTGGTTAGGCTCTGTGACATGATAAAGACTAAGCAACAAATTACCATCTGATAGTTCCCAAAGGTCATGTGGATATAATAGCTCATCTTCGCTGATGGTCTCTGACCATTGTAGATCTCCTGTATGATCTAGCAGGCTCAACCTATTGATATTATCTTCTTTATAAAAGAGGAATATTTGATTGTTAGCAAGCTTTAATAATCGGCCTTCTCCAAAAGTATTCTCACTAAAATCGTTGCTTTCAATAATTTGATTCTCTTTATCAATTTTGAGTGATTTGCCTCCAACAAAATCAAAAGCTTCTTGATTGGCGTTATTAATCATCAGCTTATTATCATCTTCAAGTGAGATCATATCTTCGAAAGTAAAAGTACATTCGTTTTGCCAAATGATAGTCTCTAAAATTTCACCTTCTTCAGAAATTTGGTAGGTGGTTGTTTTTTCCCAGCCAAAGCCTCCTATCTCTATCTCATCACATTGGTTACTAGTAGGTTCAGAGATGGTTAAAGTGTAGGTATGATCGCTATTCTCAATCACTTTTACATTAAAGAAAAAGGAGCTGTAAGTTGGTATATCGCTCTTCCAGAGCACCTGCCCTATTGCGTCTGTTTTGATCAAATGGAAATTTAGGAGACAACCTTCACTTATCACTACCCCAGGAAAGTAACAGGATCTAGCATTCACCAAGAGATATCCCGCATCAGAAGTAGGAAGTACTTGATGAAGACTTAGATCGGATTGCTCTACACCATATTCTTCAAACAATTGGAATTGAGCAGATGAAGTAGCCGTTACACCTAATAGACAGATGGATATTATGACGCTAAGAATTATACTTTTTTTCATTACAATCGATATTGGAAAAATAGGGGTAAAATTTAGTGGTCGGTAAATATTTGCACATACAATTTACTATTCAGAAGCGTTCTCATAGTATATTAAGACAATTATGACCTCTATAAAAATACAAAAAGCCTTTCGAACTAAGATAAGTTCACTTTTAAAAATCAAGTGATTTTTCATATATTTTTTTTCACAAAACATAAAGCTCTGATAAAACAGCTTTATATCCATGTTTCAATTCGTAAAAAAGAGAGAAAAAGATTATACCTATCTGGGCTAACTTTCGTTTTTCAGGAAGATCAGACTAACTTTACCCACGAGTATTTGAAATATGTTTCCATGCAGATCACCAAAATTTGGATAAATCTACTACCTTTGTAATCGTTAAAAAAAACTATAGAACCTACAATGCAAAATTCATTCAGGTTCAATCAGTTATTATACCCTAAAACCGTTAAATAGTTAATACAAAAAAGCGAAGCAAACGAAATAATAGCATCTCAAGGTCGGAATACCACTTGAACAATAAAATCTTATACCATATTGAAAGAAATAGTAGTCAACGTAATCATTCCGGCATATAATGAGGAAAAATCTATAGGGTTCGTCCTACGTGATATTCCAAAAACTTACGTTCAAGAGGTTATCGTTTGCAATAATGCAAGCACAGATAATACGGTAGAAGAAGCCCAAAAAGGAGGCGCTACTGTTGTAACTGAGATGAAGAAAGGCTACGGTAGTGCTTGTCTAAAAGGCATCAATTATCTAAAACAAAAGCCAAAAGGAGAACAACCCGATATTGTTGTTTTTCTGGATGGCGACTATTCAGATCACCCAGAACAGTTACCTCTACTGGTACAACCTATCGTAGAAAAAGACATGGACTTAGTAATTGGGTCTCGTGCCCTAGGTAATATAGAAAGGGGAGCTATGATGCCTCAACAAATTTTTGGCAATTGGCTAGCTACTAATTTGATTCGTTTATTTTATAGTTATCAATTTACGGACTTAGGACCATTTAGGGCTATTAAGTTCCAAAAGTTGCTAGAAATAGAAATGGAGGATCCAGATTTTGGTTGGACCGTAGAGATGCAGGTAAAAGCAGCTAAGTATCAGTTGAAATGTACAGAGGTGCCTGTAAAATATCGCAAAAGAGTAGGTATTTCAAAGGTATCTGGAACAATTAGAGGTACAATACTTGCTGGCCACAAGATATTGTGGACCATATTTAAATTATTATGATACTCTAATACGCCAGTAGATGGCTTGAATCCTTGTATAGAGTCTAAAGAATATAATTGTTTTTCTCTTTTGGGAAAAGCGTACTGATTTTTTTCGTCGTTAAAAACCGCAAGCGCATGATGGCAATTGCATATATCGTATTGGCAATTTATACTATTGCACTTTCGTATGTTACCTTCTATTGTGTTATTCAATTTAATTTGTTGTATTACTACAAGAAGAAGCAACGCAAAGAGCTAGAAGATATACAGACTGTTCAAGTACATCAAGAAAATACTGCTCAAAATTTTAAAGCCGTTGCTGTAGCTCATGCTGGAGAAGATTTTGATGATGGTTTTTATCATGAAGAGAACGAAGATATAAAGAAGCAATATCCTTTCGTGACGGTTCAGTTACCCATATTTAACGAAAAATACGTTGTTGAACGTCTAATTGACAATATTGTCCAATTTGATTATCCAAAGGATAGATTTGAAATTCATGTATTAGATGACTCTACAGATGAAACCGTAGAAATCACTAAGCAGAAGGTTTTGGAATATCAAAATAAAGGATTCCAAATCGAGCAGATACATCGGGTAGATAGAACAGGCTACAAGGCAGGTGCTTTAAAAGAAGCAACGATGCAAGCAAAAGGTGATTTTATTGCCATTTTTGATGCAGATTTCCTTCCTCGTCCGGATTTTCTTAAGCGTACAATTCCATTTTTTAAAGATGAAAAAGTAGGTGTTGTACAAACGCGTTGGGAGCATATCAACGAAGATTATTCTCTTATCACCCAATTGCAGGCGATTCAGTTGAATGTCCACTTTACAGTAGAGCAAGTGGGTCGTATGGCTGGTAATTACCTCCTACAATTTAATGGTACTGCAGGTGTTTGGCGCCGTGAGACTATTGAAACTGCAGGTGGGTGGGAAGCAGATACGTTGACTGAAGATTTGGATTTGAGTATCAGAGCCCAGCTCAAAGGCTGGAAGATTAGATTCTTAGAGGAGGTGGGTTCTCCAGCGGAGTTGCCAGTGGAGATGAACAGCTTGAAATCACAGCAATTTAGATGGATGAAAGGTGGTGCTGAAACAGCGAAAAAAATGTTACCTACGGTATGGCAATCTGAACTGAGCCTAAAACAGAAATTTCATGCTTCTATGCACTTATTAGCGAGTACGGTATTTGTATTTGTATTTATCCTTGGTGTATTCAGTGTACCTCTATTATTCTTTTTAGGTGATTTAATCGAAGTAGGTTTTAGTAAAAACTTCTTTGCCATTTTCTTAGTAGGTTTACTATCTATTATTTCCATTTATTATGTAGCGAATGTCCAATCCCCTGCTCGATCAGAGAGTGAACCCCTTAGTAAATCGATTTATAAGTTTTTGTTTTTATTTCCTTTGTTTTTAGCATTATCTATGGGATTATCTTTCCACAATACCATTGCAGTCATTCAAGGATATATTGGCAAAAAATCACCATTTGTCCGTACTCCTAAATTCAATATCAAGACGATACGCGAAAGTTTTTCTCGCAATAAGTATATCAATAAACAATTAAAGTGGAGTACTATCTTTGAGGGTGTTTTAGCTCTATACTTTTTTGGTGGCGTTATAGGAGGGCTATATATTCAGAATACTACCTTTATAATGTTTCACTTTTTACTTTCTTTAGGATATGGAGCAATTTTTTATTATACGGTGCGACATTTAAGTTTAAAATAATAGCTTGAACAAAGCTGATGTAATACAAATGCGGAAATGGAATTGGTATCCTGCTATTGGATTATTGTTCATCATCTTAAGCGCTTACATTGGCTTTGTGCCTCAGCAAAGTGACTTCCTTTCTATTATTCTTCCCTATTTGAGCATTTGCCTTTTGGGGCTTTGTGCATATTGGCAAAGTTATAAGGAAGAGCAGATTCGTTTTTGGATAAGTATAGCGATTGTAGCAAGGGTTATTTTAGTTTTTGCTCCCCCCAATTTATCCGATGATATCTATCGTTTTCTCTGGGATGGCTATCTGCTAAATGCTGGAATTAATCCTTTTGATGAACTGCCCTCTTATTACATTGAAAATAAAGTTCAAATTCAAGGTATAAACAAAGTTTTATTCGAGCAATTAAATTCGCCAGAATACTTTAGTATTTATCCTCCGGTTGCACAATTCACCTTCGCATTTAGTACTTGGCTTTTCCCTAGTTCGTATTATGGTGCAACTATTATTATGAAGCTTTTTTTACTAGCTTTTGAGATAGGTAATATTTATATTATCACGAAGCTTTTACGATATTTTCAATTGCCTGTCAAAAATGTCTTGTTATATGCGTTGCATCCCTTAATCATGGTAGAAATTATAGGTAATCTCCATTTTGAAGGAGCAATGATATTTTTTTTATTATTTGCTTTTTGGTTTTTAGTTCAGCAAAAGTGGCCATGGTCTGCAGTATTCATGTCCTTATCTATAGCTTCAAAACTTCTACCTCTCATGTTTTTACCTTTTTTGGTTAGGCGTTTAGGGTGGAAGAAAGCAATGATGTATTTCTCCTTCTTAGGTGTTTGTTTGTTATTACTTTTTGCTCCACTTCTAAGCAATGTCTTTTTCAGTAATTTTGGCAACAGCCTAGAACTCTACTTTAGAAGATTTGAATTTAACGCAAGTATTTTTTATTTAGTAAGATGGGTAGGATATCAAGAAGTGGGTTATAACTTGATTAAATACATTGGCCCTTCTTTGGCATTGTTTACTTTGCTTGTAATCTTATTGGCAACATTTTTAGAACGCAGCCCTTCGTGGAAGACTTTCCCCGTGGTAGGCTTATTAGCCATTACTATTTACAATTTCAATACTCCAACTGTACATCCTTGGTATATCTGCTTACCAATAATGTGGTGTATATTCACAGAGTATCGGTATCCTTTAGTATGGTCGGTATTTATTTTTTTTACTTATATAAACTATAGCTATCCAGACTACCACGAAAATCAATGGGTAATCTGGATAGAATATATTGGCGTTTGGTTGATGCTTCTGTATGATTTTACGAAAGTACGCGATCGACAGCTTTCCAGCTCCCCCCATTATAGGCCTCAAGACCTTGAGACCTAAGCTTTGAAGCTGCTATTCCACTGCGTGCACCAGATTTACAACAAGTAAGGACTGGCGTCTTCATCGCTTTAATTTTTTCTATATTTCGGCCAATCTGATCGAGCGGAATATTGATAGAACCCTTTACATGTCCGGCTTGATACTCTGCAGTTGTACGCACATCTATGAGCACTGCGCCCTCCTCGCATAATGCTTTGATATTTGGTCCACTCTTTAGCAATCTTTGAATAAAATTCAACATTTTTCTTTTTGCTTTAAGTTTACCTTACTTTATCATGTCTGATCCCATCCTCATACTTTACTAAGTAAGCTTTGGGGAAGCCACTTCTCTTTGCTGCTTTTAAAGCTTCTTTCGCTTCTACTAAGGAGAAAAAATCAGCCAAAAGAACCCTAGTTAAGCCTCTATCGATAATAAGCTCTGTGTCTAATCTTCCTTCATTTTTAACCTTCCGGAAAACACTACTATTCGGTTTAAACTTGCTTACCGCTGCCAACTGAACCTTATAATAAGTACCCGTATGTCGAGGAGCTGAAGTACGATATATATATTTATCTGAAGCAGACTTCGGTGTCACTTCGTATTCTTGACCAGAATTTGCATCTACAGAAGGATTAGTATCTGGCATTGGTTCTTCAAATACTGGCTCAGGCTCTTCAAATACTGGCACATTTGGAACATCTTCCAAGATAATTTCTGTTGCATCATTTTTGGAAAGTTCTGAGCTTGGATTTTCTGGCTCTTCAATTTCCAAAGAAGCAAGAAATACGGGCTGTCCATAAGTCAGAACACTTGCATCATCTGCTGCAAATTGATAAACATCTGTTAAATAACCGGGGCTACTCACTTCTACCTCATAACGACTTCCTTTAGCAATTTCGAAGATGTAACTACCATTATCAAATAATCGTCTATTTAGTTCGGATTTATTTCCGTTGCCCCCCAATTCATACAATGCTACTTCTACATTGGCAATTGGTTCGCCTGTCTGGCGGGCATAAACATTCCCTTGCACCGTCATGCTTCTTCCCTCTACTGTGAATTCGAAAATATCTGAATTGCGCGTATTTGGTTTTTCACCACCGAATGCTCGATTAGAAACTAAGAAGCCCCCAGTGTGGGAACTATTTTCCACATAACCAAAATCATCTGCTGGAGAATTGATAGGAAGGCCAGCATTTTCAGCAGCAGTCCAATTGACATCCTCTCCTTGAACCTTAAAAATATCAAAACCACCAATAGAAATATGCCCATTAGAGGAAAAGTATAGCTTATTTTCATCTCTGTTATAATAAGGCGTTAACTCGTCACCAAGTGTATTTACATTAGGTCCAAGGTTCATGGGGAAGGTAAAATCAAGATCATCCTTGGCTAAATCGCGACTGATAAACCAAATATCCATTCCTCCTCTTGTACCATCCCTATTAGAAGCAAAATAGACAATTTCTAACCCACTGCGATGAACTACAGTAGGATGTGTGCTTGTTATTTTTTCCAAATTCACATAATCAGGTAAACGTTCAGGCCTAGACCACTGATTACCGCTCTTTTTAGTCACAAACAGCTCACAACGAGAAGTCAAATCACCATAGTTTTTATCTTTTTCTGCATTACAGATCGTAAAATAATAACGATCTCCATCAGGAGAAAATGATCCGTTTGCAAAATGCCCATTTTGAATAACAGGAAAGTTAGCTGGTACAGCAGCTCTAGCCCAAGTCTTTCCTACTTTCGTAGAGACATAAATTCTGGCCTTTCCTCCTTTAGAAGAAGAAAAGTATAATTGATTATTGGAGACGGGAAAAGGAGCGAACTCATCCTCATCCGTATTTACATTTGTGCCAGCAAACAACAGTTCCAAATCACTACGTGCTCCAGAAGGAAGAGCTAAGCCTAGTTCACAACCTTTAATTTCATTACTGATAATATCTTGCAAAATGGCCTTACCATCACCAGTATAAGTATCAGAAAATGCTCTAAATTCTTTGATTGCTTTTTCATATTGCCCATCTTGTTTAAGACATCTAGCGTATTTTAGTCCAACTAATGGATAATCATCATTTTCATCTTTTACTTCCAAGTAGGCAGCAGCAGCCTTCCGATAGTCTTTGATGAGGTAATAGGATTCACCTGCTTTAAAGATGAGTTCTTTCTTACGTTTTTTCTTTTTCCAGGCTGCTTCATAATTTTCAGCAGCTTCCGCATAATTGGCCTTTCCGTATAGTTCGTCTGCAAGTTTGCGGTGTTTACGCCAACTCATTTTTTGAGCAAACATAGGTGTAGCAACTGCTAACACAAGGATGATCAGTGTGGCTCTTTTTAACATCATAATAGTAGATTCATTTTGTCCATGGACTTAAAAAAATTCTTTATTTCTATGGTGATTCTATTCTAAAGGTAGGATTCTCTATCCATAAAATAGTATCAACGACGAGTAATCAGAGATTCGATGATTGGAGCAAAGTGTTGATGTTCTAAAGTTCTTACTTTCTGAGCAATCGTTTCAGGAGAATCAGATTCATCCAACGAACAAGCAGCTTGGAAGATTATATTCCCCTCGTCATATTTTGCATTTACATAATGAATGCTTATTCCACTTTCTTTTTCTCCTGCCAGTTTTACGGCGCGATGTACATTCATTCCGTACATTCCCTTACCACCATACTTAGGAAGCAATGCGGGGTGGATATTAATCATCTGATTGGTGT
This sequence comes from Saprospiraceae bacterium, assembly GCA_022448955.1. Lineage (GTDB taxonomy): Bacteria > Bacteroidota > Bacteroidia > Chitinophagales > Saprospiraceae > JALEHC01. The sequence continues at coordinate 34,758 of JAKVCU010000015.1, forward strand.
AGGCATTTACAAGATAATCAGGAATAAGCCATAAAAAGCCCGCCAGCACGATAAAGTCAATACCCTTTTGGTTCAATTCCTGCAGAATATCTTCTGATTTGTAAAAATACGCTCTATTTATTATTAAGGTCTCAATTCCAAATGATTGGGCCATATTCAGAACTGGAGCTGCCTCTTTATTCGAAACGACGAAATTTACCTTAATATCGGTTCTTCCACTGAAATATTCAATTATTTTTTTTGCATTTGTACCTGTACCAGATGCAAAAATTGCAATATTCTTTACCATAAAATTATTTGATCTAAGTAGCATGACAAAATAGCTTATACCGTGGTATTCTATCTTTCTATTGAAAGAGCATTCGTTCCTTTATTCAAAGGATAGATTGCCAAAACGGTAAGTTCTACCTCGTTCTCCAAAGATGACCATTTTCCTTAGTCCTATTTGTTTACAAATTTTTGGTCTTGTAATTACGCCAGCATCTCTATTACTAAATAATGGGAATTTTTGCGTACTTCCATCAATACTTACTTCCGTGACTGCGATAACTGAATTGCGCCCATTAAAATTATAGATTCTTTTGGAGTCTTTGCTAAAGTTGCGATTATTATCATTATATACGAAGTAAATTTTATCTCTTACTATAGCTTTAGCATAGGAAGAGTAATAGCCTCCATCATTAAGTGTTTCTTGAATTTTGGGAATTCGAGTTGCCCATTCAATTTCTCCTGTTGGCTTTATATTGACAATGATAATATCATTGTAGTTATAATAATAATCGTATCGCAGCGTACTTCCGCCAAATCGACTACGAGGATCAAAAAAGTCGCGTACAGCATATTGCCTGACGAAAAACTGCTCTGCAATTAATAAAGCCCCGCCATCCGATCGTAAGATCAGATCGTCTAAGGCATAATTTAAAAGTTCTGGTTCCTTTCTTGTATTGTTTTGTCTTTCTGCTTGCTCTGCTCTTCGTTTGCCAGATCTAGAGAGTAATGCCGAACGAAACTCAAAATCAAATTCTTTAGAATTGATATTCAATACTTCCTCTGTGATAGGGTCTAGGCGGAAAAAGTAAGTTCCTTTCACACTGTAGGAGTTTTTCTCAGAATAAAAGCCTGAGCATACCAAATGGCCATTTCGATCGATACGGAAAGTTAATTCTGAAATAAACTTATCTCCCAAGCTAATTTTATACTCTTGAAACTTCTCTCCTTGCGCTGTGTAAGAAAGTATTGTATACTGGTAGGTGGGTCGACCAGCCCTTTCGCGGCGATTTCGATCTTGATAAATTATACCTAGCACATAAATATTACCTTGATTATCTACGCTATATTCTTTGACCTCAAATTTTTCATCATTATAAGGTAGTGTGATGTCCTTTTCCCAAATGGAGTTAAACTGATTATCATAAACTCTAAAAGCAAAGCGCTCTGGTTCACGTTTTTGATAAGGTAACTGATTATAGACAAGAACTTTAGAGCTATCTTTAGAAATCTCAATATCAAACTGTCCTGCACGATGCTCACTCTTTGTACTTATTTCAGCTATTTTAGTGAGCTTTTTTTCTGGGATTAGTCGCTTGCGATTAATTTTTTGTGCAAACAGATAGTTTTTTTTCTGGGATCTATTATTAAAACTAGTAAATAGGTAGAGCTCTCCTCCAACGAGGATCAGGTCTTCAAAAAGTCTAGTTTTTTTCTTATACTTTAAGTTCAGTTCTTTAGACTTTCGCAACTTTGAGTTACTATCGTAGCGCTCTATATAAGCGGAGGCTTTACTAAAAGAGCTAGCTTCCTTTTTTCTCAGGGCATAGAACCCCCAAGTTCCATAAGAGATAAGCTTTTCAATATAAGAGCCTGAGGGTTCTCTCAATTCTTCCCCCCAAACGACATCTGCAGGTGCGCTATTTGTTTGTGCCAAGCAGGAAAAGCCAAAAATAGAGCATAAAAAGACCAATAATATACGCATAGTCTATTTTTTAAAGAGCATAGTTTGAATTTTTCATGAATTGATTTTATCAATGAATAATTTTGATAAGGCCCATTCATACTTTCCAAATATGCTCAAAGTTCGAAATTTGCCAAGTGCTCACTCCAAACACAAAAAGTGTAAGCACTTTAGAGGTTACTTACACTTTTGTGACGACTTATTTAGAATTGGTTTCGTTAGTAGTAAGCCCGAAACCTGCCTGCTACCGGCAGGAATTAGTACAATAAAATTTGTCTAAGTACTTATTTATCTGACAGCCCGATACTTGGAAGCATTTGGGGCATCAACCTTTGTCATGATTTGTATAAATCGGTTTTTTTCTTGTATAGTACCTCTTTTGAATATTTCGACTAACTCTGTAGACTTTGCATTTGCAAACATCTGCACGATCATTGAGTTGGGATAAGCTTGATTAACAGTTCTTACTTTTTCCAACGCACTAATCAAAATGGCCCTAGCTGTATTGGTATCTGTATACATAATATCCAAAGACTGACGATGATAATCATACATTGCTTGACGATAATCTCTTACACGAGGTGATAGGAGGTTTTCAATAATCCAGAAGCGATTTCTATTGGCATCTAAGGATTGCCAACCTGGGTTTCCTGCTGCTGCACTTTGTGGTACATTATTCAAAATCTCCTGTGTAGTTCTCAGGTGTTCTTCTCCCCCATATAAAGAATAGCTATCGTAATCTAATCCTAATATGAGGTATACATAAAAAGAAAGTACCTGGGATAAATTATCATTGTAGGAATTTTTACTAAAGACTAAGGGCTGAAATTGTTCATAGACGAAGGTTACATCTCGATCAATATGATTCAAAATCGCTGTTTCATAGTCTGTACCAAAAACAGGCCGAGAAGCCTGAATGGCTAAATCTGCCTTAAAGCTAGTTGGCGATAATTCTTCCTGAATAGTCAAAAGGAAATTACAGTTGATACGTTCTTCTTTTTCGAAGATATCATTTGTCCATTTTTGGCTATTCAAGAACTCATCGATAGTAGTTTCTAAGGTAGCAAAAACCTTAGGGTCTACTGTTTGAATTTTCTGTATATTAATTTTGACAGAAACCTTCAACTCTTGTGCATGAAGACTTCCAAAACTCGTTAGCGTAAATATCAAGAATATAAATCTGCTCATCAAATCTATTATTTATTCATCCATTCAATGGCCTCATCTAGTATATCAGATGCGACACTTTTCTTTGACTTTAACTCAAATTTCTTGATCTTATTGTCTTTAGATAAGATTGTAATTTGATTGGTATCATGATTAAATCCAGCACCTGGATCTTTTAGAGAATTCAACACAATAAAATCAAAGTTTTTCTTTTTTAATTTGCCTATTGCATTAGCTTCTTCATTATTGGTTTCGAGAGCAAACCCAATTAATAATTGATGCTTTTGCTTTTGTTGACCCAAACTCGCTGCGATATCTGGATTTTTTACCAGCTCTAAGATAAGATTTTCTGATTTTTTCTTAATCTTTTCGAGAGCTTGTTCTTTTGGGCGATAGTCCGAAACTGCTGCTGCTAAAATAGCGATATCCATTGCTGGGAAATGCTGCTTTGCGGCAGCATACATCTGATCTGCACTTTCTACTTTAACTAAATTTAAAGCGGGATGACTTAGATCAAGGCGAGATGGGCCCAGAATAAGGCATACCTCCGCCCCTCTTCGAAGGGCATCCTTTGCAAGGGCAAGGCCCATTTTACCAGAAGAGCGATTACCAATAAAGCGCACAGGATCGATGGCTTCGAAGGTTGGGCCTGCTGTAATTAAGACTTTTTTACCCTGAAGGTCTTTTCCTTTTTGAAAATGATGCGCTAGCACTTCTACAATTTGTGCTGGCTCTGCCATTCGCCCCGCTCCACTCAATCCACTAGCTAATTCTCCTATACCCACTGGAATTAAGTGATTGCCATAAGAGATCAACTTTTTCAGGTTGGCCTGATTAGCAGGATGTGCCCACATATCTAAGTCCATTGCTGGCGCGAAAAAAATAGGGCAGCGAGCAGAGAGATATACGGCTACGACCATACTATCGCAAATAGCATTGGCCATTTTGGCCATGCTAGTAGCAGTTAGTGGAGCCACTACCATAAGATCAGCCCACAAACCAAGTTCTACATGATTATTCCAACTTGCACCAGAGCTCACTTCTTGGTGCACCTCATTTTTGGAAAGGGTGGCTAGTGTCAGCGGTGTGATAAATTTAGTGGCAGCTTCTGTCATAATGATACGTACCTGCGCACCCGACTTCACTAACAATCTTGTAAGTGTCGCAATTTTATATGCTGCAATACTTCCAGTAACAGCGAGCAGAATCTTCTTGTCTTTGAGGGTAGCCATTTAAACATGATAAATGATAAAATACGGCCAAGCGGCTAGTCAAAATTGCTTGAATCATAAAATTGTCCTTACGAAAATTATAAGTAACTGACGAGAGGAAAGTTACGTATGATTTTTGAACGAACGTAAAGACCTGTCTGCCTATGGCTGATTTTTATCGTACCGATCCCAACCTGCCGGCAGGCACAGTTTCGGTCAAACTACTTAGTAGGAGGAAATCAGGTAAGTAATAAAATTAGAAAGGCATCCCTCCTATTGAAGAAAGGAATGCCTTTTCAATTATTGATGTTTTTTCTTTTTGTTGTAGCGATGGTAGATATCCTCATCCAAGTATTGTGTCATAGCAATAATAGATGGATTTGGAAGACGCTCATAAAACTTAGAAATTTCAATTTGCTCTTTGTTCTCGTTAATTTCTTCGATAGTGTCAGAAGAAACAGCAAATTCTTCTAGTTTTTGGTGTAGTTCATGCTTTAGATCTACCGATAACTGATTAGCACGCTTAGCTACGATGGCTAAAGTTTCGTAAATGTTTCCAGTATCTCTTACCAGACGATGGATATTCCGTGCTTGAACATTAGGATCTAAACCTTGAACCTGAGTTTTAATATCTGACATATTAGAATGAATTTATATCTCTTATGAATTAGAAGCGGCCTTCCTTAGATCGCTCAATTTTCCTTCTGCTTTTTGTTCAAAAGAGCGAACATCTTTAGAAAAGCTACTATTAGGGTAACGTCTAAGAAATTCAGAAGTTTCTTTTAAAACGTCACTATATCGTTCTTCTTGCCTATCCACTATACTATTTTCTGCCAATTCGAAAGCAGAATTGATGATCATGTAGCGAATTTCTTCAATATTAGCAGTTTCTGGGAAATCTTTCAAGACATTTTCAAAAGTTTGTATAGCTGCTTGATATTGGCGCAAGTCAAAATAAAGTTTTGCTCCTTCAAATGCTTTCTTTTCTAACTTCAAACGCATTTCATCAATCAGACGGTTGCATTGAGCTACTTTCTCACTTTGAGGATAAGTATTGACAAATAATTGAAATTCGTCAATTGCCTTTTCCGTGTAGGATTGATCCAGACGGAAAATAGGAGATAATTGATAATTTGAATATGCAGCCATGAAATCTGCTTCTTCCCTAAAATCACTAGAACTATAGGTATTAGCAAAATTCTTAAAATAATAAGATGCCAAAATATATCTACCTAAATAATAGTAAGTATAGGCATATTTGTAGTAGATATCTTCCGCTTCTTGACGGCCACGATAACTACCAATAATCAACTCGTACAAGGTTTGTGCCTTTTGGTACTCTTCCTCTGCGTAGTAGGCTTCTGCTTTTTCGTAGATGGCTTTCACATCTCCACTTGAACGGATACGTTCGAATTCACTCTTACAAGAAGTAAGGGCTAAGAACATCCCACCTAATAATAATAAAAGTCTTGTATTTTTCATAGGCCTGCAAAAATAGCACAATTTATTAAAAGAATCTAGCGTACATTTCAATAGAGTGAAAAAGGATGAGGAAAGTTGGCTATTCCATAACATTTATTGGACTTTTTTAGCATATTGGACTTCCAAATCAATATGGTGAACAAGGTAATTGATGAAGCAGTTAGACGAATTTAGGATTTATTACAATCATACCATCCATCCCGAATTACTTCGGATGGAAAGGAAGCGAATTCGGCTACTCCGTTTATTGTTCTTTTCTGCCATCTTTGTCACCGCTATACTCATATTAGGATTGGTCATCGATCTCTTAGTCGTCTCTTTATTCATGATGATCCCCATAGGTTTTTATGTTACTTTTTTGTTGTACCGAATGCGTCAATTTGTACTGACCTTTAAGCCAAGGATCATGAACCTTATCTTGGATTTTATCGATGACAGTATCAACTATGGGACGCTCAAATACGATGCCAAAAAGTTTATACCGAGTACTACCTTTAAGGCAAGCAAGCTGTTTGAGACCCCAGCTCCTTATTACAAGGGAGAAGACTACATTACAGGAAGTATTGGCTCATTGGATTTTGAACTTTGCGAATTAGATGTAAAGGAATACTCTCCTGTCCGTAATCGTTTAAACTATGTTTTTAAAGGGGTATTCTTAAGAGCGGAGTTTAATGCCCCAATTACGGGGCAAGTTGTCGTTTGGCCAAGAGCATTTAGGCAATATCTGATTAAAACGATCAAAGCATTTACTTGGGAACGTGGAAGCGATGTGTCGATGGAAATTTTGAATGAAGAATTTCTCGAACACTTCATGGTTTATGCTACCCCTCATACGCATGTTGTAAGGCTTCTTACAGAAGATATGCAGGATGCAGTACTGGAGTATCGCAAGAAAATTGATAAAGAGATTTATCTATCCATTTTAGATAATGAAATTTATATTGCCGTAACAGAGCCAAAGGATATATTGGAACCCAATATTTTCATATCAAACCTTAGTTTTGAATTGGTGCGAGCGTTTTTTGAAGATGTGCAAGTACTGCTTAGTATTTTAGAAGATTTCGATAGATCACATTAATTTATGTCCATTTTTACAACTAAGTCAAAAGCATCTGCGTTGGAATTATTATCAATTAATATTTAGCAAATAATTACATCTTACCACAAAGCCCTTTTTAGGAATTTTAAATTAAAAAAACTTATGAAACAATTGTTTTGGATTTTTCTAGTTGGCTCACTCCTTATGGGATTCAGATCTACTTCTCAAACCATCGGGAAGAAAGAAACCACTCCAGAAATTGAAAATTCGCTGCTCTGGGAAATCGAAGGTAAAGGCCTAGATAAAACCTCCTACCTATTTGGTACCATTCACATGATTGGTAAAGAAGACTTCGTATTGACTGCTCCTACCCAAAAAGCATTTGATGATTCAGAAAGGGTTGCTTTTGAGATTGATTTAGAAGAAATGATGGATGTCTCCGCTATGATGCCACTTATGATGAAAGCATTTATGGCCAATGATACTACTTTGAGCGATTTACTAACAGAAGAGCAGTATACTAAAGTAGATAAGCACTTCCAAAAGTTAGGAATTCCATTGATGTTCTTAGAGCGTTTGAAGCCGATGTTTTTATCTATGATGGCTTCTGAAGATCTTACTACTGGACAAGCAACAGGTGATATCGTTTCTTATGAAATGAAACTGATGGAAAGAGCCAACTCACAAAGCAAAGAAATTGATGGCTTAGAAACAGCAGAATTCCAGATGAGTATGTTCGATAGTATTCCTTACAAGATACAAGCACAGATGCTTATGGATGCATTAGAAGGCACTGGTGATGGAAATTCTGCAGATTTTGACCTCATGGTTGACCTCTACAAAAAGCAGGATATTGCAGCTATGCAGCAGCTAATGGAAGGGGATGGCACCTTGGCCCAATATGAAGATTTATTACTAGTACAAAGAAATAAGAACTGGATCCCAATTATGGCTGATATGATGGCCAAAAACTCCATTTTCTTTGCTGTTGGTGCGGGGCACCTCGGCGGACAAATGGGCGTCGTCAACCTTTTGCGCCAAGCAGGATATATAGTTAAGCCAATAAAGTAACATTCTCCTATCGATATGTCCTGTGTATTTCATGCAGGGTATATCGTCCTTTTCTATTTCTCTAAAGTGACAAACGCCAGCCTTGAGATTCCTCATCGAGTTACATCTTCTCTTCCTTATTTGAACCGCCTTATTTCCTGAGCAAAGAAACCTTAGTACAATTCAAAGAATTATGGAAGTCATTCCATTGCGAAACGCACATTGAAAGAGGCTTTAGCATTGAAAAAGGTATTCGCTCCTTTGCACAAGATATTAAGGCCAAACTGATTGTCATCTCCAACCATCAAAAGAATCCACTCAAAAGGATTTTCTCTGGCAGCAATGTTGAAGCATTAGTCAATCATGCGGATTTGCCAGTATTGAGTATTGATTTCCGGTAATTAAGGGTTCCGGCAAAAAATAACCTACCCGTTTTTGCAGCCCTTTTTCCAGATGACATCGTTGTTCATCAGTCGTGTAGCTAAGGCTATACTCCCTTTTCACGCCTTGCCCTCTAAAAAAATGATCTGCAAAAACTCAGGTAGTTTATTTATTTCCGAACCCCTAAAAACTATAAGTCACCGCCAAATCCTGAAGTATTAATAAATCGCCGGTGGTAATCACCTCATCAAGCACTTTTTCTTCTTTATCAAGCCCCCAGTAAGGAACTTCTTGATAGAGCAGATTACCGTTGGCACCAAAATTAACGCGTGCATTGATCCGATCCGTGATTTGGATATTAAACCCAATAGCGAGTACAATACCTAAGTCTGAATATCTTGTATTCCAAGATGTCTCATCTAATACTTCGAGAACTTCTCTAGTCTCCACTCTTTCTATTTGTTCTCGGGCATTTATATTTGCATTTCGAATTCTACCGAAAAAATCTATTGCCCCGATTAGGCTGTATCGACCATAACGGAACCATTCTCTTTCATAACCTAACGACAAAGAGTAATTTGTCTGTTGATCGAATACACTCAAGACAAATAAATTTGTCGAATCAGAAATACTGGATTTAATGTCAGCAATTCTTCTCCAATTAGGGTATACCAAGGCTCGATTATCTGCTCCAATCTTAATTCGAATTTTCCCTACCTCAAGCTTTTGTTTATAAATCAATTCCATATCTAAGGCACCATCCCCTCCCCAGTTTCCTGGAAAAACAGTCAGGCCGATGTCATACTTGAAAGATGTTACTGCTTCCTGTGCAAGAATAAAATGGTGAAAAACAAATAAAAAAAGGATTGCAAGACTTACTTTTCTCATCGCTTTTTATTTTGAAAACGGTAGGTGATCGCTGGTGTTGTTTTCGGGAGAATATTAACGATTATGCGGATGAGTTGATTTTATAATTATATTTATTAATAAAATATTCTTATCCCTCTTTAGCTTGCCCTCTCTTTTAACCCCACTTTTCTACTGTTTGTCTAAGAAATCCAGATCTCTATGGATTTTTTGGGTGCGTTTATCTATTGCCCCTGTTTTTGTCAAAAAAAGGTAACAAATTGAATAAAAATTACATCTATTATAAAGACAGATGTAAATCATTTCAAAACAATCATCCTCTTTCGCTTTGGCAAGTGAAGTTCATATTTGAGAAAAGATGACCGCTTGACTTCCAAAAGCACTCTACAAAGATCTCTATGATTGTTTTTAATCTCCCCTCAGATTAAAACTTTTGCGTCTCATGAGACGCTCTTATTACATTCTATTATTCTTTTGAAAGTATTATTCTACGGCATAGACGTCTAATATCCTCTGGGTATAAGTAGAATTTTACCTTTAGAAAATTCTAACATCTCAGGATGTGAAATAGGATGCCCAAGAGCATCTTACTACTATAATTTATTTTTAAAAACAAAATTTTTTAAATCATGGATGGAATTAATTTTCACCGAACCTGGCAATGTCAGGATTATTCAGCACCATTTATCACCAGTCACCAAGGGTCGACAAAAATTAAAAATTCAGTCACTACTTTGCAGCAAAACCAGGAGCGGCAGTCTCGCTCAGGACTTAAAACAGGAGTAGCTTCCTAATTTTACTCTAAAGTAGCGTAGCCACTTGATCATTGATCTACTTATACTTTGCCATTCAAGTTGAAATCTTTTAGTTTTTGTCGATACCTTTCGACTTTATAGATTGTACTTACCATTCTTTTTTCTTTCCTAAATAAGAGATTTTCTCTCTTCTAATACAATTTTTTCAGTTATAGCACCTTCCTTGCAATTGCCATAAAACCTTACTAACCAATACTTTAAATAACAAAAATCAATTATTTCCAAGCTTTGATATCGTAAAAAAAGCTTAAAGTTGAATCTCAGCTATTGCATAAGTTATAAAAGCAACTTAGCTTTGTGTTTATGACGAAGGCATTTTTCACATATTATCCTATCATTAACATTCGCCGCCGTCGCCGTGTTTCACGTCGTCGCCCTTAGGGGCGTATATCTTCATATCACCTCCAGAGGTAGAGGGCTTCTACCCAATTTCAATTCGCTTTAGTATTTCGCAAAAAATTACTTTTCGATTTATCAAGGTTTTTTCTTAGCGTTGCCCGCTTTAAATGCACCGCTTAGTATCACTAAGCGAAGACAAAATCGGAAGGTTAACTTTTCTGCTTTACTTAACTGAAATTTATTAACCTGATCGCTATCGATCTGGTCTAAGCATTTTGCTTTTCGATCTATTCGCACCTCTGTATCTGCGAATAGTATCCTCGCTCAAATGCTTTGTCCAGTCACTCGGTAAGACGCAATAGGCTATTGCCTAATCTGAAATGGAATTTAAATTTATTATCGGTCATCCTTCTTTGATTCACTACGCAGAGGAAATTTGTCAACTCATAGCCGAATCTGCAAAAGCAAGAGGTACAGGTATTGCTAAAAGACCTGTCCAATACATCCAAGATAAAATCAGTTCAGGAAATGCCATTCTCGCGCTTTCGCAAAATCAATTGGTCGGTTTCTGTTATATCGAAACATGGGAACATGGAAAATATGTCGCCAATTCTGGCCTTATCATTCATCCTGACTTTCGTCAAATGGGCCTCGCCAAACAAGTGAAAACACATATTTTTCAACTATCTAAGACGAAATACCCCCATGCCCAAATCTTTGGGATTACAACTAGCCTTGCAGTCATGCGCATCAATTCCTCCTTAGGTTATCAACCTGTTACCTTCTCAGAATTAACACAAGATGAGGCTTTCTGGAAAGGCTGCCAAAGCTGTCCCAATTACGATATTCTGCAAAGAAATCAACAAAAAATGTGCCTTTGTACAGCCATGCTGGCACCAGCCAAAGAAGCAGTATTAAAACACGATTTGTCTCACCTCATTCTAAGGAACAGCAAAAAAATAAGTTCCGAATTTCAGGTCGATAGATTTTGTCATCAGATAAGGCACAAAACGTAGGCATAGCCTTGGCTACGGCGAGGCTTTGTAACGTAATATGAGGGCAAAAGATGAGCATTAAATCGAGAAGTTATTTTTTTAACGTTCCTAAATCAAGCATAATGAACAATAAAGTAGTATTAGCATATAGCGGAGGATTAGATACCTCCTTCTGTATTCAATATCTGACAAAAGAAAAAAATCTAGAAGTACATGCCGTAAGCGTGAATACTGGTGGCTTTACGCCAAATGATATTCAAAGCATGGAAGAAAAAGCACTGCAATTAGGTGCACATTCCTTCCATTGTATAGATGCCATTGAGCAATATTATGAGCAATGCATCAAATATCTCATTTATGGAAATATACTCAGAAACAACACCTACCCTCTTTCAGTAAGTGCGGAAAGAATGTTTCAAGCCATTGAAATCATTCAATATGCCAATAAAATTGGCGCAAAAAATATTGCACATGGCAGTACTGGCGCGGGGAACGACCAAGTAAGATTTGACCTCGTTTTTCAAACACTAGGTGAAGATATCCAAATCATCACACCAATTAGAGACCTAAAGCTTTCCCGCCAAGAAGAGGTTGACTATTTGCAACAGCAAGGGTTTGCTTGGAATTGGGAAAAAGCAAAATACTCCATTAACAAAGGTCTTTGGGGAACTAGCGTAGGTGGTGCCGAAACACTCACCTCTCACCTTCCACTACCCGAAGAAGCCTATCCATCCCCTTTAAAAAAGAATGCTCCTCAACAAATTAGTCTTCACTTTGAAAAAGGGGAACTTATTGGCGTCAATCAACAAACATTCACACATCCTGTCGAAGCGATTCAATATCTCGAAGAATTAGCTTCCCCTTATGCTATCGGAAGAGACATACATGTCGGTGATACCATCATCGGAATCAAAGGTCGGGTTGGATTCGAAGCAGCTGCTCCGCTAATTATCCTCAAAGCTCATCATTTATTAGAAAAGCACACCCTCAGCAAGTGGCAGCAATATTGGAAAGAACAGCTTAGTAATTGGTATGGGATGCTACTTCACGAAGGGCAATTTCTCGATCCGGTCCTAAGAAATATTGAAACATTCTTAGAAGATACCCAAAACCATGTGAGTGGAACAGCATTTGTACAACTCCTCCCCTATCGTTTTGAATTACAAGGCATTGAAGCTCCTTTTGACCTACTGCAAAGCAAAATGGGGCAATATGGCGAAATGAATAATGGCTGGTCTGGCGAAGATGTAAAAGGCTTCACCAAAATCTACGCCAACGCAAATAAAATCTATCACCAACTTCATAAAGAAACCGTATGCAACAAATAGGTATCATAGGCGGTGGTGGATACACCGCCGGCGAACTCATCAGAATATTATTACATCATCCATTTGCGCAGATAAAATGGATAAAAAGCAATAGCCAAGCAGGCAAATTCATCTATGAAGTCCATCAAGATCTTTTGGGAGAAACAAGTCTACAATTCACCGATCAAGTAGATTGGGATATTGATGTGCTCTTTTTATGCAGTGGGCATGGGCAGTCTTCTGTTTTCCTTTCGAAAAATACGCTACCTGAAGATTTACTGATCATTGATTTAAGTAGAGATTTCAGATTGAAATCAGCACAACACTCCTTTATTTATGGCCTTCCCGAGCTGAATAAATCAGCCATCCAATCGTCCAATCGGATTGCCAATTGCGGTTGCTTTGCAACTGCTATTCAATTAGCACTGCTGCCCTTGGCAGCAAATAATTGGTTGAATTCAGAAGTGCATGTGCAAGCCATCACAGGTGCCACAGGCGCCGGCCAATCACCTAGTTCGACTACTCATTTCAGTTGGCGAAATAATAATCTGAGTGCTTACAAAGCTTTCCAACACCAACATCTGGATGAAATCCATCAAAGTCTACAGCAATTACAAACTGACTTTCAACAAAGCATCAATTTCATTCCAGTGAGAGGTGACTTTGCAAGAGGCATTTTTGCCAGTATTTACACGGAAGTGGACGAAAGCTACGAGCAATTATTGAAGGCTTATCAGAAATATTATGCCGATAGTCCTTTTGTACATATCAGCAGTGACAACATCAGTCTCAAACAGGTAGTCAACACCAATAAGTGTCTGCTACACCTACAGAAACACGGCAACAAACTACTCATTATCAGCACAATTGACAACCTACTAAAAGGAGCATCCGGACAAGCCGTACAAAATATGAATCTTGCTCTAGGACTAGAAGAAACCGCAGGACTAGGTCTAAAAGCAATGGCATTTTAAAAAAGAAAATAATGAATCTATTCAACGTATATTCCAAATATGAAGTAACGCCTGTCAAAGGAAAAGGCAGTTATGTTTACGATAAAAATAATACCCAATACTTAGACTTCTATGGGGGGCATGCCGTTATTTCTATCGGCCATAGTCACCCCCATTTTATTGATAAGATAAGCGATCAATTACATCAATTGGCATTTTATTCCAACGCTGTACCTAATGATTTACAAGAAGAACTAGCTCATAAACTTGGAGAAGGATCTGGTTTGCAGGATTACCAATTATTTCTCTGTAATTCAGGTGCAGAAGCCAATGAAAATGCACTTAAAATTGCTTCTTTTCAAACACAAAAATCAAAGATCATTGCCTTTAAAAATGCTTTCCATGGCAGAACTTCTGCCGTCGTTAATGCTACAGACAATCCAAAAATCAAAGCTCCCATCAATAAAACCTATGAAGTAGAATTTCATGATTGGAATCAGTTGGCTACAGTTGAGCAGAGTCTTCAGAAGGAGGATGTTTGTGCAGTCATTGTAGAAGGAATCCAAGGCATTGGAGGAGTACATTTGGCAGATGTTGACTTTCTAGAAGGACTAGAAACACTATGCAAACAGCATGGAGCTATGCTCATTCTAGATGAAATTCAATCTGGTTATGGAAGAAGTGGCCATTTTTTCGCTTTTCAGAAAGCAAATATCCAACCCCATCTCATTACCATGGCCAAAGGCATGGGTAATGGCTTCCCAATCGGGGGTGTACTCATTCATCCTTCTATCAAAGCATGGCCTGGGATGCTAGGCAGCACATTTGGCGGAAGCCACCTAGCCTGTGCAGCAGGTATTGCCGTACTCGATATCCTCAAAGAGGAAGGTTTGCTTCAAAATGCCAAGGCTATGCATCAATTGCTCATTAAAGATTTAGCCGCTTTGGAAGGCGTAAAAGAGGTCAGAGCGGAAGGACTAATGATTGGCCTAGAAATGGAGTACCCGAGTGCTGCATTACGGAAACATCTCCTTTATCAAAAGCAAGTATTCACAGGTTCTTCTTCTTGTCCTAATACGCTGCGATTACTACCACCTTTAAGTATTACTGAAAAAGAAGTCAGCATTTTTCTTGAAAAAATTCATTCCTCCATTCCCCAAACACAATACGCATGAAACAATTCACTCAACTAGCAGATGTGCCCAATCCATCGGCATTGATCGATAAGGCACAATACTTTAAAGCAAATCCTCTCGCAGCTAATGATTTTGCTAAAGGAAAGACAGCCGTCCTGCTATTCTTCAACCCTAGTCTAAGAACTAGATTAAGCACAGAAAAAGCGGCACTGCAACTAGGTTTTTCAGTCATGACGATGAATGCCGCACAGGGATGGAAGTTGGAATTTGAAGACCAAATCGTCATGAATTCGGATAAAGCGGAGCATATCCGCGAAGCCGCACAAGTCATTAGTCAATATGCTGATGTCATTGGTATTCGGACCTTTCCTAGTCTAACAGATAAAGACAAGGATTATTCGGATTACATTTTGCAAAGATTCGTTGAGTTTTCTAGTGTCCCAATCGTAAGTCTGGAATCTGCCATTCGGCATCCCTTACAATCGCTTGCCGATTGTCTGACCATCAAAGAACATCAAACAAAGTCCAAACCGAAAGTTGTGCTGACTTGGGCACCACACCCCAAAGCATTACCCCAAGCAGTGGCTAATTCTTTTGCAGAATGGATGTCTATTATGGATGTTGATTTGACCATTACGCACCCTGAAGGTTACGAATTAGCACCAACATTTCAGCAGCATTTTCCGGTAGAATACCATCAACAAAAAGCTTTTGAAGGTGCAGATTTTATTTATGCCAAAAACTGGTCTTCTTTTCAAAACTATGGCAAAATCCTAGAAGTCAAAAATAACTGGACGATCACAGCAGAAAAGATGGCATTGACCAATCAAGCAAAGTTTATGCATTGCCTTCCTGTACGGAGAAATGTAGTAGTCGCAGATGAGGTATTAGACAGTCCTCAATCCTTGGTTATTGAACAAGCCAACAATAGAACTTTTGCGGCCCAAGCCGTCCTTCACGAACTTTTAAACCACTAAAATGAATACACTCAAAATATTAAAAATAGGTGGCAATGTCCTCCACTCATCCTCACAACTCCATCACATTTTAGATGCTTTCGCAAAATGGAAAGGACCTAAAATATTGGTACATGGTGGAGGAAAATATGCTTCTGCATTGAGTCAAAAACTAGGCATTACACCCCAAATGATTGATGGGAGAAGAATCACTGACGCCCCTACACTTGAGGTAGTTACTATGGTCTATGCAGGCCAATTGAATAAAAAAATAGTAAGCCAATTACAAAAACGAAACTGTAATGCCATAGGCCTATCTGGGGCAGATGGCAATATCATCAAAGCCCATAAAAGAGCTGTTTCGACTATTGATTATGGATTTGCAGGAGATATTGAATCCGTACAATCGGAGCAACTATTAAAATTACTACAAGCTGGCTTTACACCTGTTTTTTGTGCCATTACACATGATGGCCAAGGTCAATTACTGAATACAAATGCAGATACCATTTCATCCGCTTTATCTGTTGCTATGGCCAATCATTTCACAACAGAATTGCTGTACTGCTTTGACAAAGATGGGGTCCTCTCTGATCCAAAAAATGAAAAAAGTATCATCAATCAGATCAATCAAAAGAATTACAAAGAAATGGTAGCAGAAGGCATCATTACAGATGGTATGATTCCCAAATTAGATAATGCTTTTGATGCATTGGCTCAGCAAGTAGCGACAGTGAGGATTGGCAGTGTCTATAGCCTTATGACAGGAAATGAAACTATTATAACTGCTGCCTAATGAAAGCATTAATAGAAGATAGCATCCAATTACTTCAGCAGCTCATCAAAACACCTTCTTTTTCAAAAGAAGAGGATCAAACAGCTGATATAATCGCTGATTTCTTGGCTCAAAAAGGCATTGCTATTTCCCGAAAGGGAAATAATATATGGGCAAAATCGCTGCATTGGGACGAGCAAAAACCTACCATTTTACTCAACTCTCATCATGATACCGTAAAGGTAGTGAATGGCTGGACCCAAGATCCATTTGGCGCAAGCCTAGAAAATGGACAACTCTTTGGCTTGGGCAGCAATGATGCAGGTGGATGTCTAGTGAGTTTAATGGCATGCTTCCTTCACTTTCGTGAGAGGAAAGGGCTGGCATTTAATCTCATTTTTGCGGCTAGTGCAGAAGAGGAAATCTCTGGCGCAAAAGGCATTGCTAGTATAATTGAAGAACTACGTCCAATCGATCTAGCCATTGTAGGAGAGCCTACCCAAATGCAAATGGCGATCGCAGAAAAAGGCTTGATGGTGATTGATGGGATTGCAGAAGGTCAGGCAGGGCATGCGGCGAGGGATGAAGGCATTAATGCCTTATACATCGCCTTGGAAGACATTGCTCGTTTACGCGAAATGAAATTTGACGAGACGAGTGATCAACTAGGTCCTGTAAAAGTGAGTATCACTCAAATCCAAGCAGGTCATCAGCATAATGTGGTACCTGATCAATGCTCTTTTGTTATAGACGTTCGGACAAATGAATGTTATAGCAATGCAGAGGTATTTCAAATTTTGCAATCGAAGATCCAATCAACATTGAAAGCACGTTCCTTCCGATTGAATTCTTCGGGCATTGCTTTGGATCATCCTTTTGTACAAACAGGCATTCAACGGGGGCATCGCTACTTTGGCTCACCCACCTTATCAGATCAAGCATTGATGCCTTTTACTAGCATTAAAATCGGCCCTGGCGACTCTGCCCGATCACATACAGCGGATGAATACATTTGGCTTTCAGAAATTGAAAACGGCATTCATCAATACATTTCTTTACTAACAACTTACGATCAAAATCTAAAATCAATAGCATGAAACTCTGGCAAAAAGATATCACACTAGATCAACAAATAGAACAGTTTACCATTGGAAAAGACCAAGAACTGGATTTACAACTCGCTTCTTTTGATGTATTAGGCTCCTTAGCCCATATTCAAATGTTAGAAAAAATTGATTTGCTGACCAAGGCAGAATTGTCCTTACTTCAAGGAGAGTTGCAATCCATTTATCTGGATATCCAAGCAGGTGAATTTCAAATTGAAGCAGGCATCGAAGATATCCATTCTCAAATTGAATACTTACTAACGGCACGTTTGGGAGAAGTAGGAAAAAAAATTCATGCCGGCCGTTCTAGAAACGATCAAGTGCTCGTTGATTTAAGATTATTTTTTAGATCAGAAATTAAAACAATAGCGGAGCTACTGCGTCAGGTGATTCAGTTGTTGCTTAAAAAGTCAGAGGCCTCCAAAAACGTCTTAATGCCAGGATATACCCATACGCAAATCGGCATGCTTTCGTCTTT
>JAKVCU010000150.1:0-2215 GCA_022448955.1 Saprospiraceae bacterium
ATCCATCCGTTATTTCAAAAGACAAGCAAGTCATTATACATTGTAAGAGTGGGCAACGCAGTGCAGACGCTATTTTGCAGTTGGAAGAAAAATTTGGCTTCACTAACCTTTACAATCTCAAGGGTGGAATACTAGCATGGACAGAATCCACAGGATAAGCAGAATACTCCATGCCAAATAGCTCATTTCATGATCCGATCAGCAGATTGCATCCCCTGATATCACTAGCATCTAAGCGACCTAAGACTTCGAAAGAACCATCCTCATAGACTTTCGTCAAATCCTCTGTTGCTATAAAACTAATCGTATCAACATTAGCTAAATCAACTACTTGGAGAACGCCCGTTTTTCCAAACTTTTGCACAGCAAAAGGATCAGTAACTTCATGGGCCAGCATTTTCATAGTGGGTGAAGGATAAAAAATACCTTTCCCTTTTGAATAGGCTTGAGAAAATAATTCAGTCATACCATATTCCGAATGAATCATATCCAACCCAAATGCATTTTGAAGCTGCCCATGCAATTCTTTCCTAGTAAGTTCTTTACGTCGTCCCTTCATCCCCCCTGTTTCCATAACTATAAGGCCTTCTAGCTCAGGTGCATATTGTTCTGCTAAATCCAATAAAGCAAAGCTTACTCCTATTAAAATGGTAGGTATTTGACGCTTTTGACATTTTTCGACAATCTCTAATAGAGATTCGATGTTATATAAAAAGAAGCCAGACTCGTTATACTTAGACAATTGGATAAATTCTTGAACCATATAGATCAAAGAGCTACCTTGTCGCTCAAGATATGCTGGCAATAAACCTAAGAAGCAATAGTCTTTGGGTAAACCGTAGAAGTGCTGAAAAGCTTTAGTAGCCATTTTCTGATACCACTCTTTACTTCTTAAATGATGAAAACTGGTATTTTGGCCGGTGGTTCCACTACTGCTAAAAACTTGTTCCGCAGACCATTTGCCCGTTTGGATCGTATACTTTTTGAACAATTGAATCGGCAAGAATGGAATTTGCGAAAGCGCACTTATTTCTGTTGGCTTGCAACTAATTAGGTCCAAATAGGATTTATATAAAGGATTGTAAGTTGCTTGAAACTGAAATACCTCTAAAGCTACTTCGTCAAAGTTATGCTTTTGAATGTTTTCGATTTTAGGTAATAAATAAGACCGAAAGTGTTCAAATGTCATCTGATATTGATAAAATGGTTTTGTGCAAAGCACAAAAATTGTAAATTACTACATAAATGATAATCATATGGAGCTAAAGAAAAACATTTCTCTCTTATTGCTGCTTACTTTTGGTATTTTTAGTTGTGTACAACCGCCAAATTACTCAGATATACCCGAAATTGAATTCGTTCAATTTAATCAAGATAGTATTACGCAAGGTCTTGCTCAAAATGTAAATGATACCCTAGAAGTTACGTTCTCCTTTACAGATGGAGATGGCGACATTGGCGATGAGACCGAAGCTATTGATGTTTTTTTGATCGATAGCCGCGATAATTTCCCAAACCCTATCAAATTGCCTGTTATTCCTAATATTGGGACAGAAAATGGTATTTCAGGAGAAGTCACCGTTCGAATTCCCAATAAACCTTCGAATATCTGTTGTACTTATCCGGATGGAAGTCCTCCATGCACCATAAATAATGAGTTTCCAGTGGATACTTTCTCCTATCAAATTTATATGGTAGATCGTGCAGGCAATGAAAGTAATAGAATACAAACCGATCAAATTACAATTATCTGTAATTAAGAGATCGATAGCATAAGAATGGATTCAAGTTCATTCTTATGCTGTCCAATCTACACCTTTTTTCAAAAGAGCCTGCGTTTTCTCTTCTTCACTCCCCTCTTCTACTTGATGGCTGTACACCCAATTCACTTCAGGCGGTAAACTCATAAGAATCGACTCTGTTCTTCCATTGGTGTCTAGGCCAAATTTGGTTCCTTTATCCCATACCAAGTTAAACTCTACATACCTTCCACGGCGTACCAACTGCCAACTCTTTTCCCTTTCGGTAAATGGCAAATCTTTATTCTTCTGAAGTAGGTGGATGTACAGAGGAGCAAATAGTTCTCCAACATCTTTCACAAAGTTAAACCTTTCCTCTTTTGAGAAATCCTCATTTTGAGAAAGTCGATCGAAGAAAATTCCGCCGATCCCTCTTGTTTCATCACGATGCTTGATGAAGAAGTAATCATCTGCCC
>JAKVCU010000150.1:2225-12974 GCA_022448955.1 Saprospiraceae bacterium
AGTAATCGAAGTGGTGCTTATCGCAAACATTTTTCAGCGCATGGTGGAAGTACTGTGCATCTTCTTCCACAATATAATGTGGTGTCAAGTCGATTCCTCCACCAAACCACCAAATTCCGTTACTCATCTCAAAATAACGAACATTCATATGGATGATTGGTACTTTGGGGCTTTTGGGATGAAGTACAATTGACACACCGGAAGCAAAAAACTCACCTCCATCCAACTTTAAAGCACTTGCGATTTTCTCCGGCATAGGTCCGTGCACCGCAGACCAATTTACGCCACCTTTTTCAATATGCTTGCCTTGGATGATCCTAGTTCTTCCACCACCACCTGCTTTTCGTTGCCATAAGTCTTGGTGAAATTTTCCCGCTCCATCAGCTTCTTCTAAAGCCTTGCAGATTTGATCTTGCAAAGATTGGAAGTAAGCAGCAATCTGTTCTTTATTCAGCATCTAAAATAGCTTTTGCACCTTGAACTTGTTTCTTGGCACTACCTACAAATACTTGCTCATTAATTACAACTACAGGTCTTTTTAGAAAAGTATATTCTTCCAAAATTAGACTTCTGTAATCATCTTCTGAAAGTTCTTTATCTGCCAAACCCATACTTCTATATTTCATAGCTCTGCGACTAAATAGATCCTGATAAGAACCTACTTTTTCCTTTAGATCATCTAATTGCTCAGCAGTGATTTTATTTTCTTTGATGTTTTGCAAGTCAAAACCTTCTCCGTTATTTAATTCCCCAATGATTCTTTGGCACGTTTTGCAAGTAGCTAAATGGTATATTTTCATCATTTTATCTTTATTTAAAGGCTATTCTGATAAGCAGAATCCAAAATTATGCTTTAATTTACCATTGAAGTTCACCGAAAGGTAAAAAATAACCAATAAAATCAAATTATAAATATGCACATTCCTCCCTCCGAACTGATCATCAATCCTGACGGAAGTATTTACCACCTTAATTTACGAGCCGAAGACATTGCCCAAACGATCATTACAGTTGGAGATCCTAAACGTGTAGAAATGATCTCTGAACGATTTGATGAAATCGAGGTCAAAAAAGCAAGTAGAGAATTTGTAACACATACGGGAAGAATTGGAAATAAAAGGTTAAGCGTTCTTTCTACAGGAATTGGGACAGACAACATTGATATTGTGCTCAATGAGCTGGATGCTTTGGTTAATATTGACTTTGAGACAAGATTAGAAAAGGAGCATCATACACCATTAAAGTTGATCCGACTGGGCACTTCAGGTGCATTGCAGGCAGATATTCCATTAGATACTGTCGTTATTTCTTCTCATGCCTTGGGTATAGATGGTTTACTTAATTTTTACCATTATGAAAATTCATTGGAAGAAAAAACAATTAAAGATGACTTTATCGCTTATCTTGAACAGCTGTTGCATTTACATTTTTCACCATATCTTTTTTCTGCTTCTAATTTGTTATTATCTTTACTGAATAAGGATAATTTCTTCAAAGGTATCACGCTTACGTGTCCTGGTTTTTATGCTCCACAAGGAAGAAAACTCCGAATTGGAGGAAGTTTCAATGCTAATGTGCTCAACCAGCTAGCCCAATTTTCATCTAGCGGTCATCGTTTAACTAATTTTGAAATGGAAACCGCTGGTATTTATGGTTTAGCACAAATTTTAGGACATGAAGCAATCTCCTGTAGTGCTATTCTAGCCAATAGGATAAAAAATACCTTTAGCAAAAACCCACAAAAAACAGTTATTCATTTAATTGACAATATTTTAGAAAAAATTATTGCAATAACAGATTAGGAGTAGGTTTTTATGAAAATATTATGCAGTCTAGTTATCAGTCTATTTTTGATTTCCCCATATACTTCCGCTCAAGAAAGAAGTAAGGAAGTACTACTACCTTTACTAAAGCAAAAGGTTGCTGCGCAGCAAATTGATACCCAAAGGGTAAATATACTCAATGAGTTGAGCTGGGCATATCATCGCTCAAATGCGGACTCAAGTAAAATATTTGCCGAAAAGGCACTTCAGTATTCCATAGATCTTGACTATCCTAAAGGAAAAGCACGCGCCCTCAATTTACTAGCTATCTATTATTCCAATGAAGGAGCCTCTTTAAAGTCGATGGAATTAAATGACTCTTGTTATAATATTGCTTCGATAATCCCTGATAGTTTTTTAATGACTGCTGCTTTAAATGATAATGCCAACATAAAACTCTCTTTTGGTTTAAAAGGAGATGCTTTGGAGGACTATTTCAAAGCCTTAGAACTTATACCACATAACAACCTAGTGGCCAAGGTTTTTACGCTCAGCAATATTGGAATTATCTATCAAATGCAAGGAGATAGCGCCTTAGCAGAGAAATACATCTTAAATTCGATGGAATTAGCAGAGAACTCCTCTAATCCATTTATCAAATCAGCATCCATCATAAACTATCTCAATTATCTGGACAGTAATAAAGACTATCAAGCATTAAAAGTGAATGCTCGAAAAGCGATTCGTTTAGCTAAGCTTCACCAAGATAATTTCACTTTAATAATTGCTTATGCCTATTTAGGAAAGGTCAATCAATCTGAAGGCTTGTTTGAATCAGCTCTTAATTATTTTGAAAAAGCAGAAGACATTGCTATTTCCTCCAATTCAAAGGACCAACTATTACACATATACGGTAGTATGGCCACCATTTACAATAGCCTAAATAAACCCGACCAAGTCATTTTCTTTGTGGATAAAGCCATGGAAACTATAATAGATCAAGAAACGCAGGATGCTAATACTTGGTTATTTGGGTTATACGCAGAAGCTTTTAGTACAAAAGGTGATTTTGAAAAAGCGTATCAGTATCAAAAAATATTTAAGGCAAAAACAGATTCCCTTAACAACAAAAATCTTGAAAAAACCGTACATGAAATCACCATAAAAAATGAGCTAGCCATCGAAAAAAAAGAGCGGAAAGAGATTGAAGCCAAAAAGGCCGAACAAGCAAAGGCACTTTCCTACCAAAAAAAATTCACTCAAGCTCTTTTAATTGTTGGTTTCCTCGCACTTTCACTAGTCATAGTCCTTCTTTCTGCTTATCGCAATAAAAATCGCTACAACGACCGGCTGAAGCAAAAAGTAAAGGAGCAAACAAACTCTTTACAACAAAAAAATACGGAGCTGGCCTCCTCTAATGAAGAACTTGAGAACTTTGCTCATATCACTTCTCACGATTTGAAAGAGCCCGTTCGAAATATATTATCTTTTTCCAAAATCCTAATGGACAATCAAGCGAATCTGAGCCCTGTTCAACAACAGCATTATACTAACATTGTATATTCAAGGGCAAAAAGGGTTAATATTCTTCTGGAAGATGTTTTAGAATTCTCCAAAATCAGAAAAGGGATTAAAGAAGTAAATTGGATTGCCCCCAATGAAATTATTCAAAATATCCAAGAAGAATTGAAGCGCTTAATTAAAGAAAAAAATGTAATCATACATGTAAATGACATACCTACTATTCATTTTGGAGAGACAGAGTTGTTCTTAATCCTGAAAAACCTTATCGAAAATGGAATTAAGTACAATAAATCTGAAAAGCCCACTCTTCATATTGAATATAAAGCAGAAGAATCATATCATCACTTCTCCGTTCAAGACAATGGTATTGGAGTTGAAAAAGGATTTGAAAAAAAGATTTTCGCTATGTTCTTTCGCCTTCATAATAAACAAGACTTTGAAGGTACGGGACTAGGGCTCGCCATCTGCAAAAGAATATTAGAAAAAGTGAATGGAAAGATTTGGTTGGAGACCCAAAAAAATAAGGGAAGTATTTTCCATTTTACCATTCCAAAAATATAAAAACATGAGTAAGCAATTAGGCAACTCATGTTTTCATATTATTTAATTTAAAATTAGCCTACTTTGTAACCAATTTCACTTCTAATTCAAACTCATCGTAGATCGTTTTATCACCCAAGTTATCAAAGAAGCTACCAGAGCCATAACGCACATCAAAATCCGAGCGATCGATAGTAATTTTCGCATTAGCACTTCCACCTACTACTTCAGCAAAGAATTTAATTTGCTTGGTCGTATTTTTGATAGTTAGATCACCTACAAGCTTGTAACGATTATCTTTCCCCTGTGATATAGCCTTTGTTATTTTGAAAGCAGCTGTTGGATAAGTCGCTACACCAAAGAAATCATCTGACTTCAAATGGCCAACTAACTTATCTCCATATCCACCCTCCAAATCAGTACAAGAAATAGAGTTCATGTCCATTACAAATTCCCCTCCTACTAATTGCTCTCCCTCAAAATCTAGGCTCCCACTTTGAATATTTACAGTACCATAGTGCTTACCAGTTACCTTGTATCCTCTCCACATAACAGAGCTCTCCTTCGTATCCACCTGAGCAGTTGTACGCTCTGAAGGATTAGTAAATGCAAATGCAACAAACGTGATCATAGTTAGTAAACCCAAAATGTTTTTCATGATTTATTAAATTATTAGTGATAGAATGAATCGTGGTTAATTAATTATGCTTTGAAACGTGTTTTAAACTATAAGGTTTAAACATTATTTGTATATACATCTATTTATCTAAAAAATATCCTTACTTCTTTTGTTTAGGACCGCATTCGATCCAACAATTCGTTAAGGTCTTTAGCTTCTTTTTCACTAAAATTATCTGATATGTTATTTAACTCTTCCTTCATTGCGTGAGAAGCTTTTTCCAAGATCAAAAGACCTTCTTTCGTAATCATAATATCTACCTGTCTTCGATCGGAAGGGCAAGATCTACGTTCTACAAATCCTTTTTGCTTCAATTTTTCGACTAGCCGCGAAGCATTTGACATTTTGTCAATCATTCTTTCTGTCAAAGTCTTTATTGTTGCAGGCTTATCACCCATTCCTCTTAGTATTCGAAGAATATTAAATTGCTGCCAACTTATATGAAACGGCTTTAGAACTTTAGCCGACTTTTGGTTCAGCCAAGAAGCAGTAAAAAGTAAATTGATATTTACTTTTTGATACTCACTTTCAAATACCGTTTGTTGTATTTCTTGTTCTATTTTCATAACATTGCAAATGTATGTATATACATTCAATGTTTCAACATTAAAAAATAATTTTAGTAATTTTTAACATTTTCTTCTTTTTTGAATAAGTTGGTTTTAGTTTTGGGCACAAATTTTACTGAATTGCATCCTACCCTAATCAAATTATATTTTATTTTACAAGATTGATTTAATCATTTATCCATGAAGATACTCATCATTGGTGGAGGGAATATGGGCTTGACCTACGCTCAAAGTTTTTTGCGCTCACATATTACGAATAAGGCGGACATGATGATTTTAGAAAAATCACCAGAAAAGGCAACGCTCTTAGCTAAAAAAGATATCGGCACTGTTTATGGTACGCCCGATGAATGTGTAACGAAGGCTGATTTAGTCATTCTTGCGGTAAAACCTCAGGATTGTGCCAAGCTCTTCAGTAATCTCAAGCCTAAGATAGATCCTCAACAAGTTTTTCTTTCTATTATGGCGGGTGTAAAAATAGCTACTATTGCTGAAGCTTTAGGTGCACCGAAAATTATTCGTGCCATGCCCAATTTACCCGCTCAGATAGGTATGGGGATGACTGCATTCACTTCTTCGGAGGCAGTTACCCGCATTGAATTAGTTATGGTTCAAAACCTATTAAGCACGACTGGTAAAAGTATTTACGTTGATAAAGAAACGGCGATCGATGCAGCGACGGCCATTTCAGGAAGCGGGCCTGCTTATGTATGGTTTTTCATGAATGCAATGACAGCAGCTGCTCAGAAAATGGGATTCACACAATCAGAATCCGAGCTTCTGGTAAGTCAAACCTTCAAAGGTGCAATCGATTTATTCAATAAAAGTGAACATAGCTGTGAGGAATGGATTGAAAAAGTGGCCTCACGAGGCGGTACAACAGAAGCTGCCTTAAAATCTTACAGAGTCAATGCTGTACATGATGATATTATTTTAGGCGCCATTGCCGCTTTAAATAGAGCGGTAGAACTTGGAAAACAATAAAATGCTAAATATTCATTAACTTTTAGGCGTTTTACTAGTTAAACTTAAACTAAATTCCATATCTAAAAGTTTCTTTTTGTTGCTTTTATAGTCAACCTATAAAACAATTCATTATTCCCGATCCAAACATTACCTCATTATGGATAAAGCGACTGTAATTAATGCCGTAAAGACCCTTATTGGAAAAGCAAAAATAGAAGATGCTATTTCTTCTCTTTCTACCTTTTTCGAACAGGAAGCAGGACGCTATGACAGTTTTAATAATCGATTGCTTGCTGTTCAATCACATTATAGCGGTATACGAAATAAGGAAAATCGTGCTTTGATTAGCCACGAGGAGGCTCAACGAGCAACGAATCAAGTAGCGGACCAATTAATCAGATTACTTGAAGATTTAGGTAAAGAAAAGCCTGATCGGGGAGAAAATACTGATCTAAAGAAGAATAAACAAAAGTTATTCGCTGTAATCGGTCTTTTGTCATTAGCGGTAATGGCTACTGCGATTTGGCGATTTGGCCTAAGCCAAGAATCAGGCAGAGAGCCACAAGCCTTGATCGCTAATCCCAATAAAATTCCTATCCAAGAGTTCGAGTCAGATGCGCTCTTCAAAATCCTTATTATGCCTTTCAAGCCAGACCTTGGGGCCTTAACAACTGTCCATAAAAATATACAGTTAAGGATGGGTATTCTTGCGGACAAACAGCGAATCAAAATCGATAGCAAAATTTACCCACTTGATCCTTCTAGTGAAGCATACCCTTTACAATCCATACAAGCAGAGAAACTAGTTAAAAACTGGAATGCAGACCTTGTCATCTGGGGCAATACCTATAAAGAAGAAAATCAGAATACTACTCTAACTAGATACAAATTTTTAAAGCAAAACGAGTACTTTAAATTCCATAAGCTTTCGCTAAATGATACAGATGGTACATTAGTGGATACACTCACTACTGTTTCCGCCATTGCCACTGATGGTATCTTGACAGAGGATATTGAAGCCATACTATTAGGTATTGTAGCCTTCATGAAAAAAGATTATAAAGATGCTGTAGCATTCTTAGAAGAAGCTAATGTAAATGATTCTTTATCCGTTTTACTCAAAAATATGTTCTTAGCAGAAATTCATATCATGGAGGGCGATTTGGATAAAGCGATAGAAGCCTATGATGAAGTCATTAAAACACATCCAGATTATGCATTAGCCCATAACAATAGAGGTATGATCTACTTCGATCAAGGACAACCAGGACCTGCTTTAGTAGATTTTGATGCAACTTTAGCGATTAATCAGAATGATGAAAACGTTCTTCTTTCAAGGGGTAAAGCTTACGAAAAGCTAGGTCTTTGGCAAGAAGCAAGGGAGGATTATACCTCTGTTATACAAGCCAAATCAGGAGCCCTACAAAAAAATATCAAAGAACGTATTTCAAATGTCGAAATGCATAGAAAAGAGGAAGAAAATAAGTTGAACATGGCCAAGGAAAAGCTCAGAAAGAGTCCAAAAGATACTACAGCTCTCAGAGAAATTGTGGATGCAGCTATCAAAGTAGGTAACTATGAAGAAGCCACTTCTGGTGCCGCAAAACTATTAGAAATTGATCCTATGAGTATCCCAGCATACATTAATAAGATCAAGCTACAAATTACCAATAAAAAGCCCGAGGAAGCACTAAAAATATTTAATGACGCTCGTGCTCAAGGCTTAGATAGTGCAGAACTGGTTAAAGCAGTTCCAATGCTTAAAGGGCTGTTACCTACTAGACGGAAAGAGTAAATGAGTGGTTCGTTAATAGTTGCTGGTTCTTGGTTGCTACAAAGCCCCCATCCATAACCAGTAACTATTAACGGACAACCATCAACCAAAGAACTATTTATTATTCCCCCCTCTCAGGCAACCCCTTTGCCATTTTTGTCGTGTAGGTAAGTAAGAACGGAATATTCCTCCAAAGTACTTACAATCCATGAAGGAAGAAAACCAACATATTTTAAAGTTACTGATAGAAGACTGCAAGAAAGGTAATCGATCGAGTCAGAAAGAATTGTACAAACAGTTTTATAGCTATGCTATGAATATCTGTTTGCACTATTCAAAAAATAAAGAGGAAGCTCAAGAAATCATGAATGATGGGTTCTTGAAAGCATTCAAGAATATTCATCAATTTGAATTTAAAGGGGCTTTCAAAGCTTGGTTGAGGAAAATACTTGTCCGCACTGCTTTGGATTATTACAAAAAGTATCATAAGCATGCAGACACGCTTGAAATTCGATACCTAAAAGAACCCAGTATTGGCAATCCAGCCATTGATCGACTGACACTGGATCGTGTTTTGCAAATTGTACAGCAACTCTCACCTGCATATCGTACAACTTATTTACTTCACGTGCTTGAAGGTTATTCTCATCCAGAGATTGCCAAACATCTAGGGGTAAGTGTGGGCACCTCTAAATCCAATTTGGCGAAAGCCAAAAAGAAATTAAATCAATTGTTAAAAAATTATTTTCCAGATCAATTTAAAGCAGTTTAGCCATGAAGGAGTTTGATGATTTAGTTAATAATAGCTTTGAAGCAGAAAGGGATATTCCTTTCTCGGAAGAGGCCTGGGAAGAGTTGTCAGAAAAATTAGATACACTGCCCAGCCATTCAAATAATAATTGGTGGTGGTTATCATTATTATTACCTCTCTTGACAAGTTTGATATGGTGTTGGTCTTTGCAAAAGGAAGTAAAAGACCTAAAACAACAGCTTTTATCTCAAGCCAATACACTAGGCCATGCGAAAGCAAGCATAATCGATACAATCATTATTCACCATTATGATACCCTTATTCAAACCGTAATCCAAGAAAAACTTATCAAGGAATTTATTCCAGATCAGCAGGTTTTAGCCAACTTAAAGACCGCTTCCCCTGAGCCAATAGCAGTAACTAAACAACAAGCGCTTATCGAATCATCTAAAAGCGAAATAGCCCAGATTATGCCGCTTGTTCATCATCCATTTGCCTGCTCACTGCCCATTAATATCTTGCATTTCAATCCATCTATGAGTCCTCTGAAAGAGCAACCTCCAACATCATCTCGATATATGGATTATATGGAGCTTTCTATCTTAAATGTGGATCTTGAGCAGCTTCCCTATTTTGATAGCCTCAGTCATTTGGGAAATACGGAAGCTTATGCGGTTGATCTGGGCCTTGGATGGGCCTACAAAAATTGGCAATTGAGGACTTCTTTAGGTTATGAAAGTATCTCCTTTAAAACTATCGAATTTGAACCTTTCTCAGATTCAATTGGTCAAGTATTTGTCCTTGAAAAAGGAGAAATTGATCAGCAAGCTTTAAGATGGAGAGTTGGTTTAAAATACATGCAACCGCTCATTAAGCGACTATATATAGCAGGAAGTGCAGATGTCATTGGTTATTTTAATCAACGTATGGAGACCCAATATCATTATGCATCCCTATCCCCATATCTCGATCCTTATTCAGAAACAGTTTTGGAAAAAAATCCATCTTTATATTTTGATCGCCTCCTATTACAAATCGAACTGAATTATAATTTTCACAAAAATTGGCACCTAGCAGCAGGCTGGGGCAAAACCTCCTATTTACAAGAACGAGCAGCACTAAAATTTAAATCCGCATACCATATTGGATTACAAACTTTTTTTTAAACAAGAACTCATGAATAACAACAGACGAAAAGTATTAAAATGGGTAGGGCTTTCTGGCCTTGGTGGCCTAATCACTTGGAAAGCTAATGCACAAGCAATCATCAATAATGAATGTTTGAGCACTGATGATATTTTGGGGCCATTCTATGTTCCAAATGCTCCTTTTATTGATCAATTAGCTCCGGATGGTGCACCCGGCACACCTATTGTCATTACAGGAACTGTTTATGCTAATGATTGCGAGACCATCATTCCACAAGCTGTAGTAGATGTCTGGCATGCGAATGACGGCGGTGGCTATGAAGATACACACTACAGAGGAAGAGTAAATACTCAAGTAAATGGAACGTATTCTTTTCAAAGTATCTTTCCCGGTAAATACCTAAATGGCGCTTCCTTCCGTCCAAGGCATTTTCATTATAAAGTTAGCTTTGACGATGTTGAATTAACTACACAAATCTATTTTCAAGGAGACACCTCTATTCCTAGTGACCCTTGGGCCTCTTCTCCTAGTGCAACAGACCGCATTATTCCGGTAATGGAAGATGAAAATGGTGTTCTGCATGGCGTTGCTGATATATACTTAGACGTTGACCCCTTGATTATCAATAGTACGCTGAAAATGGATCGAGGGAGATCTCAAATTATAAAGATTTTCCCAAATCCATTACAAACTTCAGGACAGATTGAGTTGTTCCTTGCAAAATCAGGTCATACTCATCTTCAAGTTTTTGATCTAAGCGGTAAAAAAGTGATGGCTGATATGGTCAATAAAGTTTTGCCACAAGGAGAACACCTCCTAGAGTTACAAAGTAATTCTAGATTAGGTGTTAAACTTACTGCAGGAATTTATATCCTTCAAATGAGAGTAGACCACCAAATCATAGATGCTATGCGTTTTATCATCAGTTAATTTACTTTATAAACAAATAATTCATCTTAAGCAGTTAAGCTAGAAAATTGGTATAATAAATTCTTTTAGTCAGTTCTAAAATCGTGTGTAACTCTACTATCGTC
>JAKVCU010000151.1 GCA_022448955.1 Saprospiraceae bacterium
GGCTTTAGCCAAAAATGATAAATAGGCTTGTATTTGTTGCTTCATTAAAGGTTTTTACTTATCGTAAATACAAAGATAGCACCAGAGCCTAGCATAGAATCAACAGCAATATCTCCGTCATGTTGCTCCACAATTTTTTTACATATTGCTAAGCCAAGTCCAGTGCCTTCATATTCTCCTCTTCTATGAAGTTTTTTGAAAAGTACAAAGATCTTTTCTTTAAATTCTGGTAGAATACCTATACCATTATCTCTTACCTTAAATTGCCAAGCATGCTTAAGTTCTTTGCATTCAATTTGG
The DNA here is from genome assembly GCA_022448955.1 of Saprospiraceae bacterium. GTDB lineage: Bacteria > Bacteroidota > Bacteroidia > Chitinophagales > Saprospiraceae > JALEHC01. Next base: position 301 of record JAKVCU010000151.1, read on the forward strand.
ATAATAGGGTCTAGATCTGGCTTATGAAATTTGATGGCATTATTGATTAAGTTTTGGAATAATTGTTTCATTTTGGTTTCATTAGCTCTAATAATGGGCATTGGCGTACTAATTTTAATTTTCGCGTTCTTTTCTTCAATTAGCTCTTTTAGGCCAGTTATGGTTACATTTAGGATACTGTTAACATCCAATTCTTCAATCGCATGCTTCTGCGTATCAATTTTTGAATAGGTTAATAAATCTTGAATTAAGCTATTCATATGGGTGGAGCTATCCACAATAAATTTAATGTAATTGTTCGCCGCTTCGTCTAATTGCCCACCATATTTTCGTTGTAATAATTGTGCAAAACTTCCCATAGTACGGACGGGTTCACGTAGGTCGTGAGAAGCGATATAAGCGAAGTTTTCCAGTTGCATGTTGGAATCGATATATTCTTTTAGTTGCTTATTTTTGATATCCAGCTCTTTGAACTTCTCTTGGAGAGATAATTGTGCTTTTTTGAGTTCTGTGATATTTCTAATTACAATGATTACTTCATTATCGTTAATTCTGCTAAGACGGGCTTCGTAATATTTTTTTTCACCATCAATTGGCAAAACATATTCAAAGGATTTGACCACACGATCTCTAATAGCGGCTTTAGCATTATGCACTGCAGCAAATGATACCACTGGAGGGAGTACTTCTTTAATGTTTTTTCTTAAAAAATGTTTTGGCTGGACATAAAGCTCTGACTCACTTTTATCTGTCGAAAAATAATCAAGAAAAATACCATCTTTATCCATTTTGAATTTTAAGTCAGGTAGTGCATTCAGGATAGCTCGATTTAAGTTCTCCCGATCTGACAGATGGGTCTCTGCTTTTACGCGATCTGTTACATCTTCGGCCATACAAATAATATGCTTAAAGTCATCTTCTTCATCCTGAACAAAGCCCATTGCAATCCTTGCCCAGATTTGGGTACCATTCTTGCTTCTAAATGATTTTTCGAACCTTAAATCACTTCCACCATTCATTTGGGATTCCTCAGCTAAAGCCTGAAATAAGTCTTCCTCTTGGTCATACAATTCAGTTAATTCCATTCCAATCACTTCAGAAGCTGGATAACCCAGCATCGTACAGAACTGCGGATTTACCCGGAATATAACCCCATCCATATTGATAAATGCGATGGCTAGGGGACTTTCTTCAAACAAGTTTCTAAAAAATTCTTCACTTTCTTTTAGATATATTTCAGATTCTTTTCTTTGCGTAATGTCCATATGTGTGCCTAATGCGCGGGTTGGAATACCATTTTCATCTCGTTCGATCACTTTTCCTCGGTCATAAATCCACTTCCATCTCCCTTCTTTAGTTTTCATTCTAAATTCTCCTTCAAACAAAGGCGTGTTATACTTGATGTGATGTTCAACTAATTTCCAAACTTTCGCTGTATCATCTGGGTGAATAGCATTGGTGAAATCGCTCAAATCATGAGCTAATTCTTCTAATTCATAGCCCAGCATCTTTGCCCAATACTCGTTGTATAAAACCTGATTTGTTTGAATATTCCAGTCCCAGATACCTAAGCTGGCACTTCCAATTACCATGTCCAATCTTTCTTGACTTTCCTTCAGGGCTAGTACGGCTAGTTTTTGTTCAGTAATATCTTGCTGCGTGCCCCATACGCCAACAAATTGACCATTTTCAATGATTGCAACTGCCCGATTGAGAAAATAATGCCAGTTTCCATTTTTATCTCTTTCTATGGTTTCAACATTATTTACTCGGTAACCATTTTTTATAAAAACACGAATAGCATTGACATTATCTTCAAAATGTTTGCCAGCATGGATTTCTACAATTTTTTTACCTTGAATTGTGGAAATATTTTCTTCACCATACATCTTGGCAAGGGCCAAGTTACACTCCTCTATATAGGCTGTTTCATAATATTTTTGTATTTGTGACTCCAAGTCTTCTTCAGTTGAAATATATTGTCCACAATTCATGAAGTAAATTCCATCAGAACTATATTGGATAAAGTTTCGATAGCGATGTTCACTTTCGGCTAGTTCTACTGTTTTTATTTTCTCTTCATTAATATCTTGAAGTACAATTAGGAAATGAGAAACATCATTATTTTCATCTCTCTTGAAGACCTTAACTTGTTCTCTGAACCAGTACCAATTATCTTTGCTGTCTTTTATACGAAGCTCTTCTTCGAAGGTCTGATTACCTGATGAGTTTTTGACAGTGTCAAATAACTGACTAATAGCTCTGGAGTAATCATCTGGGTGGATTTTTTCTTTGAAGAAAGTAAAAGGATCTGAAATATGTTCTAGTGAATAATCTAGGAATTTGTTTTTAGCATTGGAATAAGAAATCCTATCTGAATGAAGATCTACAATAATAACAATTACCGGGATGATATGTGTAATACTTTCTGAAAAGTGTTTTTGTTCTAGTATACTTTGTTCAATTTGTTTTTGATAGCTTAAATCTGTAAACAGCCCTAATATTCCCTCAATTTCATTATTCTTTCCATAAATGGCTCTTTTCATTGATTGGACGTATAGAGAGTGGCCGGGTGATACTTCCAAACTAACATAATTGGTATGTGGCATACCTGTTTCAAGGGTTTCTTCTTCCCATTTTTGAAAAGAGGCTAGCTGATCTTTATTTGAAATAAATATTTCATTTCCTTTTCCGACAATATCTTCTAGCTCAGTTTGGTAAGCATCTGTAACAGCTTTATTGACTAAGGTGAATTTGTGCTGCTGATCTTTGATATATAGTAGGCTAGGTACATGATCAAGAATGCTTCTAAAATAATCTCGTTGATCAATCAAGGCACCTTCAGTTTGTTTTCTACTAAGAAAATTAGTTAGGGAGAGTGAAAAAGATTTTAATACTTCCCGTTCTTCATTACGCCATTCGTAATTATCGGTACTATTGGCAATAATCAAATAACCCCAAATTTGTTGATCAAGATTTATTGCTAGACTGATTGAAGTCTCAAAATTACTAATGCTTTTAAATTGATGACTAATGGAAGTTGTGGTACTATTTAAGTTTTGAATACAGTACGTACCATCTGGCACTGTATCCCACTGATTTGCATAATAATGGAGTCCAAAAATTTGGGTAGCCATGAAGTTGTTCTTGTCCAACTCCTTCCTTTCTAGTAGGAATAATGCTTCGCTGTTGGTACAATTACCAATATGAATAAAAGCTTCTTTGAATGCTTGTTGATTATTACGAGCATCCATTAATGAAAGTAGTGCTTTGTTAAGTCCAGAAAGTAACTTTGAAGAAGAATCACTTTTGTTAGATGGATCAAGTTGTTTTTTTTTCATTCTAATAGTTTTCAGAGCATTCTTCAGCTATGGAGGGGCTTTATTTTGAAATGAAAGCATAAAAGATAAGAAAATCTTTTAAGAATAGATGCCTTATAATATAAAAGATTTAAGATACATATTCTAAAAGAGATCTTATCTTTATGGAAGTGTATTTTAATGATATGAATTTAGCAGAAAAAAATACAAGGCTGATTAAAGAAAAAGCTTACGAATTAGGTTTCCAATTCATCGGCATTGCAAAAGCGGAGCGGATGGACGAAGAAGCCAGAAGGCTTGAAGAGTGGTTGAATCAGGGTAGGCATGGGAAAATGCAATACATGGAGAATCATTTTGAAAAAAGAATTGATCCGTGTAAGCTAGTAGAAGGTGCCAAGACAGTAGTTAGTTTATTGTATAATTATCATAATGATCAAGTACAGAACGATCCTGAGGCACCAAAAATTTCACAATACGCTTATGGTAAAGACTACCATTTTGTTTTAAAGCATAAGCTGAAGGAATTATTAGCCTACATAAGAGAAATTATTGGAGATATTCAGGGAAGATGTTTTGTAGATTCTGCGCCCGTCTTAGAAAGAGATTGGGCGAAAAGAAGTGGAAATGGTTGGATTGGTAAAAATACATTGCTAATACACCCTAGAGCGGGGTCCTATTTTTTTTTAGCTGAGCTCATTATTGATTTGGAATTAGAGGTAGATGGTCCAATGAAGGATTATTGTGGCCGATGTACTAGATGTATCGATGCCTGTCCAACAAAAGCTATTTCACCAGAGGGCTATTTTATGGATGGAAGTAAATGTATCTCTTATTTGACGATTGAACTAAAAGATCAAATACCAGAATCATTTAGTGGGAAAATGGATAATTGGATGTTTGGTTGTGATATTTGTCAAGAAGTCTGCCCTTGGAATCGTTTTGCTAAAAGGCATAACGAGCCCATGTTTCAACCACATCCAGACTTATTAAAAATGGAAAATAGAGAATGGACTGAGTTAACTAAAGACGTTTTTAACGAGATATTTAGGAAATCAGCAGTAAAGAGGACGAAATATGAAGGACTTAAAAGGAATATTCAGTTTCTAAGTGAAAAAAAAATCTAAAATAACCATCATGCTCTGTTAAAGTGTGGCTTTACGTTTATGTTTAACCAGAAGTGAACAATCGTTTCTACGGTTTTTTCTAACTCAGAAAAATCGATGGGTTTATTGACATATGCATTCGCCCCTAAATCATAGCATTTTTTAATATCAGCTTGATGATTAGAAGAAGTGAAAACAACAACTGGAAGTTTTTTCAATTCGCCATCTTTATTCAATTTTTGTAATACTTCGATACCACCCATTCTAGGCATATTTAAATCTAGTAGAATTAGTCCAACATTTTCAGGAGCTTCGTTACCTAAAAAACGCATTAATTCCTCTCCATCAAGCAAGTGCTTGATCTCTAGTTCGTTGGATATAGATTGAAAAGCTAGTTTCGCTAGCTCAACATCAGCCATATTATCTTCTACCAAGAGAATTTTTTTAGGTAGACCCATTAGTAATGATTTGTAATTACCCAAATAATGCATTGTGACTTTTAATCATGTAGTATACATTGGAGTCTCCAAAATAACCTTTTTTTGTAAAAAAGAGCAGTAATGGAGCTGCATTTGTTCAAAATTAAAATTTGTTTATTTGTGTAATTGCTTGGAATAAACACCCATCTTTGTACTTTACGACAAAAGTATAGAATAGTTTCTAATTTAGGAAAATGAAAAATCTAAGCCGTAATCTTGCCGTTGGAATTTCTTTCTTATTTGTTATAGTTTTTATATACACATTTAGTGAAATCGTCACATTTGTGCTCATTTCATGGGTGTTGTCGATGATAGGCCAACCACTAATGCGCTTTTTCCAATCGAAGATTAGAATTGGCAAATTTCGTGCTGGAGCAGCTCTCAGCGCAGCGCTAACGCTATTCACTTACTTTATCGTATTGACCTTCCTTTTGATAATGTTTGTCCCTTTGATTGTTGAACAAGCCAATAATTTGGTTAGAGTAGATTACGAGGCCTTTGCTATCGCATTGGAAGATCCTTTAAGGCAATTTCAAGAATGGCTAAGTGAGCATAATATTAATTGGGACCCTAAAACGATCGAAAATCGATTTAATGAAACACTTACTAGTAGTTTTAATCCAGCGCTTATTGGTAACTTTTTCAGCAGCGTTCTTTCAGCTGCAGGTAGCATATTTATTTCCTCATTTTCAGTCCTATTTATTACTTTTTTCTTCCTAAAAGAAAAACGACTATTCTTGAATTTTTTGTTGGCGTTAGTACCCAATAAATATGAAAAAGAAGTAGTCAATTCTGTAGATGGTATCAGCCGTTTATTGACTAGATATTTTGGAGGGATTTTACTCCAAATATTTATAATTACTATTTATGTCTCTTTTTTCCTTGGGATTTTAGGCGTGAAAAATGCATTATTAATTGGTTTTTTTGCTGGGGTAATTAATGTTATACCCTATCTAGGGCCAGTCATTGGGGGCATTTTTGGTATACTAATAACGATATCTTCTAATCTTGATGTTGATTTTTATACCCAAATGTTGCCATTGCTGATAAGAGTTGTTATTGTATTTGGTACTGTACAGGTTTTGGATAACTTTATTTTGCAACCTTTTATTTTTTCTACAAGCGTTTTGGCTCATCCTCTTGAGATTTTCCTGATTATTTTGATGGGAGCACAAATCGGGGGAATTACTGGAATGATTCTAGCAATTCCAGCTTACACTGTTCTTAGAGTAGTGGCAAGAGTATTTCTGAGTGAGTTCAAATTAGTACAGAAAATTACAGATAGGATTCTTGATCACGAAGAGGAAATTAAGAAACTGGAAAAAAAGAATGTGGATAAAGAACCCGAGCACCAATAAAAGCATATTTAATACCAATTAATTAGTGTTTTAATCCAAACATCGATTATCTGAATTTTAGTATCTCCAATTCTTGATCTTTGTACTTATAGATGAGTACAAACTCACCTTTTTAAAAGTAGTAATGAACACTCTATTGTTCTTACATACACTTTCGAGGCTTAAGCATATATAGACTACAAACGTTCTTTTTGACTAAAATAGTTACAATCATGATACCAAAAGACCTTCTGTTATCTCTGATTAGTATAACAATCATTAGCTGGAGCTCTTTTTTTATGACCTTTAAAAAAGAAACCTCCTTTGATTCTTCACTCAAAACAAACAACTTTATTCTTAGTTGTAATGGTAATCTAGGCAATAATTTTTATGAGGAGGGTTCCTTCGGAGCGGATTCCTCGAATGTTGTTCTTTCTGATCCTTTTCTTGCTCAGGATTTCGTATATACTACTTCAACACCTCCTGTATCAGCTTCTTATGTTTTAACTAATAACACTTCCACTTGGGGAGGAGAGGCAATGAATTGGATTAATATTGGAGATAATAGCAGTGATGAGGAAGGTTATATGATGGTGGTTAATAGTACCAACTACGCAGGTTTATTCTTTGAAAAAACATTTTCACTATGCGAAAATAATACCTATGAATTGGGAATAGATCTGGTTAACTTATTATCCATATCTTCTCCCACTGCAGCTTTTCCAAACATTAGTATTTTGGTGGATAATGTTGAAATATTTAATACTGGGAATTTACCCCAGAATGAAAATTGGCAAACATTTGTTACGACTTTTTCGACAATGATCGATCAACAATCAGCGACTATTGCCCTGCGAGCCAATCAATTAGCATTAGGTTCACAGGTTTTCGCGATTGATAATATCACTTTAAAAAGTTGTGGACCAGAAATTATAGCAACAGAAATTAACCCCATGCAACACTGTCCTAACGAAGCAGTAAGCTTTGAGATAAATGTAGGACCAGAGTATATGATACCTTTTATTCAATGGCAAATTTCACTAGACAATGGGAATAATTGGGCTAATTTTGGAGCAGCTAACAATGATCCTATTCTAAATATTAATTCCATACCTTATAACGCTCGCTATAGAGCCTTGGTCGCTAATGCTGACTCAAATATCGTGCTTAATAATTGTGTGGCTATCTCTAATGAAGTCATCCCTGATTTTGCGCCTATTGACGTCTGTGCACAATCGATTGTAGATCTAGATGATCGCTGTAGTGGCTTGCGGGGAGAAAATATTTTACCAGATGGCGATTTCGGTAGCGGGATAGATGAAATTTTACCAATTGATCCAGGCTTTGCACCTGGCTATACTTATACAACTAATCCTCCCCCTTCTGATGGATTTTATACCATTACAAATAATACATCCGATTGGGGCAGCTTTGCACTAAACAGCTGGATAAATACAGGCGATAACAGCAACGATCCTGGAGGGTACATGATGGTAGTGAATGCCACCGTACAACCAGGGGTATTCTTCCAACGTACAGTAGATGTTTGTGAAAATACAAATTATGAATTTTCAGCAGATGTTATCAATGTTGTTAAACCCATTGGGGCACAGCGTATCCAACCTTTAGTTGATTTTCAAATTGATGGGGTAACGCTTTATTCTACTGGCAATGTGCCGCAGGACGGCACTTGGAAAACTTATGGATTTTCTTTTACAACCGCCCCCGGCGTAACTGAAGTGACTTTATCCCTTATCAATAATGCACCAGGTGGCGTGGGAAATGATCTAGCGCTCGATAATATCAGCTTTTTGGCATGTGGGCCTGAAGTAACAACAGGGGCCATTAGCGCAGATTCATTCTGTCCAGGTGATTCCACTTCTTTGAGTATTGAAATTGGACCTGGTTTGGACGATCCGGTTATCCAATGGCAAATTTCATTAGATAATGGCATTTCTTGGGCGAATTTGGGTATAGCTAGTACCGATACCTCCGTATTGGTAGAGTCCTTGGTCTTTGATGCCTTATATCGAGCCTTAGTTGCAGAATCCTTTGGTAATCTTCAAAACATCGCTTGTAGTGCACTTTCTGAGCCCATTAGTTTGGACTTTTTACCTATTGAAAATTGCTTTGCAAGCCCTATTCAAAATATTAGTAACTTATGTAATGGTTTGCAAGGGCCACAACTGATTCCTGAAGGAAGCTTCGGATCAGGTGATTCTTTATTTGCCGATCCCTTACCAATTGCTCAGAGTGATTATTTATTTACCTCAGATTCGTTGCACTTACCAAATACATACAGTATCCTGAATCAACTGGACAGCCAAGCTTTAAATGACCCACAGTGGATTACCACCGTTGCACCAAGGGAAGGGGATGATGACTATTTTATGGTGGTTAATGGTACTGAAAGTCGAGATGTTATTTTCAGGACGTCAATTAATGGCCTTTGCGAAAATACAACATATCAGCTTTCCGCGGATATCATTAACCTAGCGAAAGAAACTTATACCCCAGATGAAATAGCCTTACCCAACATAGATTTTATTATTGCAGCTAGTGATGTGAAAGATGAATTACTAGCTGTTGCTCCAGCCACTTATAATACAGGTGATATCCCTAATGATAGTACCTGGCAAAACTATGGTTTTACATTCCAGACACTTCCTGATCAGAGTGAGGTAGTAATCACTCTTCGCAATAACGCACTTGGATCGTATGGTAATGATTTTGCTTTAGATAATATTGCAGTGCGTACTTGTTTTGGTGAAGTTTCATTAGATGCGCCGCCTGTTTGTGAGGCAGAATCACTTAACATATCTGCAAGTGTGGATAGTAGCCTAGCCATTCAATGGCAAAAAAGTATAGACGGAGGCTTCAGTTGGACTAGTTTGGGAGGGGAAGTAAGTTCGAATTTATTGATTGAGAACCCTGTAGACAGTAATGCCTACCGCCTAGTTGTTGCGAACCATCCAGATGAATTGTCTATAGCAGCATGTAATGCCTTTTCAGAGGAGGTAATGGTTAGTATTCTGTCTCGTAGCTTTACGCAGATAGATACTTCTATTTGTCAAGGTGATCTTTTTGAAATGGCAGGTAACCTTTATGAAACAGCAGGAACTTTCCAAGACACGCTTCCTTCTGCAAATGCTTGTGACAGCATCATTACACTAAACCTTTCTCTGATAGCACCCATAATAACACCCTTATCAGTGTCCATCTGTGAAGGCGACCAATTTCAGCTAGGCGACTCCACTTACGTGGAATCAGGTAATTTTAACTATATTTTTCAAGGAGCGAATGCTTGTGATAGTATCGTACAATTACAACTAGAAGTGGTGAATCAAATATTTTCCCCTATTTCTTCAATCATATGTTTAGGACAAAGCCTATCAATAGGTGACTCTACTTTCACAGAAGCAGGAATGTACAATATTCCATTTATAGCAAATAGTGGTTGTGATAGTATTGTTCAGTTGGATTTAGAAGTAGTTGAAACGACGATCACCAATATTGACACTAGTATTTGTGCAGGATCATCCATCCAAATTGGTAGTTCGACCTATGATATGGTAGGCAGCTATGCGGATACATTGAGCTCTTCCATAACAGGCTGTGATAGTATCGTGAATTTGCAACTATCTTTAATCGAACCCATTTTTGAAGAATTAGACAGCACCATATGTGCAGGAACCACCCTTGTAGTAGGAACTAGTAGCTATAACGAAAGCGGCACTTATATCGATACACTATTTTCTAGTATTGGTTGTGATAGTATTATAACATTGAATTTGAATATCATAGAAGCGGATTCTACATTTATCGAAGAGACGATTTGCTTAGGGGATAGCATTGATATAGCAGGAGAAATATTTAGCGAAAGCGGAAATTATTCGGTTGTACTCGACAATGAATTTAGTTGTGATAGCACACTTTTTATTACTATTAATATGATCGATCCAGGTTTGGAAACCTTAGAGTTGAGCATTTGCGAAAATGAAAGTATTACTGTCAACGAGATTATCTATGATGAGGAAGGGACTTTCGTCCAAATGCTACAAGCAACGAATGGCTGTGATAGTACACTAATTATTAATATTTTCGAAATTCAAGCTAGTTTTAACTTTCTAAACGCCCAGATATGTGAGGGAGAAAGCTATGATTTTTATGGTCAATTATTAGGTATGGAAGGTCAGTTTATGGAAACACTAACTAGTACAAGCGGTTGTGATAGTATCATCGAGTTGAACCTAAGTGTGCTTCCTCTTTCTTATACAAATATTGATACTACACTGTGTTTTGGCGAAAGCATCAACATTGGCGATCAAAGCTATCTGAGCACAGGTAGCTATATAGATACACTTCAGGGAATACAATGTGACAGCATTGTAACACTAAATTTGACTGTTTTGGAAGAAGTCAGTAGTATGGAAGAAGCCTTTTTATGTCCTGGGGATATGTATGAAATAGGAAATATGATTTTTGATGAAGCAGGTAGTTATTTAATAACTTTAATAGCAGAGGGGGGGTGTGATAGTATAGTATCGCTGAATTTGATTCCTATTTTCCCTGCGAATACTACACTCTTAGCATCCATATGTGAAGACGAAACATATACCGTGGGGACGAGTATTTATAATCAGACCGGTATCTATTCAGATACCTTACAAGCAGCCAATGGCTGTGATAGTATCATAACACTGGAATTGAACGTTCTCGAGCATATTACACAAGAAATTGAGGTGGTTTTGTGCGCAGGAGATACTTATAATGGCCAAGATTATTCCACAAATATGACTGTTACAGATGTTTATCAAGCAGCTAGCGGATGTGATAGTACAGTGGTTGCACAGATATTTGTTAGTCTTTTAGGGGATATTTCTATTGACGGCTTAACGAGCCTTTGCCAAGGAAACCCAACCACACTTTCGGTAGATAGCCATACTACTTATCTATGGTCTACAGGTCAGCAATCACAGGAAATTATTGCTAGTCAAGCAGGTGTGTATGCTATTACAGTAAGCGATGAACTAGGTTGTACGTCTAGTTCAAGTATAGAGATATTTGATGAAGGGATTGAAGGCATTATTACTTCCATAGAACCTAATTGTGCTTTGGGGGTCGATGGGGCCATTTTTATCGATGCAGTGATTGGAGGAAATGCACCATATCAATATTTTATTGATGGAGTAGCAATAGATACAACCTTTGAAGAGGGACTCGCAGCAGGTATTTATGAAGTTATGATTGTAGATCAGACAGGTTGTGAATACGTAGAAGCAGTGCAAGTAGTTGATCCGCTGTTATTTACGCTTGATGCAGGTTCGGATGAATTGTTACTTTTACCAGATAGTATTCGGTTAAATGCGATGATCAACGGTGTAGCAGATTCTATCATTTGGTCACCCGTGAATGGACTGAGCTGTTATAATTGCCTCGACCCGATCGCCCAACCGCCTCAAACAACTACATACACACTTACTGTAATAAGTGTAAATGGATGTATTGCAAGTGATCAAATTACAATTGAAGTTGATAGTCCACGAAGAATATTTGCGCCAAATATCTTCAGCCCTAATGATGATGGGATCAATGATATTTTTAGTATCCAAACAGGTCCAGAATTTATCGAAATTATTGAATTACAAATATTTGACCGTTGGGGAAGTCAGATATGGAAAGCTAAAGGCTTATCTACGCAGAACGTAGCTGAAGGATGGGATGGAAAGATACAAGGAAAGACAGATGCAGCAGCAGGAGTATATATTTATTTTGCAGAGCTAAAATTCTATGATGGTCGAAGCTTGATGATTAAGGGAGATATTAGCCTGATCCGTTAGATAATAGCATCCTATTTGAAAGAAAAAGCTTTTAAATGAGATATTTTTTGCAAGGTCTTGCTTTTTTGCTTGCTTTATAGGCGTAGGAAATTTATTTTTACGGCCAATACAAAGAATCATATTTGTTTAAAACTTCAAAACAAACAACTCACACATCAAGATTAAGCGATAGAATTAAAACACTATCGATATTTTCACGAAATTTTATTTAGTTAAATTTAAAGCAATCAAGACATGGCAGAGGGTAATTCAACTGTACGTTATTCGGATAACGAGTTAGCCGAATTCAAAGCAGTTCTAGAAGATAAATTGGCGAATGCAAAAAGCCAATTGGAATCTCTTCAAAAACAAATTTTGGATGTTTCCGAAAATACTGCTGATGAGCATGGTGGTGATTGGGTAGATGATAGTAGTATTAATACTGAAATGGAAATGCTTAACAACATGGCACTTCGCCAGAAAAAATATATCAATGATCTTAATAATGCATTGATTCGAATTCGTAACAAGGTATATGGTATATGTGTCGTAACTGGCCAATTGATTGACAAAAAAAGGTTAATGGCTGTACCTACGACCAC
>JAKVCU010000152.1 GCA_022448955.1 Saprospiraceae bacterium
TAGCTTATCTGCAATCATCCCTCCTGGAATAGATGCTACATATACAAACATCGTATACCAGCCATATAGGGCAAGAGCTTCTTTTTCTGTCCACCCTAAACCTGCGCCATTCTTGTGAGCAGTAGTTGCTGTCATATAAAGAACAAGCAAAGCTCGCATCCCATAATAGGAAAAACGCTCCCACATTTCTGTAAAAAAGAGAACATATAGCCCAATCGGATGCCCAAACAACTGGGGTTGATTTTCGAAGTCAATCTGCTTTGTATTCGCCATTTTTTTGATTTGTTTTATAGATAATGTTATGTTAGTTTTCGTTAGTCATTAGTATAGTGGCACCTAAAATTAGAAAGTAACCATCTTTATATTTGGAGAACTGCTATACTATAATTTTAAGTCGTAGCCTAAGAGAAATTTAGTTTCAGAAGTATCATTGGTTGTTCTTGGGAAAGTCAAAATATTTTGATCAATTGGCCTAAAAATAGGAGATTTTACCCTTTCAAAGGTAAATTTACCTTCTATTATTTCGTTATATATTGGTTAAACCCTTGGAAATACTACCGTTTGGTATTAACATAATATTTTTAAGGCCTCTATTTTTTATTAAATTTCCTTAATTTTCGACTTCATCAGTCCATATATTCATGCAACGTTCCCGTATTTATTCTTGGATTTCTTTTGGCACCGTCGTTCTACTACTAGCCGTATTCAAATTTTCTTATCACGAGATTTGGAAAGATGAATGGCAGGTATGGATGATGGCGCGCGATATGGGATGGATTGAGCTACTGCAAAATTTATACTTTGAAGGACACCCTGCTCTTTGGTATTTGTATGTAAAAATATGGACAACACTTCATCAAATCATTCCTGGCATTTTACAAGAGTATTGGCTTCAAACAGCCCACCTTTTGGCTGCTGCTGCTACCTTTTATGTGTTATTTTTACGGATGCGTTTTCCGCTGTGGCTAAAAATAGCATTAGCCTTTAGTTATTATTTCTTCTTTGAATATGGGATTGTTAATCGGGGGTATATTTTCGTGATGCTGATTGGTTTTGTATTGGCAGAGCAGATTCATCAGTATGAGAAGAATGCGTTGCGGGTTGCGGTGCTTATTTTTCTTTTGTGTCAGGTAGAGGCTTTTAGCCTTTTCATGGGTGGAGCATTTACGCTTTATGTATTGCTGCGGGCGTGGGAGAAACACTCTTTAGTGGAAAGCTTAAAGCAACAATCTACTCAAACCATCTTGTTCGGTGGAATTGCTGGTGTTGGGGTATTCTTGCTTACGGTGGTTCCGCGATCAGGTGATCGAAATTTGCAGGCGGCTTTCGCCGAACCTTTTGCTAGTGATGTGATTCAAACGGCCTTTCAAGGCAATTTTGTTAATACTTATTGGATTGGCTTATTGCCAGATACCAATGTTTTTGGGGTGACTATTCTTGGGCTGGGCTTGAGTGCGGTGGTCTTAGGTTTGTTAGTTTTTCTTTTTTGGAAAGAGAAAAAGGTGCTTTTTACACTGCTATTTTTCCATTTAGTTTATTTCTTATTTTGCTCAGGCTTTTATCCCGGAGGGGTGCGACAGTGGGGAATGTCCTTTGTTTTTTTTGTTTGTTGTTTGCATCTTTTGTGGGATCATCAAAAGCAATTTTCTATCCCTCAATATGCCATATTGGGGAGTATCTTACTATTTCAACTACTCTATACCTATAGAGCCCTTGAAAAGGAAGTATCATTTCCGTTTACCAATGCCAAGCAAGCTGGTTTATTTTTAAAAGAAAAAGTGCCTGCAGAAGTCCCTATTGTAGCGATTAATAAGTTTGAGGCAACCCCTGTTTTGGCTTACGCCGAACGCAACTTCTATGCTTTGCCGGAAGGCGAAGAATTCTCCTATTTCAAATGGACAGAGAAAATTTATATTCCTCCTCAACAGGAGTTGTTCTTATTTGCTGATTTTAAAAAGGTAGGAGGTATTATTATTATTTCTTATCAAGCACTGGATCCTAATCGTTATCCGAATGCCAAACTATGGCAGACCTTCGACGATTTTAACTTAAAAAATGAAAATTATTACATCTATACTTTTCAGAAGTAATTAGGCTTTAATCAAGCTAACGCCATTTGCATTTAGGAAAAACAACATTCCTTTTTGAATACTTACCTGCCTAGCATCTTTGAGGATAGGAATATCTAATTGCTGTAGTTGAAAGCGCTTGAAGGAATAAGTCCAAAAGCCATCTTCTGAGCTCAAGACCATTTGATCATTTAAAAGTTCGAATTGTTTTACACCTTTGATGTCAATGGTCTTTTGATACTGCCCAAAACGATCGAAGATGATAATGCCCTGTTCAGGATCGTTTAAGTAAACAAAGTTATCTCTAGCGAGAATTTGTATAGGTTTGGGAGGTTGATTAAAGACTAAACTAAGATTGGGACTCTCGATCATTGTTTTTCCTTCTTGATTGACTTTTTTCAGAATAAAAGCCACCTCATCATAAACCCAAAGGTTGTTATCCACTGCCAAAGCTGCGCAAGAAGCTTGGATGATATCCCAATTTAATAAACTGACCTCAGCGGTAGGAGATAGGGTGCGATCTAGAAGAATGAGCGTCTGCAATTCGGGGTAGAAAATCATTGGATGGAGGGGATTCGATACATCGAAACTACCAATTTTTCCCAAGCGATTATTATTGTAAAAGAATTGCTCTTGGCAATTGGGCAAGAATTTCTTAATCTCATTTTTATCGTCTATGGTATAAACTTGCTGTAACTTATCTGTGGTAAATTGAACAAATGCTCCCTTTATCTGACATTGTGGTTCTGTATTTTGCGCCAAGCAAAAGCTAGGAAGAGATAGTAGAAGAAGAATTGCCATAGATTTTACCCTCTGGATTTTCAAAAAATTGTACTTGGATATCATTGCCATCAAATACTGCATAAGAGTTAAAGTTCAACCATTCACCTAAATTGATATAACGACTTTTTCCATTTTTTAGCATATGGTCAATGGGTAAGTGTCGGTGCCCAAAGACGAAATAATCTGCGTCAATAGTATCCAATTTTCTATTGGCATAAGCGACTAGCCACTCCCTATCCTCTCCGAGGAAGCGCACATCTTCTGGGTTATATGCCCGACTTTTCTGGGACCAAAAATTAGCTAAGCCAATTCCAAAATTGGGGTGTATTCGCTCAAATAACCATTGACATAAGGGATTAGCAAATACCTTTTTAATTAGTTTGAAACCATGATCACTAGGGCCTAGGCCATCACCATGACCAATGAAAAATGACTTTCCATCAATTTTTTCTACAATGGGCTTTCTATGAATAGGAATACCCAATTCATCTTCCAAATAACGAAACATCCACATGTCATGGTTGCCTATGAAGAAGTGGATAGGAATACCTTGATCTCTTAAGTCGGCCAATTTGCCTAAGAGGCGAATAGAACCCTTGGGAACGACCGTACTATATTCAAACCAAAAATCCCAAACATCCCCCACAAGATAGATAGCCTTAGCATCATCTGCAATGCTATTGAGCCATCGAACGATTTGTTTTTCTCGTTCCTTACTGCTTAAACGAGCAGGAACACCAAGGTGGAAATCAGAAGCAAAGTAGGTTTTTGATCGCATAAATCTTTGTATTCTTGGCCACTAATTTAGGCTAAAGCCAACAAATTTTAGTAGAAAAAAAGGCTTTTCACTAAATTGAGCTTTATTTACTTCTTATGCAGCATGAGGGAGGTATTTGCTTCATGCCATAGTGTAAAGTGTTTTTACTTCACACCTAACAAATAAAATCGAATGAACTTAAGCCTAGTTGGTAAAAATGCACTGGTCTGCGGAAGCAGCAAAGGTATTGGGAAAGCTGCTGCCATTGAGCTTTCTAAATTGGGGGCGAATATCATTTTAGTGTCTCGATCAGCCGAGAAAATGGTAGATGTGCTTCGTGAGTTAGATCTGAGCCACCAAGACCAAGGGCAGGATCATAATTTTCTAGTGGCAGACTTTTCTCAGCCAGATGATCTAAAGAAAAAGGTGCACAATCTTGTTCGTGTAAAGCCTATTCATATCTTAGTAAATAACACAGGAGGGCCTGCAGGTGGTGCGATCATTGATGCAACGATTGATGCCTTTTTGCAGGCTTATAATAATCACTTGGTTTGTAATCACTTGCTTACGCAAGCTGTTGCTCCGCGCATGAAAGAAGAAGGGTATGGCCGTATTATTAATGTCATTTCTACTTCTGTTCGTATTCCAATTGATGGATTAGGGGTATCTAATACGACTCGTGGTGCCGTTGCGAGTTGGGCAAAGACGATGGCTAATGAATTGGGACCAGATGGAATTACGGTCAATAATGTATTGCCAGGTTTTACTGCTACAGATCGCCTTACTGAGATTGTCCATTCATGGGCAGAAAAAAAAGGAGTGAGTATTGAAGAGCAAGAAAAAGCGATGGCCAATACAGTACCATTGAGACGCTTTGGTGGTCCTGAAGAAGTGGCTGCTGCTATCGCATTTTTAGCTTCTCCAGCTGCTGCTTATATCACCGGAACGAGCATGATTGTAGATGGCGGTAGAACTAGATCTATATAAAATGGATTCGGATCAATTAACTACAAAGTACATTACCTAGATACAAATTATTCATTTTATACTTGTAATTGGGGCGTGCTTTGTAGTTATTCTTTTTTTTACGCAAAATTCTATTTTGGGTGGGAATTAGAACAATCGTAAAAAATCAAGATTTTTCTTCTGCGCTGAAATAGTTTTTTACTTTTTCAGCAGCTGAAAGCCCTATGATTTCTGCAATTTCAGTGATTAAGGCTTCTTTGACTTTTCTGACAGAACCGAAATGAGCTAGTAATTGCTGTGCTTTTTTGTCCCCAATGCCAGGAATAGAGGTGAGCTCAGTGCTGGTAAAATCTTTGGATCGTTGGTTGCGATGGAAGGTGATCGCAAAGCGGTGTGCTTCATTTCTTGCTTGCTGGATTAACTTTAGGGATTCTGATTTTTTATTAATGAATAAGGGAATAGAATCATCAGGGAAGAAAATCTCTTCCAATCTTTTGGCGATGCCAATGACCGTCATTTGATTTTCGATGCCGAGTCTTTTGATACTTTCCATGGAAGCACTCAATTGACCTTTACCTCCATCGATAATCACTAATTGGGGCAAATCTTCTCCTTCCTGTAATAATCGACGATACCGGCGATAAACCACCTCTTCCATACTTGCAAAATCATTAGGCCCTTCAACTGTTTTAATATGGAAGTGACGATAATCTTTTTTGCTTGGTTTTGCATTTTTGAATACGACACAAGAAGATACTGGAAAAGAACCTTGCATATTGGAGTTGTCAAAACACTCAATGTGCAAAGGTAATTTGCTCATTTGTAAATCATGTTGTAGCGTACGTAGAATTCGCTCGGAAGAAGTTTGCTTGCGTACTTTGGATGCCGCTTCTTTTTTCTTTTGCAGCAAATAATATTTCACATTTTTTTCGGACAGTTCTTGGAGTTTCTTTTTATCTCCTCTTTGAGGTATGGTTTGTTTTAAATCTGCTTCTGCCAGTTCTACCTCATAGGGAAGAATCAATTCCTCCGCAATACTATTAAATCGCTCTCTTAGAATAGGGATTGTGTATGCCAATAGATCTTCCTCTGCTTCATCATCTAAGTTTTTAACCAACTCTTGAGTATGAGCATGTATAATAGCTCCGTTTACCACTTTTATATAGTTGACATAAGCTTCTTTCTCGTCAGTAGCAATCGTAAATACATCTACATCTCTAATGGTTGCACTTACGACGGTAGACTTATGTTGATAATCTTCAAATGCAGATAGTTTCTCTTTAATCTGCTGTGCTTTTTCAAATTCAAGATGCTCTGCATGTTGCTGCATTTCATTTTTGAAATGCTGGATGACTGCTCCAAAATTTCCCCTCAGCATATTTTTTATCTGTTGGATTTTGGCATTATATGCTTCTTCAGTCTCTTTCCCTTCACATGCGCCTAGGCAGTTTTTGATATGGTATTCTAAACAGACCTTAAACTTGCCTGCATCAATATTTTTTTGCGAAAGCTGATAATTACAAGTGCGAAGTGGAAAAAGATTTTTGATTAATTCTAGAATAACTTTTAGGCGAGCTTTAGAAGTATATGGCCCGAAATAAGTAGAACCATCACGAATGACTCTTCTAGTAATGAATACTTTTGGGAAACGCTCTTTTTTAATGCAGAGGTAAGAATAGGACTTTCCATCTTTTAGCATTACATTATAACGAGGCTGAAACTTTTTGATCAGTGTATTTTCAAGTAATAAAGCATCTGCTTCGGTCTCTACTATAGTGAATTCGATATGATCAGCATTTTTGACCATAACTCGAGTACGATATGCACGATCTCTTCGCTCTCCGAAATAGGAAGACAAACGATTCTTTAGGTTTTTCGCTTTTCCGATATATAAAAACGTTCCATCTTCTCCAACAAACCGATATACCCCGGGTTGTTTAGGAAGGGTATCCGCAATCTTTTTATAATCTTCTGTTGTCATATTGTAAATATACCAAATAGAGATAGAGGTGATATAGTGATTGGTATAACAATTTAGAATTGGGCTTAGGTTTAAAATAGGGGAGATTTTGTTGAACTTATTGGGTAAATGAGCCTATTCTTACGCTTTTGATAAAGAATAACTCTATTACGCTTGCAAATAATTAGTATAACAATTACTTTTGTGCTAAAATTATTCAACTGTTGAAAATAGAAACATCTTCAAAGACCAAAATAGAAGTTCCTGGTTTTATCTTAGAACGGACGGCAAAGCGCATGAAACAGTATTTTCAACGCGCTTTAGCATCAGCAGATGCAGGAATCACGATTGATCAGTGGGTGATTTTACAACAGCTACATATTCAGGATGGTCTAAGCCAGCTGCATTTAGCGAAAGCGACTTATAAAGATGCGCCGACAGTGACTAGAATTATCGATCTGTTATGCAAGAAGGATCTGACAGTGCGAGTGCCAGACGAGGCGGATAGAAGAAGGTTTAAGATTCAGCTAACAGAAGGTGGGAAAGCCAAAATTGAAGAAGTCCTACCAATTGTCAAAAAGGCTAGAACGGTGGCTTGGAACAATCTAGACGATGAGCAAATCACTCAACTAGAAGTGACACTCAACCAAATATTCGATAATCTTGAATTTTAAGTGGACTTAACCACGTCCTAACCAAATATGACTATGACAATGTATACACCCCTTAGAGCTTAGGCTATAAGGGGTTGTTTTATTGAGAGCGTAGTTGGAATTTATTGATTGTCCTCATCCAAACTAATTATTGATAAAATCGGCTGAAAGAACAAATTTCCAAATACGCTCTTAGTCTGCTAGCAATCCAGCTGCATATAACAGCTTCGCTTTTTTCTTATGGAAATTTCCTTTCAGATCGATCAGCTTCAGCTGTGCATCTAATAGTTTTTGTTCCCGTGAGTTAATCAAAAAGACGGAACTTTCTCCTAGCTGAAATTTAAATTGTTCTGCTTCAAATAGTTGCTGATAATTATTTACCATTTCTGTATACAGATCAATCTGTGTTTTTGCTAAAGTCAGCTCACTCATCAAGGTGTTAATCTTATTTTGGATAGTCCTACGTTTTTCTACTAGTTTGAAGTTATTTCGCAGTGTTTTTACTTTTATTTGTTCCATTTTACCTCTTGCCTTACGCAAAAATAAAGGAAAGTTAAAGGTTACGTTCCATTTATAGTTTTGACTGAATAAGTCCCACAAAGCAGGATTTTCATCATTTGAATTATAGAAAAAGTCTTCGCCTCCACTCAAAAAAGCATAGGAAACATCCAATTGTGGTTTAAATTGCTCTCTAGCCAATTTTTTATCCACATCTAACTGTTGTAGTTTTGCTTGGATTTGCCTAATGTCGGGATGTAATTCGTCTAGTAGGGCTTTTAAATTGGTAAGTTCTTGCATTGGAATCACTTCTTCTTGCTCGTCCAAATCAAGGGTTTCGACTTGATTATCAATTTCGATCATTTGCTGACCATTTAGCCACAAAAAATTTGACAATAAAATGCGGGCATTACCCTCATAGGTTTGAATTTTATTCAAATCAGCTACACGATTTTGGACTTGGATGAAAGCTTCTATGGTATCGATCCTAGGTTTGTCGCCTTCAATGAAGCTTTGTACAGTCCCTTCTAGTCTTAAGCGTGCATTAGAGAGTGCCTGCTCTTGTATTTGGCGTTTTTCTGTAATCATCATCCAATCCCAGTAATTGTCTAAAGCACTCATTAGTAGCTTATTTAAATTGCTTATTCTGGCAGCGTCATTCATAATAAGCTGGATATCTGCTTTCGCCAAATTTGCACGTCGCTCATCCATCAATAAGCCTTGCAGTAGGGTCCATTTAATTTCTGCTACTCCTTGTCCTACGGTAGGTAGCTTGTTTGCTGGATTTAGAAAGACACCATTGGACAATAAATAGCCTGCTTTAAAAGCTAGGCCATACCAAGAGGGTAATTTGACTCCAGCGTCTCCAATGGAGAAGTAATTTTTTTCGTCGAATGATTTTTGATCCCAATCTGCATAGAGCTTTGGATCAAAGCCTCCTTTAGCTTCTAGTATTTGTGCCTTGGCCTCAGTAGCTAATAAATTCGCTTCCAGTGCTATGGGATGATTAGCGATGACCCATTGGATAAATGCATCTTCACTAGCAAGAATGTCTGAAACTTTTACATTTTGTTGTGCTTTTGCAAAAGGCATCCCTATGATAATACTTAATGCTAAAACAAACCAATACCTCATTTCCAACTTTTTTGCTTACACTAAAGCAGAAATGGCTTTCCGAAGCGTTATCGGATGTTCACCATTTGGATTTAGTATAATTAATAAATCGATTTATTTTAAGTTCTTTACTGGAGCTTTGAGCTTAGGTAACTTTTCGATTTCACCCTTATAATAATCCGGGGGGAAACCATTAAGTTGACGCCATAATTCATACCACAAAGGAACATTCTTGAGTAAAGCAATTCCCTTAGCACCAGAGCCTGGCCGAAGTGCTTCTGGCCAAGGTTTTTCCTCTTCATCAGGAGCGATTAATATTCGATATTTACCTTTGTCGTTAATGGTATTATCAATGGCAAATACTTTCCCTTTAAAGGTGCCATAGGATAATCCGGGCCAGCCTGAGAAGACTAATGCTGGCCAGCCATCGAATAAGAAGCGTACTTCTCTGCCAACTGCTACTAGTGGCAAGTCCATTGGGTTGATTTCTAATTCAACTGCTAGGGTATAGTTAGCGGGCATAATACTCACTACTGGAGCCCCTTCTTTCACTGTTTCACCAATTCCGGACGTTAGGGCTTTGGTAATAAAAGCATCTTGGGGAGCAATAATATAGTAGAATTTACTTCTTTGTTCATAGCTAGATCTTTGTATTTTTAGTTTATTCACATTTGCTTCTACATCTAATCGAGTAGAAATTGTACTAAACTTATCTGATTGAGCTTTTGCAATTTTCTGATTATAGTTGTAAGCTACTGTACTTAATTCTAGCTCCGCATTGGCTAGTTCATTTTGATTTTGTCCTAACTTATTGACAATTGCAATCTTCTTAGCATTAATTTTTTGGAACTTTTGTCTTTTATCTTCCAAGTCTGTAACAGCTTTGATCCCTTTATCTACCAATGTTTGTGTTCGCTCTAACTGTCTTGTAGCGATTTGAAAGTCAATTTCAAGCTGTTTCAGTTCAGCACTATCCGAAGCAATTTTATAGTGAATTTGTTTAATTTTATTACCAAGTTGTTCTTGTTTAAAGCTTAACTCAGCTCGCATGGCTGCCATTTGATCATCTAATGCTTTTATTTTTTGATTGTAAGAATCGATGGAACCTTCTTTTGCATCCACTTGCTGTGTTGTACGATTGATCAATTCAGGATCAAAGTAATCGACTTTAATCTCAGATAGATAAACAATAGTATCTCCTTTTTTAACTTTTTCCCCTTCTTGCACATACCATTTTTCAACTCTCCCTGCGATAGTAGAGTGGATCGTTTGTGGTCTTTGTTCTGGGCGTAATGTAGTAATTTTGCCATTGGACTGAATATTTTGTGTCCAAGGAAGAAATAAGAATACAAGAAAGATAATTAAAAGAGCTATCATCCATCTTGTAAATTGTACACGACCACGCACAATACCCGTTTGGCTAAAGGATTTGAACTCTACAATTTTTTTCTGCTGTCTGATAGTATTGGGTGATATATTAAGCATGAGTTAATTTTTTGAATTAGTAGGAATCAAGTCTAAGCCAATATTTGCAAGCGGGAATACCTTGTCGAAGTGAATACTAGTTTTGACTTCTTCATAGCTACCAGAGCAAACGATTTCACCCTCTTTCATGATAATTACTTTGTCACAACGTTTTGCCAAGTGTGGGTCATCGGTCACTGCTAGAAGGGTCCATGGCTCATTTTCAGAGGTGAGTACATCAATGAAGGAAGCTCTTTCTTTGGCATCTAGTCCTGCGAAGTTTGCTTCAATTGTAATAAGTGCAGGGCGGGCTACCATAGATCGGGAAAGTAATATTTTTGTTCTAACATGCCTCGGCAAGTTTTTTCCTCCAGGAAGTAGTTTGGTTTTGTATCCATCCTTAAGCTTATTGATATACTTATCTAAGCCAGTACAGGCTGCTACTTCTGTCACTCTATCAATAGATATTTCTGGATGCCCGAGCGTGATATTTTCAACAATAGAGCCTCTGAAGATGTCTTCCTCCGCAGAATAGTCTCCCATATTTTTACGGAGGCTTTCCAATTTTATGCTATTGAATGGCATGCCATTATAAGTCACACTGCCATCAAATTCTGTATGCAAACCAGAAATTAATTGTAGTAAAGTGGTCTTACCTGCTGCATTATAGCCTGCGATACAAACATTTTCTCCTTTTTCAACATCTAAGGTTAAGTTTTTAAGGATAGGAGTATCGGCCTCAGCAAAGTGGTAGCTCACATTTCTTAGTTGAAGCGCCATCCCTTCGCCTGGTGTCTTTTTGAATTCAATACCACTTTCGTCCTCTAGGGGTAAGTCAGTTATGAATCCTAACTTTTCGATTCCTGTCAATACATCATAAATCGTATCCATTGTAAGAATCAGCTTCTCTACAGAACCAATGATAAGGATAATAACGATTTCGGCAGCTACAAACTGGCCAATATTAATGCGGTTTTCAATGACAAGGTAACTGCCTAAAAGCAGTAAGCTAGCAGTAATGATTACCTTAAAAGCAATGATAAACCCATATTGAGAGAGTAAAACTTTGAAATGAGACTTTCGGTGCTGTAAATAATTACATACTAGATGATCTGTTTCTTTCAAAGACTGCTGATTCGTTCCTGCTAATTTGAATGTATTCAGTGTCCTAGCTAATTCTTCTAACCAGTACACTACTTCATATTTGTAGGTGGATTCTTTCAAGCTAGTCTGTAAACCCTTTTGACCAGTAATGACGACAATTAGCCCTAATAGAGTTATGAGGAAAATGCCAAAGGAGATGAAAAATGGGTGATAAAAAGAGATTAAGACTAAGCCAAAAAATATCTGTAATATAGCAGTAGAAAAATCAATCAAAATTTTTGGAAGCCCTTTTTGTAAAGTAAGGGTATCAAAAAATCGGTTGACTAGTTCTGGTGGGTGTTCTTTGAGTAAAGGATGAAGCCTTAAGCGAGGTATTCTGTAAGCAAAATCAAAGGCGGAGCGCACAAAAATACGCCTTTGAATATGTTCTGTTAGGGTGATTTGCATTACCTTTAAAATACCATTTAAGGTTGTGGCAACAGTAATAATTGCAACAAGTAAATAAATAGATGCAGACATCGCCCCACCCGCAATTAAACCAATGATAGCTTGTACGCCTAAGGGTAAGCTAAGTGCAATCAAGCCAGAGAATATGGCATAAATGTATAGGTAAGAAATATCTTTCTTGTCCAACTCCAGTAAGCGAAAAAATCGTTTTACAGGACTCCAAGGCTTTGAATCCATAATTTATATATTTCTTGATTTATGATAACATGTAATGAATACCTTATCGTTCTGTTGACTTATCGTCGAATAGGCTGAGGATTAATGTTTGGTTTTGATAATTGAATTGCGCTAAGTAGTTTGCTCGAAACCGTGCTTGCCGGCATGCTGGAATTGGTATAATAAAATTCAGCCATAGGCAGGCAGGTCTTTTTTTTTGTTTAAAAAAATTCGTAAATATTTTGTATTCAGTTACTTATATTTTAAGCAGATCATTTTATTGTACAAGCAATTTTATCTAATCACTAGGAGTAGATTGTCTGTCTGAAAGAGGCTACAAATAATCCTTTGCACCTTCTGATGATATCGCTACAGAAACGGTCCTATTTATAAACCCCAATCTATCATTTGGTTCAGTTGAATTAAATATTGCTTGTATGTTTTTACGCCTTTTTCTGTAAAAGTATTGATGTTTTGCAGATTAAGTTTTTTGCCCGAAATAATACCTGCTGGCAGGCTGGGATTGGTACAATAAAATTCAGCCATAGGCAGACAGGTCTTTACGTTCGTTCAAAAATCATGCGTAACTTTTCTATCGTCAGTTACTTATAATTTTCGAAGGGACAATTTTATTATACAAGCAATTTTGTCTAGGCGCTTAAGTAGTTAGGCTAGAAAATTGGTATAATAAATTCTTTTAGTCAGCTCAAAAATCGTGCGTAACTTCCCTATTG
>JAKVCU010000153.1 GCA_022448955.1 Saprospiraceae bacterium
TAATTTTCGAAGGGACAATTTTATTATACAAGCAATTTTGACTAGCCGCTTAAGTGTCGTAACTCAAATTTATTCACTAGCAGGGAATTCTCTTATTTTTTTCAGACTTTGGCAAAATGCTAAAGTCTAGCTAAGTCTAAATTTAGGCGGTTAGCACATTGTGATCGATTATACTACAACCTTAAAAGATTTTCCAAAAAAAAATATATTTAGGTCTTATCTATGAATGATTATTTTTTTGCTCAGCAATAAGTGTTCTTTTGAATAAATATTAATGATATAAGTACCTTCGGCTAGATAAGAGATGTCTAATTCTTTTGATTGCCCTAGAGTAGAAACTTTAATCAGTTGACCATCGATTGAAAAGACTTTCGTTATTAGCTTATCGAAATTGTATAAATGTTCGATTTTTAAAATATCACTAGCAGGATTTGGGGATATATGGATGTTGTGAAAGGCGATCTCACTCGTTTGGGTGATTGGATTGGCGTATAACCATTCGTAGGCAGCGGGAAACTCTCTTCTCCAATACCATTCGCTATGTTGGCCATCAGGATGTGTGACAATGAATAGTTCATCATTGTCAAAACCAGCGTTATACAAGGTGTTATACATAGCGTACAAGTCTGGAACCATAGAGGCACTTTCTTGCTCACCAGCCAATAAATAAATGCGCATATCTGCCTCTTTCCCTGTATTGCTTACATGAGTATAACATTCATCTGTAAACCAAAAGGAAGGTGAGAACACGCCTGCTTTACTAAATACTTCCTGATATTCAATAGCACCATACATGGAAATCAAACCACCCATAGAGGAACCTAAAAGTCCGGTATGGTCACGATCACTTAGCGTTCGGTAGTTTTCATCAATGTATGGTTTTAATGTTTCAACGATAAATTCCATATATTCATCACCTTCACCACCACCGTAGTTAGGATTAATCCAAGGTGAATATTCATTAAGTCTATTGATACCACCATTTTCAATTCCTACTACAATGATACCTTCATCACCATTCTCAAACATTGCATTCAAGGATTCGTCTATTTCCCATTCGCCAAAAGCACTCGTGGCTGCGTCAAAGGCATTTTGTCCATCATGAACATAAAGTACTGGATAGCTTTTATTGGAAGTAGCATAATCAGGAGGTAAATAAAGCCAAATTTTACGATCACGATTTAATTGAGGAATATAAAAATTGAAGCTACTGACATTATCAGCAGCAGTGCTATTACCTGTGTCTCCACCGTCTAAGTCTTCCCATGATAAGATGCTTAATTCTTCGATTTGTTCTCCACCATTGTATTGAATGGTACGATTGGGAAGGAAGCCACCATTAGCATTTCCTTCAACTGTTTCCCAACCACCCCTAGTAAATTTAAATTCAACAATACCGCTTGGAGGTGATAGGATTAGTTGTAAAACACCTTCCGTATTTGGCGTAAGCTGATAACTCGTATTTTCTGCATCCCAACCATTAAAATTACCTGCAGCATAAATATCTGCGGAAGCAGGCGTATTCGAAGGAATAGAAGTCACTTTTAGTACAAGTTGTGCATTTGCGCTTAACGCAAATACTATAAAAAGTGAAAAACTAAATAAAGATTTAGTCATTGATCTAAAATTTGATTTTTTGAAAAAAGGAAGATTTATGTACTATCTGAGCTTTGTCAAAATAGTTAACAGTATAGTAGTCAACCACTAGGCAAATTAGAAGATACTACTAGCTATTAACTTTCTCAACAAAGAACAAAGGTTTGTCATAGTTACTTAGAAGGGTAATATAAAGTAAAAAAAGATTTTTTTTGCCTAACACCCAACCCATTTTAATTTAGGCTCTGTCTAGCCATTTGTATTCGGTATTGAATGTCGAACCATTAATTTACAAAAGCCCTATTGGGAATATAAATTTAAATTAATATGCAAAGTTGGAATAGATTATTTAGCTTTTTATGCTTAGCCTTTTTTACTTTTTCTTTATCATCTTGCTTAGAAGATAAGTGCGATGCCACCCTTACCTATACCATATGGGAGCCAGTTTATTTACAAGAAGATGATATCCGTAAAGATATTGAAATTGAAGCTGCAAGAGAATTACAAAATCCAGGTAACATTTATTATTACCAAGACTATATTCTGATCAATGAAATTGAGGAAGGAGTGCATATCATTGATAATACAAATCCCTCTAATCCGCGTAATATCGCATTCATTAATGTGCCAGGTGCACGAGATATGGCTGTCAGAAATGATATTCTTTATGTAGACAATTATATTGACTTACTATCGATTGACATTTCCAAGCCTGATCAAGCAGTATTAATGGAGCGATGCGAAGATGTATTTGTGGATTATTACTATTTTACAAATAATGGATTTATTGTTGATTATAAAGCGACAGAGTTGACCGAAAACGTAGAATGTACTACGGATACTGATGTATGGGATTCATGGTTTTTTAGGGATGATGTACTCTTTGTGAATAATTCCTTTGATATGTCAGGTGCGGTCGCTGAATCAAGTGGAAATGCTGCTAATGTTGTAGGTGTAGGTGGTTCGATGGCAAGATTTACCATAGCACACAATCATCTTTATGTAGTGGACGACTGGCAATTAAAAGTTTTTGGATTGCAAAACGCAACGAAGCCAGAACTGGCCAATACAGTGGAAATTGGCTGGGGAGTTGAAACCATATTCCCTTACAGGAATAATCTATTTATGGGAGCAGTAGACGGAATGTATATTTTTGACAATTCTGACCCTACGGCACCATATCAGCTTTCTAAGTTTGAACATGCCCAAGCTTGTGATCCGGTTTTTATAAAAGATGAAATAGCTTATGTAACTTTAAGAGATGGTGTTTCTTGTCAAAATTTCACGAATCAACTGGATGTAGTAGATGTTTCAGACTTAATGAATCCAACGCTGTTAGCTACGCATCAGATGCACCGCCCACATGGTCTTTCAGTAGTGGATAATAGCCTGTATATTTGTGAAGATGATCAAGGCGTGAAAGTTTTTGATAGAAGTGAACATGAGCAGTTAGGAGATAAACTTTTGACCCATCAAACTGGCTTCCAAGCCTATGATATCATTGCACTAGGTAGTAAAAATCTAGCAATGGTCATTGGAGAAGACGGTTTATACCAATTTGATATAAGCGACAGAAGCAAAATGAATCAGTTGAGTGTTATTCCTGTGATCAGAGAATAAGCGGCTGCCCGACAAACTCATTATATAGATGTTGGTCAGTAATAAAATCAAAAATGACAATATATATGGAAAAAATAAAACTATTTCTAGTATTTGTTCTTTGGTGCTTTATTGGCCAACTCCATGCCCAGATTAATCCGGAGAATATTAAAACCCAGGATGTGATTTATCTTAAAAATGGAAGCATTTTTAAAGGTAAAATTCTAGAATATGAAAAAGGTGCCGTTCTATTACTTGAACTTGATAATGGTACGGTAATTGAATTTGGTGATGAGGAGATTGATAGAGTGGTTCAAGAAGCAATCAATTTGGAGATGGAACAAGAAAGAGAAATTGATAAAGAAAAAAGCGGTCAAAGATCAAGAAGGTCTCTGAAGGAGTCTAAGAAAAAGCGGGAAAGAGTGTATCGCTTTCGTGAAACTGGAAGGTATTTTGCTACTTTTTTCTCTAGTAGTAATGGATCGAATAACGGTGAGCTACAAGTTGGACTTGGTATTCAAGAGGTTATTGGGTATCAATTTAATCGCCTATTTGGCATTGGATTTGGTACAGGTTTGGATTCTTATTCATTTCAAGATGGGGAAAGCATATTCTCTATATTTGCAGAGACTAGAGGTTATTTAAGTAAGAAATGGCATGCGCCTTATTATGCTATGAGTGTAGGCTATGGTATTGCCGACGTAGAGGATAGTGAAAATGTAGTTGAAGCTAAAGGTGGCTTAATGATTCATCCTTGTTTTGGTATCCGTCTCGGTGCAAATAAAGATGCGAATGTAATGATTGATGTAGGCTACAAATTTCAGTATGCCAATATTACAAGAGTTTTACCATTCAGTGGTGATTTGGAAGAACGTGATTTGCTATTTAAGCGGCTGACTATTCGATTAGGTCTTTTGTTCTAGGAATATATTATTTGTAGTTTATGGACTAAATTCCATCTACTCAATTTTTAAGACCTACTCGTTGAAAACCTTATTCAATGCTTAAGAAGTCTATAGATTTTACTAATGAACGAGATCTGGTAGAGGCTTGTGTAGCTAACGATAGGCGTGCACAGGAAGCTTTGTTTAGGAGGTTCTTTCCTACAATGATGCGGATGTGTATGCGTTATACAAAGGATAGAGATATAGCTATGGAGATTGTGAATTTGGGGCTGTTGAGGGTGTTTAAGAAGCTGCATACTTTCTCTTTCAGTGGTTCATTGGAAGGTTGGATAAGGCGGTTAGTATTCCATAGTCTATCTGACTATTTTAAGAAAAACCCAAAACCAGTTCATTTTTTGGATATTGAAGACAGAGACGCACCAACAGAATCTTATTCCTTAAGCAATTTATATTTAGAGGATATTTTGAAGTTAGTAGAAATGTTGCCTGACGCCACAAGGCAAGTCTTTCAACTTTATGCTATTGAAGGATACACACACGTAGAAATTTCTAAATTAGTTAACATTAGCATAGGAACTTCTAAGTGGCATTTAGCGAATGCTAGAAAAAAATTGAAACAGTTAATGGAAAAGCACTACAATTCAAGGAATTATGCAGGATGATAATCACATAGATAAATCATTTATTGATCGTGCATGGACTAACATGAATACTATGCTTGATCAAGAAATGCCGGTTCAGGAAAAAAAGAGACGAAGATTTATATTTCTATGGTTTCTATCTCCTCTTCTGCTATTGGGAGGATTAACAGGCTATTGGCATTGGGCAAATACCCCTTCTACCATACCTGTATCTCATTTTAAGATTCCTGTTTTAAAAAGCAATCCAAAAAAGCAATCCAAAAAAGTATTTCCCATTGCAGAGTTAAATCTACAAGATACTGATACCTCTACTCCAAAAAGAATAAATCAATCATCTTTAGTGGCTCTTAAAGAAGGAGTGAATCGTTATGATAGTACCACGTATGTGGAAAAGTTCATTATACCTATTGCTGAAGATATAGAGAACAACAAGGCCTTGGTGATATCAAAAGAAGCCAAAATACTGAAGGACAAACAAAATATACCATTGTTGAATGAGATACCATGTTTAAATCCTGAATTATTGGAACTTCAAGATTTTGTAGATATACCTCCAATAGCTATAAGTTCGCATAATTCTACTAAACCGTCCATTGGTTTAGAAGTAGGGGGGCGCAGTGGTAATGGGTTAGCATTTGCAGGCGGATATGTCGGCTTTTTTACTGAGTTTAATATAGGAAAACGTATGGGCATAACTACAGGGATGCGGATGGATTTGCATAGTTTTTCATTTGATGACAGATCATTTGCTTTCTTATCAGCAGATGAGAAAATGAGTGAAAATGATACGATAAGTGTGGAAAATAATGGTAATTCTGCAGATCCTATTTTTTCTAATGAAGATATTGATTATGCACTTACTGGTCATTTCTTACAATTTGAATGGCCACTAAAGATAAGCTATGATTTGGATACTAAATGGAAGTTAATGATGGGAGGTTATATCAACTTTGTTGTAGATGCATATGAAAAAGTCGAAGGGATAACTGAATCTCGAAATACTATGACAGGGGGGGTAAATCTGGAGAGTTATACTAATCAAAGAGCAATTAGTGAGAAAACGATCAATCTTTGGAATGGTGGCTTAGAATTGGGTGTTGTGTATAAAATAACACCAAAATGGCAACTTAATTTGGATGTTTCTTATGGATTGAACAGCTGGTTAAAAGAGGGAAATGATGGTATTAGGAGAAGTGCTCAGCTGGGTGTCAGATATCAAATAAATTAGGAAATAATACTTGTGAGCGTGCAAATAGTGCGCTCACAAGTAAAAGCGTTAAATGGGCTAAAGCGTCACCAATTTTGCTTGAATATTATGTTTTTTGGTGATTCGTTCTGTGAAAGCTTTTAAGCCAAATGGAACAAAAATGAAAAAACTTCCATCTTTTAATCTAGCTAATTGCTCATACAATTTCCATTTGCTGATAAGTAGTTGTTTGTCTTCTTCTTTATTTGCTATATCAAAATAGCTTTTTCTTCCATTACGCACAGCTGTAATTTCAGGAGCGACCACTTCACTACCACCAGAAATGGTGAAACTAGAAGGATCTTCGAATTCGTCTACATGTTGGGCTTTAATTTTAGAAAATCCTTTCTTTTTGACCCAGTCAATAGCGGTGTCAATTGCTGCTTTTTCTTCTGCCATAAGTTTTACTTTTGAATAAACTGATGTAAGAACTAATATCTAGGCTTTGAATTTTACAGAGCCTAGATAGAATGATGAAAGTAAGGGATATATTTCAATTTTTACTCTTTAATTAATTGCGTTTTGCAGAATATGCTAATTGAAATGCATACTTTACGCAGTAATTGAGGAAAAATCCACTGTAATTAAGTCCCTAGATAGACATCTTTGGAGGTGTACTCTCGTGAAATTTCTTTCCATCCCACTTACCTAACCACTCGCAGTCTTTGCCGACCCGCAGATAACTCAAGAAGGCATGCTCTGCAGCTTCGCGTGTTTTTCGGTAAATCGTAATGTTATTAGGAAGTGATTTAATGGTAAAGTAGTAATTACCAACGCCCATCGTATAATTCTTTCTGCTCGCCATTGCTACTAAAAATTTTAGTTAGAAAATATTCTTTAAATCTTGTAGAGAAGCTGGTCATTGGGGGGAAGTTAAGACACTTCTGTACAAATGTTTTTTTGGGATGTTTGTATTAATTATAGTTAAAGTTTTGCTTTCAATTTCTCTGGATTCACCACTTCATATAGTCCAATTTCATATCTTTTTTTAAAAACTTTTTGAGGGACTTGAAGGGTTGTTTTTTTATCAACTAAAAATATTTCAATAAAACGAGATGATTCATTCAGTATCTTTACCTTACTCATGTATAGATGTATTAGTTAAAAAATATAGACAAAAGCTGGGTCGTTTGCAAGTGTTAGTTAGGAAATTGCGAAGCTGTGGTGAGTATTTTTTAGTAGTTCTGATAGATACAAAGATTTGATGATAATGTGACAGACTATTTTTCGGTAAAAAAGAAAAACAGATTAAAAAAATAAGTCTTCTATGATTAATCGATTGTGCAATAAGAAAACTTTAACCGAAACAATTTTAATTTACTCCCACAAAAATAAAACATTATTTGTTAAAAATTTGTTCAATGGGCTTAAACTTTTTTTTATTTTGTCTGATCTTTCTTTTTTTTTATTGGATTTTGATCACTAATAAGTGACATTTTATGATGGACCACCAACGACAACTGTTTGACTTACCAGAAGAGGTTGCCTATCTAAACTGTGCCTACATGTCCCCACAGTTAAAAGCTGTTACAGCTGTAGGTCAAGATGCTATTTTGCGAAAGCAAAGGCCTCATGAAATTGCCGTTCAAGATTTTTTTCAGCCTGTCAATGATCTTAAAATAGCTTTTTCTAAATTAATTAATAATCCTGAGCCACAGCGGGTAGCTATTATTCCTTCCGCTTCTTACGGGATAGCAAATGTTGCCAAGAATATCCGTTGGGAAGAAGGAGATGAAATCATTGTAGTAGCAGAACAATTTCCCAGTAATATTTATAGTTGGAAGAGAGTAGCGGAGGCACATCCAGTCAAATTGCTAGAAATAGGCAGCAATTCATATACTGAGCGGACAACATCATGGAATAAAGCTGTTTTGGAACAAATCCATTCCAAAACAAAGTTGGTTAGTATCAGCCATGTTCATTGGGCAGATGGTACTGTTTTTGATTTAGAGGCCATCCGGAAGAAAACAAAGGAAGTTGGTGCATTATTAGTGATAGACGGAACACAATCTATTGGGGCCTTACCATTTGATCAAGCAAAATTTCAAGTAGATGCCTTAATCTGTGCAGCATATAAGTTTTTGATGGGACCCTACTCCATAGGATTAGCTTATTATGGATCCGCTTTTGATGATGGTATCCCAATTGAAGAAAATTGGATCAATCGCCACAATAGTCAAGATTTTAGAGCTTTAGTCAACTATCAGGAGGCTTATCAGCCTCTGGCAGGTAAATATTCTGTTGGAGAACATAGTAATTTTCTGTTGGTTCCAATGCTTCATCGTGCTTTGGAACAAATCCTAGCATGGGGTACAGGGAATATCCAGGCTTTCGCCAAAAATTTAGGTAGAGAAGTCTTAACTCAATTACGTTCAGAAGGACTATTTATAGCAGATGACAGCCTTCGAGCAGGGCATTTATTCGGTATATCCCTAAACGATCAGATCAATTTAGATCGCTTCAAGCAATGTCTACATGAAAAAAATGTTTTTGTGTCTTTTAGAGGCAATTCAATAAGAGTATCTCCTCATGTCTACAATCGTGATACTGATTTTGAGCGTTTGTATGATGTTTTTCAAGCTGCTAAGCGATAGTTTATTTCTTGTTTAGTGCGATCTGGAATTTTGCCTTAATTTCTGCAGGGAAATTACAAGACTTCCTTGTCATCGTGTTGAGATGTATGCTTGTTAAAACAGCTTCAGCAGCTAACTCATTTTTGATTGAATTATACATTTTATGACGAAACTGTATCGATTTATCCCGAATATCTTCTAAAGTAGATCGAATAATAAGTAAGTCACCAGCTACCAGTTCTCTTTGGTACTTGATGTGTTGCTCCATCGTAACCATCCCTCGATTTTCTTGGCTGAAATACTCATTTGTAATGCCAATTTGACCCAATAATTGCCAAGAAGCAATATCAAATTTGGATACATAAAATTGAACATTCATATGGTTAAACATATCACATTCCCATGGATAAACAATACCTCTGTAGGTTTCTAGCATAGGGCTTATATTTTTGAAATAAACATTATAGAAGTCTTTTTTAAAATAGATCTTACCATCTACGAATAAATCATTAAGCACCATATGCAAGTGCTTTTTTTATCCCATAGCACTATAGCCATGAAACTCAAAAAGAGCTTTGCCTTGGCACTATAGCCATTATCCTCGATTGGCCATGTACTTTTTAAACCTCTTTATTTATAAAATAATGAAGACTACTGAATGATTCAATACAACATTCTGCTGCAAAACAATTATAAAATGTGCTGTATCAATTATTCACCAGCAACCAATACCCTTCCAATATAGGAATTGATAGCAAATTTGAAAAGGTTGGCTAAAAAAAAACGTTTTCTGTCCTTTCAGAAAACGTTTTTTTATCGATAGATAACTTAAGCTACCATTTAATAAAAAAACAAATAGACCTTTATTCTTAAAATATAAACAAAACGAAAAATACGACAATTGACCATTGTTGATTACCTTTATTATAAAGTCTTCATTGGATGAATATCCTGCCTGCTTTTATGTAATTTATTATGATTGTCCGTTAAGTTACCAGTAAGATTGAGCCAGAGCTAAAGCTAACCTATTAAATATTCTATCACCGAAGTATCTTCTGTTGAGTTGGTAGCAAAATTCTTTCAAGTATGGTTGTAGATACTTTATTTTTATTCTTCCATATATTTTTTAAGTAGTTAGGCTAAAAAATTGGTACAATAAAATTTTAGCGTCCCTTCAAAAACCATGCGTAACTTTCCTATCGTCAGTTACTTATAATTTTCGAAGGGACAATTTTTATTATACAAGCAATTTTGACTAGCCGCTTAGGTGCATGATTTTGTATTTATATCCTTTACCTTGTTGATGTTGTTAAATTTTATATTGCCGATAAATCTACAGTAATAGAACAACAGATGAAATAGTAGATCGTGACTCTTTAACCATAAGAAAGTATCATAGAGACGAACAACAACCAACCTTCAATAATAATTATAATGCAAGACTGAAAGCGCCTGTTTTTACAAATTGGTTTTGTAACAAAATTGATTTCTTTTTTGGAGTTGAATTAGAAGTGAAAAAGACTTTTTTAGACGGTACTATTTTAGTCAATAAACCCGTAACATAAAGCAGATACAATTCTATTTATTTAGAATATAATTAGTTTCAAGTGGGGTTTTAAAAGGAAACTATAATTTTTGAAATTCATTATGTAACTTAAGACTTTCATTATCAACACCAAAAATGAAGAGCGTCGTTTTAAGTATTTATTATATTCTGTTTCTTTTTTTGAATGTATTTGCGCAGCATTCAGTTAAAGACGATTCCT
This sequence comes from Saprospiraceae bacterium, assembly GCA_022448955.1. Taxonomy (GTDB): domain Bacteria; phylum Bacteroidota; class Bacteroidia; order Chitinophagales; family Saprospiraceae; genus JALEHC01. The sequence goes on from JAKVCU010000153.1 coordinate 10,327, forward strand.
CACCTACTTCAGATGCTGAGAAAATCACTGATCTTTTGAAGATTTACAAAACGTTTTTGCGTCATAAACCTAATGAGGCAGAACTATATTTGTGTAAAACGCTTACTATATAAATTCATATCTACACTAACTGTATGTATAAAATAAAACCATTGCCATGTTGATTCTAGTTTTACGTAGCATACTAAAAACAAGACCAATACAGCAGCGTACCCCCAAACGTATTCTGATCATAGGAGTTTGTATCCTTTTTAGTTGTACGCCAATGGTAATTGGACAAACAAATACAGATTCTCTGAATTTAGCCCTTAAATCTCAAAAAGCAGATACTAATAAAGTAAGGAGCTACGAGCAGGCTTATATATTACTTCGATATGAAAACCATAGACTAGCATTCGAATACATTCAAAAATCCCTAGAACTGGCCAAAAAGTTGAACTATACATTGGGCGAACTCAGCAGTTACCTAGCCTTGGGAGAATACTACGAGAATCGTGGAAAGCGAGACAGTGCTCATATTACGTATAGTAATGCTTATAAAGTTGCTACTAAAATGAACCATCGTATTGGTATTACAGAGTCAATGGTGGGGCTCAGCAGTACGTTAGCATCAATGCAAAATTTAAAAGAAGCAGATTCCATTGCAAATTTAGGGATTACAATAGCTAAAAAAGAACCCCTGGATTCCTTGAGATTAACCTATTTTTATATGGTTTTATCTAACACGTCTTACTTCAGAGATGATTTTGAACAATCCATCGTATACACTCAAAAAGCACTTGAATTTAACGGTAATAACTTTTACAATAAAGCCAGAAACGAGCTCTGTATCGGTGGTTTGTTTCAGGTCCTAGGAAATTATGAAAAAACAGAGGAGTACTATCGTAAAGCACTTGAAACTGCAAAATCTGCCAATAAAAACCAGCGCTTAACTGCGTTAGTACAATCTGAAATGGCCAGTCTTAAGAGTGATCTTAAAGACTATAAAGCGGCAAAGTACTATTACGATTCAGCATTGGCTTATTTTGAGAAGGTGGATGACCTACTTATGATGGCAGAGTTAAATAATAGCCTTGGAAAGACAAACCATGAACGCTCAGCTTATAACTTGGCCATTAAAAACTTTACCAAGGCGCTTGAACTATCAAAAAGTATCAATTCACAACCTACTGAGGCCTACGCATACTATCATTTAGGACTGACCTACTCAAAAACGAAGGATTATCAAAATGCTACGTCCTATCTATTGCGAGCTCAGGAAGCATTTAAGGGATTACAGTATACAAACATGGAAACTTCAAGCATGTCAAAACTAAGTGATCTTTATGCGGCTACCAATAACTATAAAAAAGCCTATCAGTATCTTGAGCAAGTAAAAAAGCGTGACGATAGCTTATATACTGCAACTACAGAACAAAATATTGCTGAAATGGAAGAGAAATATCAAAACAAAGAAAAACAACAAGAAATTGATTTACTAAATGCAAAAAATGAAATTGCGCAGTTAGAAATAGACAAGCAAATAAATCTTAGAAACTATCTTATTCTTGCCGCGATATTACTGGCACTATTAATAGGTGTGATTTATAACAGGTATCAATTAAAAAATAAAGCCAACGCAAAACTTAAAGAATTAGATGCGGTAAAAACGAATTTCTTTACCAACATTTCACACGAATTTCGTACCCCTTTGACCTTAATATTAAGTCCGCTACAACAACTTAAAAAAGAAGAATTAAACAAAGATGCACTTGACAATTTAGATATCATTCAACAAAATGCAACACGACTTACCGATCTTACCAACCAATTATTAGAACTGTCTAAACTCGAAGCTGGTAGTTT
>JAKVCU010000154.1 GCA_022448955.1 Saprospiraceae bacterium
CAAAATTGCTTGTATAATAAAATTGTCCCTACGAAAATCATAAGAAACTGACGATAGGAAAGTTACGCATAATTTTTGTAGGGACGCTAAAACCTGTCTGCCTAACTACTTAGTCATTTTATAATAGCAGGACTTATTGCTCAAACTTAAGTCTAGAATCTCTTCAATACTGGCATCCTAAACTAGCTTCTCGATGTACTCCTTTTGATAAAAATACAGCTTCAAAGTTGTAGCTTTTTATTTTTAAATTAACAAAATAAACAACATCATCTCTCCACACTTACTAAAAAAACAAATAATAATTTGGTTCCTAGATAATGAAGCTAGTATATTAGCCCGCAAGGAATAGCAGTAGCAAAAAAGCAATACCAAATCTGCCATTACTTGAGGTAATATTATCCAGAAAAAAGAGGAAAACCTAGAGCTATTCTTCTATCCATAGACAGATATAGCTTTTAACTGATGGAATATGGTCATAAAGAGGCCTGTATTGCTCCTAGTGATTAATATTCCAGAACCGCCCAAACTATGCGAAATAATCACTGCAATACGACTCACATACAGTGTAAGCGGCTAGACAAAATTGCTTGTACAATTTTATAAAAAGACTACTTACTCAGAGCGGTGATCACTAAAGATGTTGATGAACCATCACTAAAGAGTATCATCAAGAAGGTAGCTGAATTTGAAATATCTATGATCTTATTTATTTAAATGTTCACGTAAAAAAACTAAATTTCCTTTGGTTATGACACTACAGATACAGTCACTTGAAGAATATAAGGAAGTATATCAAAGAAGTATAGCATCACCTGAAGAATTCTGGGAGGAACAAGCCAATACCTTTAAATGGAAAAAAAAGTGGGACACCACTCTAGAATGGAATTTTAAGGAGCCAAAAGTTAAATGGTTTGTAGGTGGAAAACTCAATATTACAGAAAACTGCTTAGATCGCCACCTAGAAACCAGAGGAGATCAAGTAGCCATTTTATTTGAGCATAATGATCCCAATAAAGCAGCAACTAGCTATACTTATAAAGAACTTCACACCGCAGTCTGTAAAGCAGCTAATGGCTTAAAAGCTAATGGCATTGGTAAAGGTGATCGAGTCTGCTTCTATATGCCCATGGTTCCTGAACTAGCCATTGGTGTTCTAGCGTGTGCAAGGGTTGGTGCAATACATTCTGTAGTTTTTGCAGGATTCTCTGCTCAAGCATTAGCAGATCGTATTAATGATGCTAACTGTAAAATGGTGATTTGCTCAGACTATAATAATCGTGGACCCAAGCATATTCCGGTAAAAAAAGTAGTTGATGATGCTATGGCAATGGGATGTGAAAGTGTAGAAACCGTCCTCGTACATAAAAATACAGGAGACAAGATTTCTTGGAATCCAGACTTAGACAAATGGTGGCAGGAGCAAATTGATGGGCAGAGTGCAGATTGCCCTGCTGAAGAAATGGATTCTGAAGATATGTTATTCATCCTTTATACTTCTGGTTCTACTGGAAAGCCAAAAGGTGTTGTGCATACTTGCGGAGGTTATATGGTATACACTTGCTTTTCCTTTCGCAATGTTTTCCAATATCAAGATGGTGATATCTACTGGTGTACTGCTGATATTGGATGGATTACAGGCCACTCTTACATCGTTTACGGCCCGCTATTAGCTGGAGCCACAACAGTGATGTTTGAAGGTGTTCCAACCTATCCTGATGCTGGTCGTTTCTGGCAAGTATGTGAGAAATTAAAAGTAAATCAATTCTATACTGCACCTACGGCTATTAGAGCTTTAATGGCAAAAGGGGATCAATGGGTAGAAAACTATGATTTAAGTTCCATTAAAGTGCTGGGAAGTGTTGGAGAACCCATTAATGAGGAAGCTTGGGAATGGTACAACGAAAAAATAGGTAAGGGCAAAGCACCTATTGTCGATACTTGGTGGCAAACCGAAACAGGGGGGATTTTAATTACACCACTTCCAGGAATTACAGATACCAAGCCTTGCTTTGCTTCTTATCCGATGCCCGGTATCCAACCCGTCCTACTAGATACCAATGGCAATTTAATAGAAGGAAATGATGTGGAAGGCCTACTCTGCGTAAAATATCCTTGGCCATCCATGCTTCGCACCACTTATGGCGATCATGAACGTTGCCGCCAGGTATATTTCTCCGCGTTTTCAGATCATTACTTTACGGGTGATGGTGCAAGAAGAGATGCGGATGGCAGATATCGAATCATTGGCCGTGTAGATGATGTGATCAATGTTTCAGGTCACCGTATGGGTACAGCTGAGGTTGAAAATGCGATCAATGAACATCCTCAAGTTGTAGAATCAGCCGTTGTTGGTTATCCTCATGATATTAAAGGGCAAGGCATCTATGCTTACGTAATTGTCAATGGTGAGGTGAGTGATGCGGATAGTATAACTAAAGAAATCCGTGATGTCGTTAATAAAGAGATTGGTCCAATTGCCAAACCTGATAAGATTCAATTAGTTACAGGTCTTCCAAAAACACGCTCCGGAAAAATTATGAGAAGAATACTTAGAAAAGTGGCTTCAGGCGATACTTCTAATTTAGGTGATGTTTCCACTTTACTTAATCCAGAAGTAGTTAAATCAATAAAAGCAGGAGCACTTAAATAGGCCTTCCTTATTGATTAAAATACTACTCTAGAAAATACTGAAAAATAAAATTCCCAACGCTTGATGGATTCAAGCGTTGGGCTTTCATCCATTCATTCATCATTTCTCCACCTTTAAAATCTAGGGTCATGAATTATCAAGATTTTTACAACGAAAGTATTGACCAACCAGCTGCTTTTTGGGAAAAACAAGCCCAAAAACTAGATTGGTTCTCCTTCCCAGAGGAAGTCCTCTATAAGGATGAGCATGACCTATATAGATGGTTTAAAGGTGGTACCATGAATACTTGTTATTTGGCTTTAGATTACCATGTCGAGAATGGAAGAGGCGATCAAGTCGCAATCATTTATGATTCACCAGTAACGAATCAAATTCAGAAATTTACTTATAAGGAATTACTAGAAAAAGTAAGTCTATTTGCCGGTGTACTTAAAGCAAAAGGGGTACAAAAAGGCGATACCATAGTCATCTATATGCCGATGATTCCTGAGACTGTTATTGCCATGCTTGCTTGTGCTAGATTAGGTGCTATTCATTCGGTTGTTTTTGGTGGATTTGCGGCCCATGAGTTAGCTATCAGAATCGATGATGCCCGACCTAAGCTATTGCTCACAGCAAGTGGTGGCCTAGAGATCACTAGGATAATTGATTACATGGATATTGTCAATCGAGCCATTGAAGAAGCGACTCATCAAATTGAAGCCTGCATTGTCTTTCAGAGAGATTTTCTGGAAGCGCCATTAAAAGAAGGTAGAGATTTTGACTGGGTTTCGCTTACGCAAAATGCAAAACCAGCTAGTTATGTTCCTTTGGAAGCTAGCGCACCACTATACATTCTATATACCTCTGGTACGACAGGTAAACCAAAGGGTATTGTTCGAGAAAATGGCGGACATGCGGTGGCTATGAAATTTAGTATGGACTATGTTTATGGCATTCAAGCAGGCGAAGTTTATTGGGCGGCTTCTGATGTAGGTTGGGTAGTTGGGCATTCTTACATTGTTTACGCACCACTTATCCAAGGATGTACTAGTATTTTGTTTGAAGGGAAACCAATCAAAACACCAGATGCAGGTACTTTTTGGAGGATTATACAGGAGCATCAGGTAAACGTCTTTTTTACTGCCCCTACGGCATTTAGGGCAATAAAGAAAGAAGACCCCAACAGTGAATACCTAAAACAATACCAACTTAGCACACTTAGAACAATATTTCTCGCAGGAGAGCGATGTGATGTGAGTACCTTAAATTGGTTAAGCGATACATTAGGGATTCCTATAATCGATCATTGGTGGCAGACAGAATCCGGTTCGCCTATGATTTCAAATTTAGCTGGAATGGAATTGATACCCATAAAGCCGGGTTCAGCAGGGAAAGCTGTTCCAGGCTATAACATTTGTATCCTTGGGGAAGATATGCAAGAATTAGGAGCCAATGAAGAAGGTGCTGTAGCTATTCAATTGCCACTAGCCCCAGGCTGCTTACCCAATCTATGGCAGGATACAGCCCGCTTTAAGGAGAGCTACCTCTCCCCTTTCCCTGGATATTATTTCTCCGGTGATGGGGGCTATAAAGACGAAGATGGTTACATCTTCATTACAGGTAGAATTGATGATATTATCAATGTAGCAGGACATCGTCTTTCTACAGCAGAAATGGAGGAAGTCGTAGCTTCTCATACAGCTGTCGCTGAATGCGCTGTCATTGGAATTAACGACCCACTTAAAGGACAAATACCTGTTGGATTTGTTGTATTAAAATCAGGAATGACATGCACTGAGGTTGAGCTAGAAAAAGAGCTTATATCGATGGTAAGGGATCAAGTTGGTCCTGTAGCTTCTTTCAAACGCGCTGTAGTCTGTAATCGTCTTCCAAAAACGCGTTCAGGTAAGATACTTCGAAAAATTATGCGTAATATAGCTGATAAGGTATCCTATACCCCTCCTTCCACCATCGAAGATATGAGTGTTTTAGGAGAATTAGAAACCTTAATGCTTGAAAAACATATTGGCGCATAAATTATTACGCTTATGAAAGGGAATGTCCCTTCTAAAAAGAAGCAATTGATTTCTATAAAGAAATCACTGAGAAGTTTTTTGCGAAAGCACAATAGAGATGTTGAGCTACCTTTGCAGTATAATGACTTACTACGTTATGAAAGCTCCATTCCTTTAATGGATCAAGATGGCAATGATACACTTTGGCAAACGGTATTCTATTCCCAACACGACTGGGAAGAAGTGAATGAATCACTTAAGCAAATTTATGCCCTACTCAAAACAGATGGGGATGTAGAAGTACTCGAACATTTAAAAATAGCACGCATTGATTTTTGTACTTTTGGAAATACCAAGCCTTTCCGAATTAGAATTATTAATCGATTAAATGATAATTACGACCATTTTTATCTCAAAAAAGCAGATGCATCACGAATATATGGGCTAGAGCTAGAGGATTTGTTATCACCTAATCGGGTTACTTTCCTTGTGGATAAAGCCACTTTAGTGGAAGAGCATATCGCAGGTATACCTGGTGATGACTTTATGAAACATCATCTTGCAGATAGTACCTTTAATCAAATCAGGATAGCTAAAGAGTTTATAAAATTTAATGAACGTTGCTTTGTACGGCTACTAGGTGATATGCGTTCCTATAATTATGTTATTGATATTACACCAGATATTGAAGGCTCCCAATTCAGAATGCGGGCAATAGATTTTGACCAACAATCTTATGAAGGTTGGAAAAGTTTTTACCTCCCCCAATACTTTAAAGAGAACAACCCTATCATCTTCTTAGGGATGAAACACATGACCTCAGAAACAATGAAACAATATCAATTTGAGGAAAGAAGTTTGATTGCTGCAAGGGTAAAAGCCTCTCGCCTGCAATTTAATGAGCTTTTCGAGCTCATGGTAAAAGATGAAATATCTCATCCCAGAAAGATCCAAAGCTTAAGTGAAGATTTAAATTTTCATCATAAAACTACCGCTTTTGAGAATTGCAAAACTATGGGGGAGGTAGTATTAACGAATATCAAATTATTACTCCAAAAAGATTTCAAACAAAGTATCGAAAGTATCGAAAGTTTCCAATTGCTAAAATAAAAAGGCCCCCCTTCTGCGTCTGAAGAGAGGCTATCCCAAAAACCGATTAAAACTTATATATTCAATTTGAATAAATGCTAATTTGCCAGTAATATCATCCTACCATGATAGGATGTATCACCTGAATTTATTTTATAATAGTATACACCTGCTCCATCAAGGTGTGAGGCTTCTATATTGATTTGTTGATAACCGTAGTGTAAATTATCTCTGATTTGATGAGTAAGCTTTCCGTCGCTATTGTAAACAGATACTACAACTCTACCGGATTCCGCAAGATAAAAATTAATCTTGGTATTTGAAATAAAAGGATTCGGAAAATTTAAAATATTATAATTACCAATATCTCTATCAACCTCTTTTTGCTTGTTAAACGCTAGAATAGGTTGAAATATTGAGTATACTCCATTTTTTTCAGTTACTACCTCTGAATCCGTATTGAGTGTCTTTACAGAGAATAGCTGATCTAATGGTATATTAGAATTAATATTTCCTTTTAATTTAAAGGAGATTCCCTGCTGTGGCACAATGTTATACCAACACAAACTTAATTCACCTCTCTTATTACCAATTGGACTAAAATGGTTTAAGTCCATCATCTCTCCTGGAATAACTTGCTCTAATTGAAATAAATTTGGATCAAACGCTATGGTCATTTGGCAGCCAAGTAACTCCTGTTCCAAATGAAACTTAACGCTTGAATCATTACCATCATAACTTACATCCACCAAACAATCGCCCTCAAAACTTCTGTCACTTACATTCATCAAAGAACTTGAAGCAGCTGTTTCGTCAACATCACCCACTTTCACCCCAATAAAGTTAGCACTTGTATCTGCTGATAATTGCTCAAGAGAAAATCTCTCTGGAAAACCCTCTTGCAAAGGATTTAAAGGGTTCAAAAACTCATAATCCTCTGGAATAAATCGCCAAGAGGTATTAAAAGCAAAAACAGAATCAATACCCAGAATCAATCTTCTAATAAAAATAAGATCAAGTACAGATATATCTCCAGAACGATCCGCGTCTGCAGCTATCACTCTATAAGGTGAATCTAATAAAGCCACATTTACAATATGTCGATTAATCAAAATTAAGTCGATGACGCTTAATCCATTATCATGATTAATATCTTTATTTGGGGTTATTTGATAACCTTCTCCTTCCGGTGTTTCCATAAAGGCATATTCTCCCAAATTGTTTACCTCCTGCATAGATGCAAATGGGCCTTCTAATCCAATATCTACGGATGAAATTGGAAAACCTGATTCTGTATGAGTATGTCCGGTTAAATCAAAAAATTCAAGACAGGCATTCAAATCACTGTCCTCAATGGTTAGCATAAAATTACATACTACCTCATTCCCCGCTTCATCTTTCACATATATTTTCACCATTTCTGTCCCCATTTCCGCACAGGAGTAAGAAATAGAGGGTACCAAAGTATCTTGCGCAAAACTACTAATTACAAGACCACAGTTATCTGTTGCCTCAACCAATAAGTCATCTGGAGTCAACTCTAATCCAGCTGCTGAAGGATAAGTAACAGTCGTGTCATTAGGGCAAGATACCATAGGTAAGGTACAATCTTCTACTTCGAATGAAATATCAACTTCAGCAATATTTCCACAAGGATCTATGGCATTTAGTCGGATCGAATGTTGCCCAACAGGATAAAAACCCTCCATGCGATAAGTCAGTGGGGCAGTAGTCAATAACAGACCGTAAGGATCTGCTATGAGAGTGCTATCCTCTGCCAGAAGGCTATTTAGTATTGTCAAGGTATCCGCACAATTATCCATCAAGGCAAAATTTAACGCCACGTATGCAGTGCATTCATCCTGTGTTGGAAGTAATTCTTGAGAGGTACAAAAAGTCGTTTGTTCTCCAACATAAGCTAAGCTTGGCCCTTCATTATCAACCACTTTAATCAGTTGTTGATAAGTATAATAACCAACAGAAGGAGAAATATCAATATCAGTAGAAGGAAATACTTGGTATAAATCAATCCCATCTGATCGCACTTCAAAGGCATCCCCTAATGCTGTGTCTAGGTCAAAACCATCCCACCTTGGAATTTCGAAAGGAACTGCATTGACATCATATTCACACCAATTGACCATTTGATACTTCCTTGAAATTGCATAACAATAATTACCATCATCAGCTGAAAGAATATCATCGATAGCAGTAATCGCAATCATATCACAACCTTCAAATGTAAAATCTAAAGTTTGAAAGGCAGTATCTATACAATCAACAATGGTATCGGCTGGTAGCTGAATGCGATATTCGTGCTCTCCTTCCACCTCGATGATTTGAGTATAAGTCGTTGGAGGATTCACATCATTATCTCTAGCAGTCCATGTCCTTGTTAGCTTTCCAATCCCACAGTTATCCATTTCTTCAAGCACTTGGTACTGAATCGAAAAATTACAATTATCAGAAAACTGAGGGGCTTCAAAAGTTCCATCCAAATATAAAATATAATCATCCAAACAACTGAGCGTCAAATCAGGTACAGCAACATCCACTACTGGAGGTATTGCATCAATGACACTGATAGATGCAGTACAGTCATTATAATTGCCATAACAATCCCACACTCTTAGAACTACATCTACGGTATCATTTTCACAAAACAGGTCAACATAAGGAAGAAAAGCAGCATCTGGCTCACCAGCCTTTTTAAGCCTCATATCTCCTTCACAACAATCATCCCGACTCCCTACATCTATATCCTCCGGAAATATTCGTCCTTCTCCAGTAGATAGTAGTGTTAAGTTTAAGCTACTCTTACAAACCATAATAGGGGGAATATCATCAACAATAGTTAGTAAAGCTGTAATAGTTGTATCATTTCCACAAGCATCTTCAGCTTCATAAATGATCTCGTGTTCACCTATTTCCAGACCTGGAAATGGAATATTTCCGCCTTCTTGCCCATCCATACCATTCGTATATACCAACTCTCCCACTGCTGTAAAAATCCTTAAATCAAATAAATTACACTCATCGGATACAATAGGAGCTTCAATAAATCCGGTAGAGCTACAATTATCTAATCCATTATCCAAATTTGACAAATTGGTGAAAACTACCGGTGGTGAAACATCAAGCTGAGGAGGTTTTTCATCGACAACCTGAATCACTTGGATATTATCATTGCCTAGACCATCTGTTTCAATTACATTAAAACCACATAGATCCAAAACATTCCACTCTCTAATTATGGCAAAAGAATAGTTGGGATCACCACAAATAGTCAAAGTATCATCTTCGTAAGTATAAATTAGACCACAGTTAGGAATATCAATCAAGTTAGGCCTTCCTCCCTTCCCTTCTATTGGGTCAGCAATACTCGAATCCATCTGATAATCCGCACAGGAAATGGTTTTATTGTCTGGAAATCTCAAATCTGCAACTTCAGCCCTTGTGATAAAAATACGTTGTACCTCTGTACTAGAATTACCAAACATATCCTCTACCGTCCAAGTTCGCTGAATTTCTACTTTTGGATTCGCGCAACCATTATCGATTTCAACATCTGTGTAAGATATAGTATAATCAGAACAATCTGTGGCCATAGCTTCTCCAGTGATGGCAGTCAGTGGTGTCTCTGTGCATCTTAAAGTGATATCATCGGGTATATCTAAGTTCGGTGGAGATAGATCATTTACAATAATAGAACTCGTACATGCCAAACCAGTGCACTCATCTGTAATAGTTGCCAACAATGTTTGTCCCACCTGATCTGGGAATATAGTATTACCAAGACTTTGCCCCATAGGGTCCAAAATATCGATATTTAATAAAATATCTGGATCCGGGTTGCTTGCCAGAAGTAGGGCTGAAGTGATAGTTACAAAACATGTTTGAGGGTTTAGTGTAATATTGATAGCAGAATTACAAGCCATTGTAATGGGTGCCCTGACTTCTACTAACTCTGTAACACTTACATTACAAGCCGTATTATTAGCGTTATAAAAGGCTGTATGGCCCGCATCAAAAGTACAGCTCACCTCATAAGTCCCTTCTCCTAATGTAGAAGGGGAGAAAATGGGGCCATTGAATATTTCATTATCCTCTAGACGTTTAATCTCCCAAGCTTGATCTTCAGGTATCAATGGAAATATATATCCATCGAAGGCAGAGGTAGCGAGAGCCGAGAGTATAATATCCTCTGCATGATCACAATATGCTGTTTCTATATTCTCAATTTGTACAAATGGATAATGGCAAACCTTCGTGATAGGACCATATTCTTCTTCTGGATATTGTACCAGATTCTTAACAAATGCAAGGTAGCCCGCATCACTTTTATGAGCAAAAGGAAGAACATAAATACCGGAATTACCTATCTCTGGAATAGAAGTACCTTCTGGTAGAGCTTGTAAACTTTCCGGATGTAATACCCCTGTCGATGTTCCTAGCTGCCAAGACTGTCCACTCACTCCGGTTGCTATGATCAATTGATCATCAAAGACCCCTTCTGTTGGCAAAGTTCCATTTGGTATAGGTCCAAGTTCACGACAAGAGCATGGTGGAACAATATCTTCTACCATGTCATTGTCCAAATCCAAACCATTGGCCGGAATGATATTCAAATAATCAAAAGGCGAAATAAAATCACCTGGAAGGGAGAACTGAATGGTGTCACCTTGGGACTGTGCCTTACATATCGATATCCAGCACAAAGAAAACAGGATAATGTAGCTAGCTTTGGGGACATTATATTTTAGTTTTTTTTCTCCAGCGAACCACCTTTTTATTTCACCTAAATGCGTGTTTCTTTTCATGGGATCATGAGTTTGTTACTTTACAGCTTTTTTATTTGCGCTTGACGCAATGAACATTCTAGACCGAATTGAAATAGAGTAAAGAAGTTTGTGAAAGGTTCTTGTACAGGTAGGGATATTCAGTTAGAAGATGGTATAAACACTTTCTCATTATATATGTTCATGTAGTGGTGTAAATTTCAAAAAGGATTTCTTTTTGAAAATACAAGTAGGTTTTTAAAGCTCTTCTACAAAAATAATTATTTTTTCCATTTTTCCTTTACCAAAAAAAGGGTATAATTTGTCTAAAAGTCATAATTCATCATTTCAATCTATTATTTCACATCCTAAACTAGGATTATTCCATGAACTGATTACAAAATACAAAGTAAATTTACATGTCATTAAGCAATAAGGAATTAGCAAGATATGCGAGGCATTTTGCATTGCCTGCCTTTGGAATACATGGACAAAAAAAGCTAAAGCAGTCCAAGGTATTAGTCGTCGGTGCAGGTGGTTTAGGAAGCCCACTATTGTTATATTTAGCGGCAGCTGGAGTAGGTCATATAGGAATTATTGACTACGATGTGGTCGACGAAACCAATTTACAAAGACAAGTCCTCTACAACGTAAAGGATATTGGCTTATCCAAAGCCGAAACTGCTAAGGAAAAATTACTTGCGCTCAATCCATACATTAAAATTTCGGTATATAAAGAAGCTTTAAATATTGATAATGCCTTATCGATTATCGAGCAATATGATGTTGTTGCGGATGGTACAGACAATTTCCCAACGCGCTACCTAGTGAATGATGCTTGCGTCCTTATGGGAAAGGTGAATGTATATGCCTCTATTTTCCGCTATGAAGGGCAAGTTTCCGTGTTTAACTATTTGAATGAAGATGGCAGCCGAGGTCCTAACTACAGAGACTTATTCCCTAGCCCACCACCACCGGGGATGGTCCCCAATTGTGCAGAAGGAGGCGTTTTAGGTGTACTTCCCGGCATTGTAGGAAGCTTGCAAGCCAATGAAGTAATAAAAGTCCTTACCGGCATTGGAGAGCCATTAAGTGGTCGATTATTCCTTTTTGATGCGGCTAGTTTTATGACTAGAGTGCTAAAAGTTCCTAAAGCTTCCACTACTTCAATTACTGAATTGATAGACTACGAAGAATTCTGTGGTATCCCGAGGGAAGATAAAAAGCCTAAAGTTAAAGAAGTCAGTGTACAGACCTTAAAAGAATTAAAAAAGGCAGGCGCAGACTTCCAGTTAATTGATGTCAGAGAACCTTATGAATATGAAATTGCCCACCTTGATGGTCAACTTATTCCGCTAGGTAAAATACTAGACCA
>JAKVCU010000155.1 GCA_022448955.1 Saprospiraceae bacterium
TCCCTCAGACGTAAGGGTATTAGTGATTCGATCAAATTCTTCTTGAAATTCAGGCGTGCCTGGTAGCAAGAAAGGGCTTCCTCCTTGTTCAGAAGACGAATTGACGATTGCCGTGGTTTGTGCGTGCCAACTAGCCAATGAATCCTGTACAATAGGATTAGCAAAAAATGCATCTCTGGCATCAAAGTCATAAACGGGCATTCCATTTACAATTTGTAAGGTGGGATAGCCCAAGTCCAATGCAGGTTGCCGGAAATTACTATTCCATGCATCAATGTACAAATTGGCCCAAAGGTTATTGTCTTTTGATGCCTCATTTAATTTTTGGGCGGTAGCGAATGGGTTATAGGTGTCACCAACCCCATCCGTTGTCATATAAGCTCTTAAGAAATATTTATTTCTTTTTCGAATTTCTATCCTGGACGTTAAATATTCGACACCCAACAATCGAAAACGAGCAGAACCCTGAAAAATCGTACTACCTTGGCTATAGTTATTAGCAAAAATCAATTCTGGAGATTCAGCACCCTCCTCTGGTTTCAAGCGAAAATTAAAAGAGACATTGGCTTTAATATTATCTGTTGAATATTCTAGGAGCTCACTCTCTTTATAGCCATTTCTATAGAATGTGGTCATTCCAAAAGTTGTCCAAGGAGATACATTGGTAACATCAAAAGTAGCATCATATTCATCTCCATGAATATTAACTGCATCGAAACCTGCATAATGGGAAGCAGGAACACGAGAAGAATCAATTGGTGAAAAATTATTAGCTTCCCAATCATCTGCTGATAGATAAGAGAAGTTGATTTTGTAAGCAAAAAACTCTTTCCCATTTTTATTCTTAACAGCATCGGCCCAACGAAAACCTGTTTCTACAATATTTCTTTCCCCAAACTTCAGATAAGCCGATAGTCCTTTAGATAGAAAAGGATTTTTTGACTCCATCTTGATCACCCCATTAAAGGCATTGGGCCCGTAAAAAGCAGAACTCGCACCAACAATTAAATCTACGCCTCTTAAATCCAATTCTGAAGAGCCTAAGAAATTTCCTAGTGCAAAGTTTACGCTTGGCGACGCATTATCCACCCCATCGATAGTTTGGAGTATTCGAACAGGAGCTGTGCTATTGAAACCTCGTGTATTTACAACTTTGATACCTAAGCTGGCACTGGTAAGATCTACCCCTTTTAGGGCGCCTAGTCCATCATAGAAGTTTTCAGAAGCCGTTTGTTTAATGGCAATAGGATCTAATGATTCTACGGTCAATGCCGCACTTTTTTTCCTTTCATCAATCCGTTGTCCTTTCACCTCAATCACATCAGTAAGAATAGCTTCTGTACTCATGCTTACTGTTATATATTTCCCTGCATCTGTCACTATTTCTTCTACATTACCAAAGCCAGTATATGAGAATTCCAAAGTAAGGGGAAGAGAGGAAACGGAGAGCTCAAACTTACCATCTATATCAGTCACGGTTCCATTAAAGGTTCCTTTTATTAATACGGATGCCCCTATAAGGGGTTCGCCAGAAGCATCATCCTCAACGGTACCCTTAATCATAATTTGAGAAAACATACCAGTTGCTAAAAATTGTAGTAATGTAATTACAATAGCCCAGTTCCTAACCATTATTGTTATAGATTTTCCAAGTAAAAATCACCCGCCTATTAGATAATTCTAGTTAATATGATGCCGAGGACCTTTCAAAAGTAAACTTCTTTAAAGCTTAGAATATAGGCTAACTACTTTCCAAAATACTTTAAAGATGGGAACAATTTCATCTTCGTACTATGCTAAAATAGAAAAATAATTTTTTGAAAATCATTTCAAATGAAAAATTTATTTAACAAAGAATGATTTCAAGCCAAATAAACCGAAGATCAAGAAAACAGTATTCCCATCCTTATTTCTTTCATTTATCGTAAATGCTCATTGAAAAAAGCAATGGTACGTTCCCAGGCTAATTTAGCAGCAGCTTCATCATATCTAGGTGTCGTATCATTGTGAAAACCATGATTGACTGCAGGATACATATGTGCGGTATAGTTTTTATTATTTGCCTTCAAGGCTGCTTCATATTCAGGCCATCCAGCGTTTACTCTTTTATCCAAGTCTGCATATTGTAATAATAAAGGGGCTTGTATTTTCGGAACATCTTCAGTGGCTGCCTGCCGACCATAAAAAGGTACAGCAGCACCTAAATCGGGCAGTTGTACCGCCATTTTATTAGCAATACCGCCACCAAAACAAAAGCCTACCACTCCAATCTTTCCAGTACACATTGGATGTGATTGGAGATAATGATAAGCAGCTATAAAATCTTCTAACATTTCTGCTCTATCTCTTTTGCGTTGTAGAGCCCTTCCATCATCATCATTTCCAGGATAACCACCGAGTGGCGTCAATGCATCCGGTGCTAAGGCTAGAAAATTGGCTAAACCTGCTCTGCGACAAACATCTTCAATGTGAGGATTTAATCCTCTATTTTCATGAACCACGATAACACCAGGCAATTTTTCTTCATTGCCTTTTGGCTGAGCCAATAAACCTTTTATCGTCCCTCCTCCTTTCGGAGAATCATATTCTATATATTCTGATTGTACTCGTGGATCGTTCTGGCGAATTTGTTGCTTGCTTTGATACTTAGGCATCAAAAAATCTAACAAGGCAGGAACGGTAAGACCTCCAATAGCATATAAAGATAATTGCTCTACAAATGATCGGCGATCAATTTTATTGTGCGCATAACGATCGTATAAATCAAAAACTTCTTGACGAACTTCTTCTTTATTTATTTTTTTCATACCGAAAAGTTTAGGTAAGTACATGAATCTAACTCATTTATAATCAAAGCTGTGCTTAAAAGTTCAGGCATTTATAAAATCAGACTTATTCTGCGACTAATCAACAAGGTAAATTGTCCTTCTTGCAAGCTGAGATCTAACTATCCAAAGTACTTTCGTTAAATAGCATAGCATAGATTTGCTTTATTGGCTTATGAAAATTCACCAAATCTTCATTCGATGATACCGCTTAAATTACCACCCATCCTTTGGTGATCATTCTTTTGGGCGTTACATACTACTAGGAATGAGCTTAGCTCTGTTAAGATGAACTCTTTAATCTTTATCACCTAACCTATCAAAAAAGTACTACTTTTTCATTTCTACGTAAAATGTACTTCGATTAAAACTACCTACTAGAACCATTCCTTCGATTATTAGTTCTACACTAAACTAAAGCAAAAAATGCCTAAAAGAACACAAATACAGGATTTTAAAAAAATTGAAAAAGCAGATGACTTGGAGCGTATCGTGAAAGATAAAAGAGTGGGAAAGAGAGCAAACAAACAAAAGAGAGCACAGCGAAATAGACATTATACAAAAGTACTTTTGCGAAAGCTAAAAAGTGAGATTGAAAGATGAATAGTATCATACAACAACTCAACACTCAAGGAGCACTGTTTTGTACCCCCAATATCAAAGGGTGGCTTTTGGATGCCCATTTTGATGAAAATCAAAAAAAACTAGAGGCTACCTATTTACCCTTACAGGCAAATAAAAAAACTGATTTCATTCCTAAGACATCCAAATGGGCAATTTCTATTTGGGATTTTGACACGAAAACCCAAAAGTTATATGCTGCTTTTTCTCAAGTAGACTATGTACAGATTAAAGCAATATCATTTGATGAAATCAAAGCTAACCGCTTACAACTAGAACAATCCTATCTGTATCTTACACAAGAACACCTTCCTCGCTTAGCTCAGCAATCGCCTAATCAATGGATGATAAAGGAAGGACATTGCTTTCAACGTATATTACTTGACCATGTCTTTCAATCAGTATGGTACGACCATATTCCTCCTCAAAAACGTCCTGCTTACAAACAACTAAATAACCAGCAACTATCAAAGGCTATCCATATGGCTTATGAACTTTCATCAGAGAACATACCTTTGCTTCAAAAGTTACAACAACAAAGTCTTAGATTTAGAGGTCATCGCAAACAAGTATGAAAATCTGCATTTTGTCAACAAAAGAGCGGGTTTTCCACTTTTCCATGAAATAAAAAATTAGAAAAATATGGAAACCCCCAGATGGCTCATCATTGCAGGAAGAATATTATTGGTCCTTGTCGCAGGTACTTTGATGAGTGGAATTGTTTACGAACAAGCCGCCCGCTACAGTGCCCGTAGCAGCTTCCCTCCTCCAGGCGAATTTCTAGAAGTTGATCGGCAACGCTTCCACTATTTAAAAAAAGGAGAAGGTTCTCAAAGCGTCATATTCGCTTCTGGTAATACCTTGAACCATACGGAGTGGACAGATATCCAAGCGGAAATTGCAAGATCGGCTACGACGCTAAGTTACGACCGTGCAGGTTTATTATATAGCGATAGGGGAAGGCGCCCGCAAACCGCTGCTGCAATTAGCAAAGAGTTGGAGAAAATTATTGAGGAAGCAGATTTGCCCAAACCCTATATTTTAGTTGCCCATTCTTTATCTGCTTGTAGCCTAAGACCATTGATAAAGGAAAATAAAAAAGATATAGCAGGTGTCATCTTTGTGGATGGTTCTCATCCAGAGCAGTACACTAAGGTACCAGAACAAATTGCCGATGTCCTAAAAAGCGATGTCCCTTCTGGTGAATGGGAACAATTTTTAAATGGTTTTGGCTTTTTAAGGACAATGATGAAAGATCATGTGCACTTTGGATACTTGGATGCTGATCATCCGAGGAATGAAGCTTATCGTGCTAATTATTTTCATAGTATGCCTGAGATTTATGAGGAGATGGAAGCCGTTGATCAAATCTTAGCAGAAACAAAAAACATTACTTCCTTTGGTAGTACTCCTTTAACAATCATTACTGGTTCGTCTGAAAAAAGAATCCATGAATTCTCAGACCCTGAAAAAGGGAAGCTTGCCTATGATTATTGGATGGCCTTACAAAAGGACTTATTATCACTTTCTAGTAATAGTCAGCAAATGATGGCTACAAAAAGTGGTCATATGATTCATCATGAAGAGCCAGCAGTCATCATAAAAGCAATCCAAGAAATGCTAGGATTAGCATCTCCCCAAAAATGAGGATATTTTTATCTTCACCATTATTGATGGTTTATCAGACGATTTTTGATCGCATCTTTGCAGTGGAACAAACATTAAATCAAAACTATTTTGTTCGTATGAACTAGTGGTTTGATCAGGGAGATGCAATTTTAAATTCGTTTAAAGAAACAATTTAACATTGCTCAATAATTAAGAGGACATCTTTTGGGGTGTCCTTTTTTTTGACCTCTTTAAAAGCTATGCATATCGGAAGTACAGCAAGAAAAAGCTATAAAAATGACTAAAATGGCTTTACATCAGTACATCTTCCTACAAAATGGCTAATTTTTCGCTGCTCTACGGCAAAAATGGAGATTGGAAATACCAATATCCCTATTTTGTCCTAGATTTTAATTCGAATAGCCTAGTTGTACACTTTTGAAACGGTCATATAATGATACAGAGACTATTATTTTTTTTCTTGTTCTTGGTATTTTCTACAAAAACCAGTGCTCAGTTTAGTGAAAACGAAGTTTTTGGAAAAATAACATTCCCTACTTCCCCAAAAGTTTTAAAAAGAGGTACCGCTTATAATAGAGATGGAACCAAAGTAATGCACTCTAATGATCCGATGGCTAAAATCAACCGAAATATTATCGTGAGTTTACATCCGCTTTCTTTTAAAGCAAAGACACAGCCATTAAACAATGCTTCGATCACACAAAAAGAACAAACCTTTATTCCAAGTGTCCTTCCTGTCACCAAAGGTACTACTGTCTATTTTTTAAATGAAGATGAATTCTTTCATAATATTTACTCTCTTACGCCTGGGTCAAGATTTAATATTGGCCGTAGGCCACCGGGCGATCCATATCCTGTCAAAATCAAAAAAAATGGAGTGATCAAACTATCTTGCGATATTCACCCTCACATGTACGGCATAATTCTCAGTCTGGATACTCCTTATTTTTGTAGGGTGGATAAAGCGGGAAACTATCGCCTCAAAAATTTACCAGATGGGACGTATAAACTTAGCATATTCCATCCACAAGAAAAAGAGACTACTAGAACGATAAAGATTAGTGGTCGAGAAAAAAAAGAGGTTAACTTTGATTTAAAGCGACCATAAGATGAAAAATACTATCCTTGTCATTTGCTGCTTGTTTTTGTTTTCCCTTTCGGGAAATGCGCAGTTTCAGATGGATTGGAATGCAGATATCAACTTAGAGTTAAGTGTAGCTGGAAGCGATGCGCATTATTGGTATAATAATTTTCATCGCGATTATACCAACACTAGTTTTGATTTAACTCAAGCCAATCTAATTGCAGGTTTTGGATTTAATCCTAGTTGGAAGATCAATACTCATCTACTAATCAATCGACAAGCTGCTCAAAGAGCAGGTTTATTCCGGAAATTTGATCTATATGAAATAGTTTATGCTAAATTAAATATTCAATGGTCTTCCAGCAATACACCTTGGAGTATTGTGGGAGGGCGTTTAATGAATCCATTTGGCCAATTTTATGGTAATCAGTTATACTCAGATCGTCATATCTTGGATACCCCCTTGGCTTACAGCTATGGTACTAATATTTCAAAAAATGTAGGTTTTGTTCCTTTATTAGTAGAAGATGATACCTATTCAGAATTACTTAGAGATGACCATCCGATATTTAGAGATTGGGGTACTCCAGTGCTATCTCGCCTAGGTTATTTAACTGGTATTCAAATACAATATGACCTACCAGAAAAGCTAAATGCTTCTATACTTTTTGCTAAAAATGCGCCTAATGCATACGCAGAATCGTTTTTCGGAGAAGGTTGGAGTCTTATAAGTCACTTCAATTATCGCATTAATTATTTTTCCAAATTTGGACTATCATTTAGTTACAGCCCTTTTGTAGAAGAAAACTATATTAGTAATAGACTAACTCTTAGTGACTTTCGTCAAACCATCATAGGGCTAGATTATTCTTTTGGATATGGATTTTGGGAATTGAGTGGAGAAATAATCACTGCTTGGTATAGTGTTCCTATATTTAACATACTTTTAGATGATTACATTTTGGGTGGAAATTTTTTCACTTTAAACACGACTTCTTTTTATATGGATTTAAAGTATGAATTCCCTTTTCTTACTGGAGCGTATGCAGCTTACCGTTTTGACATACTCTCCTTTGGAGAAGGGCCTGATGGAAGTGGAGGTCGAACAGCATGGGATCAAGAGGTCATTAGAAACGCTTTAAGCTTTGGGTATAGGATCAATTCTTTTTGGGAGTTAAAGTTATCTTTGGCTGACCAAAATGTTAAGGGAAGAGATTGGGATCAGAGTACATTTAGATTAATGACTTCATTCTTTTGGTAAATTTTGAGAACTACAAAACATCATATCGTTTTCCTTTTCTTATTGATTAGTTGGCTTGTAAAGAGTCAAACGAATACAGATTTGCCCATTGATATTCCGCCAAATTTTGCTGCCATTGAGCAAGCCATTTATGATGGCAATATCGAAGATGCCAAAAATCTTTGTGACCAAAAATTAGTTGCATCTACCTCACCAGATGAAATGGGGGTACTTCTTCTTTTGAGAAGTGAGGCCTTTTTTCTGCTCGACCAATTGGATTCGTCTATCATAGATTTGGAAGATGCCGTATTTCAGTTAGTTAGAACGGATAAAACGCAGGCTTATATCAGAAATAAGCAGGCTTATATATATTTTCAAAAAGATGAATTGGATGTGGCGGTCCAGTATTATCAAATAGCTTTACCCCTTGCTATCAGGGCAGCCTACTATCCTATTATTTTTGAAATTCTTACAAATCTTTCCATCATTTACAGCAATAAAGGAGCGCATCAAGCATCCTTTAAGAGCCTAAAACAGGCGTTGGCTATTGCCAATCAATTAGAAGACGAAGAAAAAAAGAAAAGTTTACTAAACAATATCGCAACCAACTACTATTCGATAGGTCAATTTGACTCTGCTAGCGTTTATTTTAGTCATCTCATTGCATTAAAGAGTAGGTCCAAAGATCAAGACTATTTGGTCAATGATATGAGTATCCTAGGCAAATTGCTGATGGAACAAGGCAAATATCTGCAAGCGCAAGAACAATTAATAGCTGCGCTAAAAATTGGGGAAAGTCAAACAGATACCTTCCAAATTATGACTTTATGCACGGATATTGCGAAGGTCTATGCTGCGCAGTCTAATTGGGCGAACACCATTGAATACGCTTTGAGAGCTCAACGGCTTGCAGAACAGAAAGATTTCAAACTGATTATTGCCGAAAGCCTAAAGATACAAGCAGCCGTCTACTTGTCCCAAAAGAAAATCGATTTGGCGAAAGCCAAATATAATGAGGCAGTCGTACTTTTTAAAGCACTCAATAATGCCCTTAAGCTAGCTGATGTACAGGTAGAATTAAGTAATTTATTTCAGGAAGAGAAAGACTATCAAAAGGCCAAAGTGTACGTTGAGCGTGCACTTGACTTACGTCAAAATTTAGCCCAAAGCGACCCATCTGGCATGCTACAGACGAAATTACTATTATCGGAATTGGAACTAAAACTGGGGAATCCAAAAAGAAGTATTCGCCTTTCCAAGGATTGTTTGTCCACCAGCCAAACAATGAACTCCTTAACAAGCGAACGAAAAGCACAACAGCTTCTTTCCAATGCTTATGCAAAAGAAGGGGCTTATGAAAAGGCATTAGTAGCTTACCAAGCCTACACACAACTGAATGATACCATATTGTCTATTGAAAAAGCAAAGGACCTCAATGAAATAGCCATACGTTATGAAACCGAGAAAAAAGATCAGCAACTCCTCCAGCAAGATGCAGAAATAAAAAGTAAGGAGACAGCCATCCAAGAGCAGAATAATTTGCTGTTATTATTACTCATCCTCTTAGTATTAGGCTTATTTTCCATTGGCTTATTATTTTCGATTTATCGAAAGAACAAGCAGCTGCATGAGCAAAAACTTCACTTTTTGCAAAAGCAGCAAGAAACCCAGCGGCTTCGAGCAGTCATTGAAGGAGAAGAAAAGGAACGTAAACGTATTGCTCAAGACCTTCATGATGGCCTTGGAGCTACCTTGGCAACCGTTAAGATGCGTATAAATGCCATTGAAAATGATATTCCTGCTGTCTATGAAAATAATAGCTATCAAAAAGCAGAAGAATTATTAGATGATGCTTGTAAGACAGTGCGTCAATTATCCCACCATATGGTGCCAGGAATTCTGGAAAACTATGGATTGGAGTATGCAATTAATGATATGTGTGAAGCTATTAGCAAGACGCAGCAAATAGAAGTTGATTTTATTCCTTTCGGTTTAGAACATCCATTAGCTGAAAGTTTGAGAGTTACGATTTACAGAATTATACAAGAATTGCTTCGTAACATTGTCAAACATGCCGAGGCATCTGAAGTTATTGTGCAAGTGATGATTGAAAATAATGCGCTTAATCTTACAGTAGAAGATGATGGTATTGGTTTTCAAATGGATGATCCCAACTTTAAAAGAGGCCTTGGGTTGGATAACATCTACTCAAGAGTAGCCTATTTAGAAGGGAAGATGCAGATAGAATCTATTATCGGAGAAGGTAGTTCCTTTATTATTGATATCCCAAACCTAAATCATGCATAATTTATTAATTGTTGATGACCACCAGATCATCATTGATGGCTTAAAAGCCTTATTTGCAGGAAAAGAAGAAGCATTTGTAATATTCGAAGCATTAGATGGAAAGTCAGCACTACAGCTTATTTCCAATCAGCCTATTGATTTTGTTTTATTAGATATTAATCTACCTGATTTAAATGGGTTTGAGGTATGTAAAAGTATAAAGAAAAACTTCCCTAAAATTAAAGTCATTGCACTAACTATGCATGGGGAATCAGCCTATATTACTCAAATGGTAAAAGCGGGTGTTGATGCTTATATTTTAAAAAATGCAGGTAAAGATGAAATCCTTAAAGCTATCACTACTGTCCGTAATGGCGAAAGATATTTTAGTCAGGAGGTTGCGTTAAACATGGTCACTGGCAGTAGTGCCACAAGGAAAAAGACTAGTGGGCTGATCCAAAAATTGACTAGAAGAGAGAAAGAGATTCTACGATTGGTGATAGAAGAAATGACCACAGATGAAATTGCTGCACAATTATTTATTAGCCCTACTACTGTAATTTCTCACCGCAAAAGCCTTTTGCGAAAGCTAAATGCCAAAAACACAGCTGGTTTGGTAAAGGCAGCTTATGAGTATCGACTATTGGATGATTAGGTAAACAGATCGAGATACTGAATCAGGTATCCAATATCCTTCTCGGGAGGATTCGTACTTATAGCATAATTAAAGATGGGGTTTAGCGGAGGGCATTCGAAGTATTTTTTAATAGACTCAAAATTACTAGACAGTATCTCGAACTCAGCTAAGCCTCCGTCTTTAGACTCGATAGTCAGTTCACCTCTGTGAATTATTTTAGTTTTATGAATACTAAATCGCTTTTCTCTAATTTCAATTCGATAAGCCAATAACTTAATCACCTTAATATGAGTTAGTTGTATCCCTAAACATTTGGTTTTTTGATTGCGATTAAGTCTCAATAGTAAACCGTTCTTTAATAGTTCAAAACTCACAAAGCTAGTCATTCCCACTTCTCCCTTATTCAACAAATCAAACTCAGGAATACCTTTATGATAGATCATTTTTGAGGAGCCAGTTCCTCCCATTTTTAGCTTTTCAAAAAAGGGAAAAGTCCCACCAAAAGCTTTTTGTTCTGGACGGATCAATTCACCACTTCTATTGGTTTTTACAATTCTTAACATGGAATAACAATAATTGCTTTAGATGCCTAATTTAAACAAAAAATAAAAGGCTCACTCCAATGAGCAAGCCTTCTATTTTTGTCTAAAATCTAAAGTCTTATTTATGAGTTCATTATTTCAAGATAACTTGCTCAACACGCTTCGAACCTTTCTCGCCGATAAGGTGGAAGAAGTAAGTTCCTGTTGGCATGCCTTCTAAGTTTACTGTTTGATTTAAGCCATAAGATGGATCCATACGGATTGCATCTACCATTTGACCTAGTGTATTAAAAATACGTAAATCAACAACTTCATCAATTGCTTCCAATTCAACGTTTACCAATCCTGTTGTTGGATTTGGATAAATGTTGGCTGTCAATTCAGAAGTCTGAGTGGTTGCATCCAATACTTGCTGAGCAGCTGGTGTATCTTCTCCCTCTAAACCTGCTACACCTGGCTCGATCACTACATTAGTAAATGTAGACGTTGCTGGTAAGTTTACATTATAGTTGTTGGTTACTACACCAACGGATACACAATCACTCATTGATACCTCCGTCTCAAATACAAAGAACCAGTTTATACCGTTAGGGCTTCTATAGCCACGGAAGTAATTTCCCTCTCTTTCAATTCTTAACCATTTTTGGTTTAAAGCAGGAAATTGTGTAGGCATCGCCCAAGACCCTGTGCTATTCCGAATTTGGCGGCGTAATAATGTTGACCC
>JAKVCU010000156.1 GCA_022448955.1 Saprospiraceae bacterium
AACGGACAAGCAAGGTATTCCATTAGCCATGTCTGAACCAATTGATGGAAATCATAATGACCTTTTTAACATTGAATCTTTCTTCACCAAAATGATTATCGATTTAGAACAATCACAAATACCAATCAACGGATTGTTTTTAAATGCAGATGCAGGTTTTGACAGTGAAGAATTCAGAAAAATTTGTTCATCAAAGGGTATTATTGCCAATATTGATTTCAATAAACGGAATTCAAAAAACATGGAGAATCAGCCTCTTTTGGATGATTTACTTTATGAAGAACGATTTTTCTGCAGAGAGAACCAATGCTTGGATTGATGCTTTTAAAGCTCTTCTGGTTCGTTTTGAAACGAAGGCCAGAACATGGATGAGTTTACATCACTTAGCTTTTTCTCTCATTTTGATCAGAGTTCAAACAAATCATTTTTAAACAACTTCTCTATCTCTAATTTCGCAAGCCGAAGGAGACTATTTATTGTTTTACTATTTTGAAACTTTTCTGCTCTCCTAATGATGTTACTTTTAGAACGTATATCCCTTTTGATAAAGAGCTTAAATTTAGCTGAGCATCCGTTGTTTTTAATACTTGTCTTCCTCTAGTTGTAAACAACTCTACATTTGCTCCTAGTGGTAAATTTTGAATAAAAAGCACATCACTTACAGGATTTGGAAAAACAGCTATCTGTTTTTCTTCCAGCTCAGTAGTATTCGTTAAACACCCTAACTCCATGATCTTTTCCCACAACTGATTATCAAAAGAAGATACGGCTAATGGAGAACCGCCAGCATCATTACCCTGTCTCACCACTACCATATCTAAACTAGGAACGATATATATTTTTTGATCATTTTTTCCTAATGCTGCAAATAAATCAGAAGGAGCATTCGGCATTATTGGGCCATTAAATTGAAATTGTAAAGAGGGAATCATATAAGATTCTTGGCCATTTAGCCACCACAGGTACCCATAAGATTGGTTGATATCTTGTGAAGAAGAAATCATAGCATTATAATAAGACTGGTCTTGTATGATTTGGTTACCATCCCAACTTCCTTCACTTAGCGTAAATAAGCCAAAACGCGCCATATCTCTAGCCTTACTAAAATAGATGTAATTAAACCAAAAACCATCCATGCCAATCGGATTGCCTAAACGATTTCGGGTGTACAGATTCTTAGTCATTCCCGTTGTCATTTCGAGGATATCCTGTGTAATTCGGTAGGCAGAATTGTGGTAAGCCCAGCGTGTTTCTGGCTCAGCTAAACATTCGTAACATTCAGGTTCAAAACAATTATTAATACTTCCTGCTGGTTCAACAGCGTCATCAAATCCTGAAGCCATAGAAATTAAATGTCTGATATTAATGACTTGCTCATCCTCCGTCTCACAACTAGTCCATTCTGTTCCAAGATATTCACTTGCTACATCTTCAATATTTAATACACCATCTTCCTGTGATAAGCCCAGCAATACTGCCATTAAACTTTTGCTACAAGAAGCCCAATACCACAAAGAGTCTTGCGTAAAGGAATCAAAGTAATGTTCAACTACCATCTTACCTTCTTTGAGTATAATGAATGACTTAGAGTTCTTTTCATCCAAAAACTGAATCAAGGAATCTACATTTTCTTGGCACCAACCCAATTCATCTAATTCCATGGTTTCCCATTGGTCACTTTCATTAGGTGGATAGTAATAATTTTGTGCCTGCACAAATGTGATTAGGAACAATAACAGGAGGGTAAAGCAAGGTTTCATATCTAATTTTTGAGATTAGACGCTTGCTAAGTCCGAACGTTTAATCAATACAGATTTTTGACAAAAATTTAGGTAAGCATATTAGATGGGGAGACTTGGTGAAATGGATAGTAGGAGAACTTGGGACTCTGTGGGATTGAGACTTGGTAAGGGAGTGAATTGCTAAAAATAACATATTCACTCCCTCATAAAAAGCAAGCTTGCGAGCTTTAAAATGTCACCTACTCACAAAAGTGAGCCTGCGAGCTTCACAAAGTCTTAGTCTACTTGCTCCACTCCGCAATTGACTTCTCGTTCATGCGAATATAATCTTCGTTGCCTGCTTCTTTTGCTAAAGCTAAAGATTTTTTAGCTGCCTCGATAGCTGCTTTTTTCTTGCCTAATTCAGCTAAGATTAGTGCCTCGCGACGAACTTGCCAGAAACGCGCATCTTCTGCATGCGTTGCTTTTTGCACATATTCTAAAGCTTTATTTAGGTCTTTTCCACTTTCGAAGTAATAAATCCCTGCATTGTAGTAGTCCCCATTAGTTGGGCCGCTTAATGTAGCTTCGATCATTTTCATTACTTTAGTATCTACCTCTACTTCTAGTGGTAAGCTTACCATTGTTTTTTCCCAAAGAAAATCAATATGAGCCCCTGTATTACTTACGTTATTGATATCAATGGTGAAAGTTTCTATCATACGGCCAGCTTTTGCTGTCTTTGCAGAAACACTTACCGCAGGTGTTTTCTCACGGTAACTTCCCCAGCTTCCAGACTCATATGGATACATCATGAAAGTCCACATATCAGCTTCTGGCTTACATAATACGGCATAAGCACCAGCTTTAACATCTTGACCAGCAATTTTTACGTCTTCACTAAATTCGATTTTAGTCGCTGCATTAGCTCCTAAACGCCAGATTTTGCCGAAAGGCACCAAACCGTCTGCAGCAAAGATCGTACGGCCTTTTACGCTTGGACGAGCATAAGTAAGCATTACATCCGTCAAACCAATCGTTGTTTCCATTTTTACAGTCGTACTTGCCGCAGGCATACGAATCTGACCAATTGCATCATTGGTGAAAAAACAAACAACTGCCAATAAACATAGATTAATGAATAGATTCTTCATTAGAACTTGGTTTTGAGTTTATAATTGTTAAATTTCGAACAAAATTAACTGTTTTGTTGAATGTCAATGTCTTGAAACAGCTTTTTTCTAATTCTGCTTCAACAAAACTCTTCCAACAAACACTATTTAACTCCTTTTGATCAATGACAATCGCAATAATTGCTCACAATGGCAAGAAACCCGAAATGGTCGCTTTCGTTAAAGATCATGCCAATTTGTTCCAAGAAAAACAAATTACACTGATCGCTACAGGGACAACAGGCTCACATTTGGAAAGAGCAGGACTCGAAGTAGAACGCATGGAAAGTGGCCCAATGGGTGGTGATGCGCAGATTGCTAGCCGAATGGTAGAGGGCAATGTAGATATGGTCATCTTTTTCCGCGACCCTCTTGGCAAGCACCCACATGAAGTAGATGTCAATATGCTTATGCGCCTATGCGACGTTTATAATATTCCTCTAGCTACCAACCCTGCCGCTGCACAGCTATTTATCGAAACAATTAAGTAATAACTCAAATGCTCATACAGAAATATAAAAAACAATGGCAAAATGACTTCAAGCAAATCAAGGAAGTGATTGAAAACAGTGTCTCCACAGAGGACATTAAAATTGAGCATATTGGAAGTACATCAGTAAACGGATTGGCTGCTAAACCCATTATTGACATTGATATCGTATTCGAAAAACCAGAATCTTTCTCTGAAATAAAAATGAGTTTAGAACAACTTGGCTATTACCATAACGGAGATCAAGGCATCGAAGGAAGGGAGGTTTTTAAACGAAATAAACAAGGAAAAAATCATATCATTTTAGACCTTATCAAACATCATTTATATGTCTGCCATATAAATAGTGAGGAACTTCGTCGACATTTAGCCTTTCGAGATTACTTACGAAAAAATGAAGAAAAAAGAATGGAGTATGAAGAATTGAAATACAAAATTGCCCAATTAGCCAAGCAGAATAGAAAAAAATACGCCAATCTGAAAGAAGTGATAGCTAAAGATTTTGTAGAATCCATCATCAAAAATACAAGGAAGTAATTCCATTATGCAATCCGCCTTAGTTGGATCGCATAACGGCTACCGTATTACTTTAACGAAGCAACATCACATCTCCATAAATCTGAACAGTCTCCCCTACGCTATTGCTATATTCTGCTACCCATATATAGACGCCTACACCCAATGCTTCATTTTTAAATCGGCCATTCCAAAAACCGCTAGGATCGTCTGTCTCAAATACTAATTCGCCCCATCGACTAAATATTTGCAAATCAAAATCTAGCGGTGGACATTCAAAGTATGCTCTAAATTCATCATTAAAGCCATCATCATTTGGAGAAAAGGCATTCGGAAAGTCTAATCCACATATATCTTCAGCCGAACAGTTGCCTATTTCTAACAACAACTCATCAGTGTAGATACAACCATCATCGGCTTCCGCTAAGACAAAGACATCATAGGTACCAGCTGCCAAAAATGTAGTACTAAACTGATCAGTATTAAAGGTCGATCCATTACTAATATCCCAAATAGTGCTGACTATAGTTGCATTTGCTGAACCTGCCTGCTGCTCAAGTAGGAGGCTAAAATCAAGCAGTGTACTGTCGCAAAATAGGCCTTCCACTTCAATCAACAAATCTGCATCGCAATCAGGACTACAATCTTCTACAAAGACCAATGATTCCTCTAAATAGGTACAACCATCGTTATCTTCAGCAAAGAAACTAAGCAAATAATTCCCTGCCTGATTAGGCGTAAAACTAAAATTAGGCTGATTAGAGCTTTCCCCGGTATCTAATTCCCAAACGGTAGAAACAAGATTAGCTGTTGTGGAAAAACCAAAGCTAATTGCTGAATTCACGCAGAGCTCTCCAGCTGCCAAAATTTCAATATTTGGCAAATCTTGGCAAGGTTCTTCTTCACAGATGATCACTTCAAAATCTTCAGTCGTTTCGTATTCACAACCATCCACATCAATGGCAAATAAAGTAGCGGAATAAACTCCAGGAGCACTAAAAACCAAGTCTGGAGCAATCACATTAAAGGTTTGGCCCGTACTAAATGTCCATATAAACTCAATGACCGAAGCAACGGTTCCTACATCAAAAGAGATAATGGAATCCACACAAGTTTGATTAGAAATAAGAATATCAATAGGCGCTAAATCTTGACAAGGCTCATCTGAACAATCCAATACTTGTATAGCTAGGCTCGTACTTGTCATGCTACCATCTGCCAAGATAACATCTAGGCTGACCGTATAGCTACCCGCATTTGCGTAAGCATAATTTGGCGTAGCAGCATTTGAAGTTCCGCCATCGCCAAAAGCCCAGTCCCACTCTACAATTTCTAAATTTGAACTAGTGGAGAGAGTCAAAATACTATCTACACAAAATAATCCCTCTATCTCTATATCCAAACAAGCAAATTCCTCCTCTTGCACCATATCATACCCCAAAGTATGGGCATAAGCATCAAAATCTCCAAATCCATAACTATAGGCTTGAAAAGGAGTAGAAGAAGTAATGTCATGAATACCTGTACTGTTTAGCTGAATCTGTGCATAAGACCAGGTAGGATCGGCAGTAAATACTTCAAACTCATTTTCTATTGGATTTCCATCCAGTTGCACATTTCCAACCTCTGCTGTTTTTGAAATGATATTTACCAAATGCTTAGAAAAATAAGCAAAGCCTAATCCATTGATATTTCCATTGGAGAAAAAACGAGTTTGAGTAGTTTTATATTGAGCGGGTGATACTTGTACCATCGTAGGATCACCAATGCCAGAAGCATTACAAGATTGACTTTCATTGAGTTGCATGATAGCAACATCACCAGTTGCGGTAATGACTGTTGGGTCGGATAGCCTCCCGCTATAATATGCTCCTTGGTCAAGTGTCGTTATTTCACTACAATCAAAAAATATCGTGGTATTATCGGTGGCGGCTACAATTTGTAGCACATCACCTCCTTGATCTTTAAAGGGAACAAAATAAAACAAATCAGCCCAAAGGCTAATTGGCCAGTTTTGCTCATAGATGTGGTTATCTGCTCCATTACAAATACTGACATTTGCCTGTTGAGCGCCACCAAATACTGCTATTTTCTCCCCGCCAAGACTGCGAATCGCCGTTCCTGTTAAATCCTGTTCTGCTTTTACCTGATACGTTTGTCCTTCATTTAAAAGGATAGTAAATGGGATACCCACAGAATTCCCCATTGTTGTAGTTGCCGTAGGCGTAATTGCTACTTCCGTATTATCTTGAGTAGCAACGA
This sequence comes from Saprospiraceae bacterium, assembly GCA_022448955.1. Taxonomy (GTDB): domain Bacteria; phylum Bacteroidota; class Bacteroidia; order Chitinophagales; family Saprospiraceae; genus JALEHC01. Next base: position 6,162 of record JAKVCU010000156.1, read on the forward strand.
CCACCAACTCAGAAGGAGAAAACCCATTGGCATCGACAAAGGCAGAAAGTATATATTCATTCCCTATGGTAGACTCTGGCAATACAGCCGTACTCTCTGAAAAATAGGCCCTGTTATGAATAGCAGAAACTTTAACTAGATTATCTGTTTCAATCAGTAAGCCAAAATCATCAACTACCTGTTCTCCTATCGTGTAAAAAATTTCACTAGGCAAGGTGATATTTGTAAGGGTATTAGCAGCAGCCGTATAGGTTTGAGTCCAGCCATTTGCAGGTCTAGAAATAGTTAGGCTGGTCTCCACGCTAGCATCCACAGAAATTATAAAAACTGGATCATCATTAGCAAACAAAGGAAGATTTTCCATGAAGGCTATCCAAAAACGGTTTCCAACACTTGTTTGGCTAAAGCACCTTATGCTACACAAAAGAAAAATAAAGAGTAATAGGGGTGATTTCATGGCTTTTTTGAATTGAAAAGCAATTTAACGAACATTGTTCAGCAATCGTCTAAAAAGGATGTCCATAAATAGTCAAAAGCCTACCTTCGGGGCAAAATCTCTTTAGAGATGAACGATAAAAAGCTAGAAAGAATCACGCTTAAAAGTTTTTACAGCACCTTGCTCGAGCAATTCCACCTTGAAAAAGGCATTGGATATACGATCAAGCAATTCATGCTTCACCCGCAAAAGGCGATCGACGAGTACTTCTATATCGATCGGAAAAGAATGATTCGCCCTTCCCGTTTTTTACTACTCACCGTAGCCATTGCCACTTTCCTTTCATACCAGTTTTTCCCGCTAGGCGATAAAATGGCTGAAGAGTTAGCTCAAAACCCTGACTATCAAAAAATCCCTGAGCAGTATCTTCCTGCAATCAGCTACATCACGGCTTTGGTCAACAAGTACTTCAATTTAGTATTTATGAGTTCCTTACCCTTTGTGAGTGTGGGTACTTTACTACTCTTTCCAATGAAAGGCTACAACTTCGCCGAACATCTCATATTAAATATTTATCTATTTTGTATCCAAACAATTATTTTTATTATCACTATCCCTTTTTTGGAATCCTTTGTAACAGCTGCTTATATTCAAATTGTAGTTGTTACAACCTATACCCTATACTTTTACAATAAAGTATTTGGACTAAGTTGGTTCCAAAGTATTTGGAGAACCACGCTTGTTTGGATAATTTCACAATTTGGAGTATCTATTATCATTCTTATCCTAGTCGTTTACATGACTTATATGCCATAAGCAAAGTATTATGATTGAAGTCCAAGGTTTAAGTAAACAATACCATCAACTCATAGCTGTCGATCGGCTCTCTTTTCAGGTACAGGCAGGACAAACCCTAGCCTTGATTGGTACGAGTGGCTCGGGAAAAACGACTACACTAAAAATGATCAATCGTTTGATTGAACCAAGTGCCGGGAATATACTACTGCATGGAAAAAACATACGCGAGTTGGCAGTGGAAGAAGTTCGTAGAAATATGGGCTATGTTATCCAAAGTATTGGCCTTTTCCCGCACTATACAGTGGAAGAAAATATTGCAGTCGTTCCGAATTTACTCAAATGGGATAAGCAAAAAACTAAAGCACGAGTGTACCAATTAATGGATCAACTCAAAATACCAGCAAAGGATTATGCCCAAAAATACCCTAAGCAACTCAGTGGTGGTCAGCAACAAAGAGTAGGCATTGCACGAGCATTAGCAGCCAATCCTCCTATCATACTCATGGACGAGCCTTTTGGTGCATTGGACCCCATCACTCGAAAAGATATTCGCAAAGACTTTCTAGAATTAGAAGAACTTTCAAGTAAGACCACTATCATGGTCACACATGATGTGGAAGAAGCCTTTGAAATGGCAGATTTGATCTGTCTTCTTGATCAGGGGAAAATACAGCAGCTAGCAACGCCAAAGGAGTTGCTTTTTGAGCCCAACAATACTTTCGTAAAATCTTTTTTAGCGGACAAGCGACTGCAACTAGAACTGCATGCGCTTACGCTAAATGACCTGTCCGACTTTTTACCTGATGTTCAAACGCCTCCACCAAGCCCAATAGATATCCACGCCAATACAAGTGTAATTGAAGTCATTCGAATATTTACACAGCATAATTTCGATCAAGCAATGGCAAAAACACAGTTTGAAGGCTTTGCAAAATTTTATGACTTTGGAACGCTGATGAATAGTTTTCAGCATCGTATTGCACAACTTAAAAACGCATCAGCATGAGCGCATTGATTGACTTTTTTGCACAGAACAGCAGCAAGCTGCTGGAACAGACCTTAGAACACATTGGATTAACCTTTATTTCGCTGCTCTTAGCAGTACTCATTGCTGTACCTACGGGCATTTACATTTCGCGAAAGCCGAAATTTGCCTCTGGCATTATCGGTTTTGCAGGCGTACTACAAACCATTCCTTCCATTGCATTATTAGGCTTCTTTATTCCATTTTTAGGTATTGGCGTTCAGCCTGCTATTTTAGCTTTATTCCTTTATGCCTTACTCCCGATTCTTCGCAACACCTTTGCGGGCATTCAGGAAGTCCCAGCCTCCGTAGTGGAAGCAGCTAAGGGTATGGGTATGACCCAGCGCCAGATACTGCAAAAGGTAAAATTGCCCTTGGCTTTACCCATCATCTTTGCCGGTATCCGTACTGCTACGGTGATCAATGTCGGTGTGGCTACACTAGCAGCTTATGTTGGTGCTGGAGGACTAGGAGAGTTTATCTTTGGCGGTATTTCCCTCAATAATTCGACCATGATTTTGGCAGGAGCTATCCCATCTGCTATACTAGCTATCGTTTTTGATCAATTATTAGCGTTCATCCAAGGCCTTCCGGCAAAAAAAATAGCTCAGGTGATGCGCCTTTCTACCTTTGCCTTGCTCTTTTTTAGCTTTACCGTATTTGCCCCTCAGTATTTTATAAAAGGCTTAAAAGCAGGTTTCGATCCTGAGTTTTATGGTCGCTTGGATGGTTATCCTGCTATTCAGAAAAAATATGGACTTTCTTTTAATACGCTGATGCTCAATGCGACACTCATGTACGAAGCTATTCACGCAGGTAGTGTAGATATCATTTCAGGTTATGCCACAGATGGTCGTATTAAGGCCTATGATCTGAAAGTACTTCAAGATGATCGAAATGCCTTTCCACCTTACCAATGCGCACCTCTAGTGCGGCAGGCCTTGTTGGAAGAATATCCTGAATTAAAGGAAGTACTCAACTTACTTTCTGATCGCTTGGATGATAACACTATGACGGAGCTCAATTATCAGGTAGATTTCCTAAAACGAGCACCCGAAAAGGTAGCTAAAGAGTTCTTGCAATCCCAAAACCTTTGGAAAGAAGACCAAAAAACAGGAGGATATCGAGTAAAGATTGGCTCCAAGATGTTCACAGAGCAATATATTCTCGTTTATCTTTTTGATCAACTGATCAATGGATATACTCCTTTAGATACAGACCTAAAATTAGGCCTCGGAGGTACCAAAATATGCTTTGATGCCATGCTTTCCGGTGATTTAGATTTGTACCTAGAATATACGGGTACTGGATTCATGGTCATCCTTCAACCTAGTATGGATGAGATCGATGAAAGGATAGCAAGCGAAGAAAAAGTTTTCAACTACGTTCGTGATTCTTTCGCTACTCAACACCAATTACAATGGCTAGAGCCGCTAGGCTTTAATAATACCTATGCTCTAATGATCCGAAAAGAGCTTTCGCAAAAGAAAGCTTGGCATAAGCTAAGTGATTTGATTACAATAAAATAATTGCCATGAACTTCAAATCAATCTTTTTTTACCTCAGTATAACATTTCTAATTGTGGCTGGTGTAGCTGCCACGCTATTTATTCAGGAAACAATAGATTACAAAGCTGCTAAGGAGCGATATGCAGAAAGTTTATTCTTTAAAGATCGATTATTTGCTCCAGAAGAGTGGTCAGGAGAACAGGCCGCCAACCCTTTTGTATTAAAAGCCCAAGAGCAACAAAGAGGGATTGATAAGCATCGCTCTGCTGTCCAACAAAAGTTGTTGATCTTATTAGGTATTCTACTCGCTTATATTGCTTACACCCTTTTTTTGTATGCCCGTAATAAAAATGCGAAGGTACTATCCTTTGGTATGATTTGCGTGGCGATGATTTGCTTATATGCAGGTTTATTCTCTCCAATGCTTGAAATTGCGGCTTATGAAAGGAATTTAGATCTAGGCAATATTCCAATTAAAACTAAAGTACTTGGAATGGAGGTCGATTTCCAATTAAAAAAGCAATTTAAGGGTGATCTATATTTTTTCTACCAGAGCAAATCCATAGTAGAATTGATCCAATTGCTTTTTCAGCAAAGAAACTGGGTAGTCGGCGTGAGTATATTGATGTTTAGTGTACTATTCCCTGTTTCAAAAGTACTGCTGAGTTTAGTCCGTATTTTTAGGAGTAGGCCATTGGAAAGTAAATGGAGTAAGTTTTGGTTGCTCAAATCAGGAAAATGGTCTATGGCTGATGTATTTGTCGTAGCAGTATTTCTTTCTTATTTGGCTTTTAATAGTATGCAAATTGGTGTACAAACTGAATCAAAGGCCCTGCCTGGCTTATACTTTTTCTTAGCTTACTGTATCTTGTCGATTGGTTCTTCGGGCTTGATCACAAGCGAGGAGCATTCTTAAAAAACTAATCTGCGCACACCTAAAAAACAGTGTATTCGAAATCTATATAGCCCCACCAGCTCCTTCTTGAATAAGTACCTAAGCACACTGTAATTTAAGTTTATTAAAATCTTAAACCAGCTGATTTTTGATCAGCTTAAGGCACGGCGGAGCATAATAGCCATAGCTATTAAGGCGAGTACGCAAGGCAAAGCAGTGTGAAAATACGCCTTTAAAATGCATAGTAATTTTTTACGGAGTATTAATACAACTTTGGTGGTACTTGAAATAGTGAAAAGTTAAGCTTAGAGTGTGTTTAAATTTTATTCAAACTGATAATCAACGATTTGAGCCTGCCT
>JAKVCU010000157.1 GCA_022448955.1 Saprospiraceae bacterium
GGGTGCTCTGGCATAATTGTCAAACTATTATTCATCGGTTACCTTTGTAAGCCGATTTTAATTTTTAAACATGATCTAGGTTTATACCACGCGAATGCATATCATTTAAAGTTTCTTCTGGAAAATCATCTCCAATTACGGAAACTAAATTGATATTTTTTGTGTAATAAGATGCAGCAAGAGAGATATAGGCAGCAGCACTACCAATAGCCATCTCGTCTTTACCAAAAGGGGTTTGGATATCATCGAAGGCAACTGTATCGACGGTAAGTAAACCCATGGAAAAATATTTTTTAAAAAAAATTCATGCAAATATTGCACATTTCTATCTAATGTGATAAATTTGCACTCGCCTTTTAAAAGTAAAGGCTACTAAAAATAAAATTGCCTCTTTAGCTCAGTTGGTTAGAGCGGCGGACTGTTAATCCGTAGGTCCTTGGTTCGAGCCCAAGAAGAGGCGCAATAAAGCCGTTAAGAACATAATTCATTATGTCATTCTTAACGGCTTTTTTATGTCTAATAATTCTTACTTCGTTTATATTCCCTACTCTAAAAAATTCAATAAATTCTACATTGACCAAACACCAAATGTTGAACGAAGAATACTTCAACACAATGTTTCTGAAGAAAATACCTCCACATCAAAATACCGTCCTTGGATATTAAAGCTTGCATTAAAAGTTTCAGACAGAAGTACAGCTATGAAAATAGAAAAGTACATTAAAGGAAGAAAAAGCAAAATTTATATCAATAAGCTCATTGCTGAAGAAAAACTACAAAATAAACTTATCAAAAAATTTAGCTCAGCTGGTTAGAGCGGTCCCGCTTTTAAAGAATAAAAGACGGGATAGTTAGAGCCCAAGAAGAGGCGCATTAAGGTGCAAAATTTGAATAATTTGGTCATCATTGCTTCCTGGAAAAGCAATTTTACGTTAAAAGCTGTCTACTATTGGTAATACCGTGTAGATAGCTTTTTTATTTTCATACTGCTACTATTATTTTTCTTCTCTTCTAACATTCAGTTGCAGGTAAACATTCTTCTTCCTCCGAAAACGTTTCTTTAAAAATAAATCTCACTCCCCAATTCATGCTAAGATAGCATACCAAAGCCATTTTGGAATAGTGACAAGTTTTTAAGCCTCTCTGCTTTACTCCTTAGTTTGTTAACACTTATCGTTTTTGTCTATCAAACCAGATTTAATTCGCAAACAGCAATTTCGTTCTGTTTATCCACATTTAGTGTTAACCAATCAAGCATCAGGCTCATTAAATTATCAATACGTACTACTCAATCAAGGCATAGGTCCTGCTATGTTGAAAAATATAAAGATTACCCACCTCTCCGGCGAAAATATGAAAGTCTAGCAGAATATATCACCAGTGAATTCAATGAAGAAGATTCTATCTTTTTCTACAATTCTGATATCTATGAAGGCCGATTAATCCATGGTGAAGAAGAAATCCCCCTTTTTGGTCTTATCAGCGAAAAAGAACTAAAGAAATATGGTATCAAGAATACCATTCATGGCGCTAATAAACTACGGTCTATTATCAACAATGATAGCCTTGAAGTTGAAATCACCTACGAGTCGATTTACGAAGAACGTTGGAGTATTTCCAATTGAGATCCTAGACCCCTTAAAAATTAAAAGGATGGTGCAAAACATCATCCTTTTAAACAATAAACTTATGCTTTACAAAAAACACACTTAGTTTTCCACATGTTTATCCACATTTTATTTTTCTGCTTTCGCAAATAGCTGATAATCTACGAATAACATCGCTGTTAATAATAACAATGCGCCAGCCTGATGTAAGACACCTAGTCCTACAGGAATCATACCTACACAATTAACTAATGTAGCAATCCCAAGCACTACTTGAATTACTAACACACTTACTAACACATATAAACCATTCTTCAAAACGTTACTTATTGGTGTCTTAATCATTTTAAAGAAGAACCATAAAACCATGGCAGTCAACACATAAGCAGTCATTCGGTGCAATATCTGAATCAATGCTGGCATGAAACCATTTCTATCATAGTAGTTGAAGTTTTCCACAGTCCATTGTGTAGAGTCGAAAACAATAGCTGGAATAAATTCGCCATTCATATCAGGCCAAGAAGGATAGAACAAACCAGCCTTCATCCCCGACATGATACCACCAAGCACAATTTGGAGCGCTAACACAGCAGTGATGCCTATTGCCCACTTTCTCAACAAACTACTGTGGAAAACTTGTGGATAAGGCTGTAAAACTTTAAAGCTTGTCCACAAAAGATAGCTATAAAGTATAAATGCTAAGGATAAATGCATGGTGAGTTTATAAGCATTTACCCAGGGTCGTTCAATCAATCCACTAGCTACCATGATCCACCCAAAGGAAGCCACAGTAGCAGCTAATAAGAAGACCACACCTAATCTCTTCAATAGTGGTCGGTCTACCCAAGAATTCCTCAAAAATATAATGAGTGGAATCAAAAATACAAATCCCATTAAACGTGCCCACAAACGATGAATATATTCCCAGAAGTAAATAAACTTAAATTCGCTCATAGACATCCCCTCGTTGATCTTTTGATACTGAGGCGTGGCTTTATACTTGTCAAACTCCATCTCCCAATGAGCGGCATTTAAAGGCGGTAGTGTACCTGTTACAATCTCCCATTTCGTGATAGAGAGTCCAGATCCAGTCAATCGAGTGATACCTCCAACAACAACCTGTACAAAAATCATAACTAATCCAGCAATTAGCCATGCTTTTACGTACTTTGAATAATCTTTCTTATTGACTTCAACAGGACGACTTAAAATATCCATCTTTCTTTTTATTAGTTCTCAGTTATTGGTTGTTAGTTGCAGATTATTAGTTTACAAGAGCGAACAGTTAATACTCCACAGGAGAAAGTCGACTAATAACCACGAACTAAATTAAACCTAAATGTTTTTGTTTAGTAAAAAGGAATTTTTGATTTCATTATCCCTTTAATAATATTTTATTATAATTTTTTTAAATCCCTTATCATTATCAGTGCTGTTAGTTTGTGGAGAAAAGATACATGTAAATTCTAGGTTAATTCATTGTTAATATATTAAGGCTAGTAATCCACAAATGACTAACAGTAAAAATCCCTTTCTGATAAGCATTTACAAACTTATTCACACTTCCGTTAAGAATTGTCAACATAATAACTTTTTTATGTATACAATCTGAATTATGACTTTTTTATGTCAATAACTCCTGTGGATATCCACGGTATAATCATTCTTGCTTTCTCCTTTTTAATATCAGAAATCAGAAATCTTAGTAAGTGTGGAAAAAGCAATGTTTAGCCAACACTCTTTTAACTATTTTGTGTGGAAAACAAAGTTTTTTATCTTACTGTATATGAACGGATTATAGATATTGAAAAAATAGGGTGTTGATAATTATTTTTTCAAATTTGTTTTAGATATACTAATTTGTTTTTGGTAAGTCTGTTAGTAAACTGTTGGTTTGTGTGAAATGATGTTAGACAAACGAAAATATTCAAACTATGTGTGGTCGCTTTTCCTTTTCAACATCTAAAAAGAAAATACAAGAGCAATTTGGCGCAATCGAAGTAGAAGCCCCTATACAGATTAGCTTTAATATTGCTCCTACCCAGCTTTCTTATGTTCTTACAAATCAAAGTCCAAATGAACTGCAGCTGATGAATTGGGGGTTGGTGCCTCATTGGTCGAAAGACAAAAAAAATGCAGGTCGCCTGATTAATGCGCGAATGGAAACAATTGCTATGAAACCATCTTTTCGCACATCATTTGAGCGAAAGCGATGTTTAGCTGTAGCTGATAGTTTTTATGAATGGAAAAGAGGTGCTGGCAATAAGTTTCCCTATAGAATATTAAGAACGAATAGAGAATTGTTAGTCATGGCAGGGATTTGGGATACTTGGACAGATGGTTCAGAGCAATATCACTCTTTTTCTATTATAACAACGCCACCAAACGCAGAAATGGCCAGGGTACATGATAGAATGCCTGTTATTTTTTATCATACAAGTCAGTATAAAGAATGGTTAGAAGAAACGAATATTGAAAAGCTGCAACAGATGTTAATAAGTCCACCAGATGGTATTTTAGAGATGTATACAGTTTCAACAGATGTGAATTTTGTGCGAAATAATGGGGTACATTTGCATAATAAAGTAATTCCACCCCCTACTTTATTTGATTAAGGCCTTATCCATACTTCTAGAGAAAATAATTTTTTCAAAGTTTTGATTATGCAAATCCTCTTTGTTAATAAAAATGTGGATAAGTTCACTATCATTGATTTCTATTTATTCATCAGTCTCATTTTACATAAAAAAGGAATAGCCATCCATTCATTATTTAATGAGCACTTCTTTTAAATTAGGACAGAGGCTCATTTGATTCAGTTTAGCCTAGTTGATAATAATAGTCCCAAAAAGTTTTTCCATTATACCTAAGATCGAATTTTTTATCCTTATGATCTTCTTCTATATTTTGCTGATTGATTGTGCGAAACTATCTTGATATTCTCCTTATTCTAATTAAGGGTAGAAATAAAGAGTTTTAATTTTCCGGCAAAAGGGAACTTTTCAAAAGCAGACGCTTCTGAAAAGTTGATTTGAGCAGCCCATATTATTGGATTTCCCCTTTTATCAAGTGGGTATTCTTTGATCTCTGTTTCAAAAGGTTGTAGAAAAGTCGGTTGCATCAATTATGCCTTTTTAGGATTTGGCCTTAGCATAAAGAATAGACCAATCAATACAAAAGGAATACTTAATAATTGACCTGTACTTAATGCATTTCCAAAAGCGGTCTCGAAACCACCTTGACTAGCTTTATAATTTTCTAACCATAGACGGAAGCCAAAAATTAAAATGAGGAATAAGCCGAAGATGTATCCTAGTTTATGACGCTTTTCGGTATACCAGTATGTATAGTATAGCAATCCGAAGCTAAAAAGGTAGGCAATAGATTCATATAATTGAACAGGATGCCTAGGAACGGGATTACGCTCTGCTCTTTCAAAAATAAAAGCCCAGGAAACATCAGTAGGATTACCAAAAATTTCTGAATTCATTAGGTTACCTAAACGAATAAAACACGCCGCTAATGCTGTTGGGACCACCACCTTATCTAGAATCCAAAGAATAGATTTTTTAGAAATATATTTGGAGAATAGCCATAGCGAAATGATAATAGCTATCGCTCCTCCATGACTTGCCAAACCTCCTTTCCAGATCATTGGGATTTCTGCTAAATTATTGGAGTAATAATCCCAATCATAGAAAAAAACATGTCCTAAACGAGCTCCTAGAACTGTTCCAAGCACGATATAGATAAAAGCTTTATCCAACCATTCTTCTGGGGCTTTCTCTTCTTCGAACATTTTGCGAACGATATAGAGGCCTATGAGAAAACCCGTTGCAAACAGTAGTCCATACCACCGCAAGGTGATAGGTCCAATAGAAACAATTTCAGGGGAGACATTCCAATTAACATAGGCAAGTAACATTTGCATGAATTTTGCTGTTTAAGTTTAGAAATCGAAAAATGATTTTTATGAAATACTTGAAGCAAAGGTATCAATTTGATGGGATACTTTATGCTTTGGAGGAGAGCAATCGACATGAATAAGAACGAGGTCTAAATACACCATTGTTTATCCATGTCGATTAGGTATAGCTTATAATTGTTTCATAATCTCGCTAATGGCACGATCTAATTGTGGATCGTTACCAGAGAGGCGATCTTTCATAGTATTTTTCACATAAATATCTGGCTCTACTCCTGTTTTTTCGAGGTTCTGACCATCTAATGTATAACAACCCCAGGAAGGTAAGCGATAAAATCCATCTACCAATTGTTTTCCAGAGGTGAAAATAATCCAACGATAAGTACCTGTACCTAGTATTTTTCCTAAACCTAGTTGTTTGAACCCAGCTGCAGTCATTTCAGCGTCACTCAAACTTTGCTCATTGATTAATAATATAATTGGTTTAGCTGCTGGAGCAAATGTAGGCTGTGGCGACATTGCTCCTTCCCTGTATTGCCAATTTAGGTAAGGCTTCTGAGAAAGGAACTGCAATACATCATCATGTACATTACCACCAGTATTATATCTTAAATCTAAGATGATGGCCTTTTTATTATTGGCTTCTCCTACCATCTCTTGTTTAAATCGATTTAATTCTCCACCACCCATATTTTTCATATGTATATAGGCAACTTGATTTTCTGTTTTTTGATCAACCCTAGCTTGACAGGCATCCACCCACTCATCATATAAATTTGTACGAATACTCCCTGATGATTGAGGGTGTAATTTAACATCATGCTCTTTTTTATCTCTTTTAAAAGTTAAAGTGATTTCTCTCGCCAAGGATGGTTGTGTAAAGTATGATTCCCTATTTATATTTGGATCCACTCTTGTTCCATTTACTGCTACTAGAACATCTCCTTTTTTAATGTCTTTATTTTTCATATCTGCAGGACTATCAGTGACAATTCTTGTTACTGTAAAATCGTCAAACATAATACCTGTGCCTTGGGTACGGCTGCCGTAATAAGCGCGCTCTTCACTACCATTAGAGTAAAACCCAAAGTGAGAAGTATTTAACTCTCCGAGCATATCGTTTAATAGTCGTCGCAAATCACCACGATTTGTTATGTATGGTAGAAAGGCTGAATATTGTTTGCGCATGGCATTCCAATCCACGCCGTGGAAGTCTTTATTATAAAAGTTCTCCTCCATATTAGCCCAAGTTTCATCAAACATTTGCTCAAACTCTGCACGAAAGCTACGCTCGAATTTAAAGTCTATATTGACCTTATCTACCTTATTTGCTGTAAGGTTAAGCTTATAGATATTACCTCGGATAGCTGTATAATATTTACCTTTTGATTCTTGGATACTTGGTCCTCCTGTAGTTGCACCTTTGATTTTTTCAGTCTTTGTTTTTTCAAAAGGCTGGATCACTGTTTTATAAAGGTTATAATTTCCTTCATCATGATTGCTACCATAGATAATTGTTGTTTTATCATCTTTCTGGATCACATAAGGACCATTTTGTGTACCAAAAAATGGTCCAATACGTTCCATACGTTCCATCAAGTTATTGTAGTCAATGGTCACGATATTTTTCTTCTCTTCTTTTTCCTTTTTCTTTTCCTCTCCTTCCTTTTTATCCTTCTCCTCTTTTTCATCCTTCTTCTTTTCTGCTTCTGCAAATAGTTCATCAAACTTGTCAGAGCGGTACGGGGCGTCTAATCTTTCTAAAGCGATTCGATAGATTTTGGCATCGCGTAATCCATAAGGATAAGATTGTTTCGTAGGGTTTGAGTTAAAGTAGAGGTATTTGCCATCAGGCGACCAGAAGGGATTGACCTCTGTAACCCCTGTGTTGGTGAGGTTGATTTGTTTTTTATCATTTAAATCATAGAGAAAAATATCTCTTTCAAAATTGCGATAAGCAGTAAAAGCAATGTAACGATCATCTGGTGAGTAGGTTGGTAGATCGTTATAGAAACCCCAGAGTTCGTCTCGACATAAGGTTTCACTTCTAAGAGTAGACAGATCCATTTGACGAACTTCATTTCGACCACTTAAATAGACGGCTTTGGTATGATCACTATTGAAAGTAAAGTTTCGGTTATTCTGATTATCATTAGTTAATTGTTTGACATTACCTTTCCCATTTGCTGGAATTATGAACCAATTTTGATAACCATTTACTGTTTGATTAAAGATAAGGGTGTCTCCTTCTAACCAATATACTTCCTGAACACGGCCATCTAAGCTGGTAGGGATGTGTTTCACAAATTTACCTTCTATATCAGATACGAAGAGTTCACCTCTGGAGGAAAAAGCTAACTTCTTGTTATCGTCTGATACATCGAATGCTCCGATATTACCTTTTACATTATAGTTTTTACTTTTAGCAAGAGTGTTATTCTGAGGAATTTGGATGTCTACCTTTCTAGCTTTTTTAGATTTGGTATCATACACAAAGATTTGATAATCCTTTTGGAAAACTACTTTTCTGCCGTTAGCAGCAGCTGAAGGTCGACGTACTGAGGTTTTAAATTTTGTTAAGCGCTTTTTCTTGCCCTTTACCAGTTGATATAAGTTGTACTGACCATTATATTCATCAGAAATGAAATAGGTATTTCCATTTTTGTCAATTGTAACATCAAAGTCTTTTCCTTCATAATCTGTGTACTGTTTATACTCTCCAGTGCGAGGATGATATGATTTGATATCAGGGTTGTAAGGGCCTTTGTAGCCTTTACGATGTTCGAAGTTCCAACTTTCCCAGGTTTCGTTAAAAAATATCTCACCTGTTTTTGGATGTACAAAAGCATTGTGGATATAATTAAAATAATGGTCAAATAAACGCTTTGGCGTACCGCCTGTTTTGGAAACAGCATAGGTGGACATACTATTGTATCGACTAGAAGTAAAGTGGATCATCTGACTATCCCAGCTCCATGATTCAACATAGTCTCCGGCATCATTATACGTTAATTGTTGTATAGGGCCACCATCCAATGGCATTAAGAATACATCATCATTACCATATTGGCTGGAAGAGAAGGCTAGCCATTTGCCGTCAGGCGAAATGCTTGGGCGATTTTCCATCCCATCCATTGCGGTTATTCGTGTGGCAAAGCCACCATCGGCATTTACTCTCCAAAGATCACTTTCATAGGTGAAAACAATGGTCTGTCCATCAGGGCTAATTGTTGGATAATCGGTAAAATAAACGCCTTGGCGTTGTGCAAAGCTGAGGAAGAACAATAACAAGAAGTGGGTGATTAACAAGATTCGCTTCATCTTTTTTCCCCTAAACTACTGAAGAATTTTGAAAAATCATTATTCTCTTTTTTCTTAGCTGCTCTTTTAATTCAATTTGTCATTCTTTACTTGATTCATTATTCGCATATGAACTATAATCACAGCTGCAAAGGCTACTAAAAATAAGGGAAGGAATAACCAATTTAATGTGTTATTTAATCCATATGCCTCTTGAATAGATGACCAAGCAATGTAGGTAAAGAATACTAAAATAACAGTTTTAAGGGTTGTATTTAGTGAGCGCCCAGTTTGGTATAAATGTGCTGCATTTTTTTCTGTAACTTTTATTGCATAATTGAATAGATGTGGAGATTTATTAATGAATGTTAGCAAAATATACATGGCTATTCCAATGCATGGTAAGATAAATAAAGAGATTTTGTTTTCCCATTCATTTGCCTTTTCGCCTATATCTAAATGAGTTGGAATCTGATCTGGTAGAAGAAAAAAGGAATAGCTAGTATAGGTAATAAGTACAGTTAATGCAATGATAGAAATGGTTTCCATTTTATTCTGCCAAGGGGTATTTTTAAGCTGAAGTTTTGGTCGTTTAGTCATTGCTAGGAACGTTTAGTTCGAATTATAAGTTATCAGTATGTGAATAAATTCATCTGGGTAAAAATATCATTTTTACCCATACGGAAGTACCTAATGTGTTAGAAGTAAGGGGTATTGGTTCGGTTATGGCCAAAACAGCTTTACAATTTGCGAGATATAATAGCTTAAGTGTACAACCACTCTGCCCTTATATTACAGGATATATAAAAAAACACCCTGAAACGCAGGATCTGTTAAAAAAAGGTTTCGTGCTGGGGTAAAAAACAGAAAAATGCAGAAAATAGCTTTAATCGCCGCTATGAGCGAGAATAGGGTAATCGGTATCAATAACCGATTACCTTGGACCCTTCCAAAAGATTGGGAAAATTTTCGAAGAGTAACCAAAGGAAAAGCCTACCTCATGGGACGGATGAGCTATATTACCGAAGATGCGTTGATCTCTTCTTATCGAAATGTTATTCTAACTTCCAAGGAAGATTTAGTGTTGAGTGATCAATGCGAAAGAGCTGGTAGTTTGGAAGAGGCCTTTCAATTGCTTGAAAATGAAAAGGAGTATTTCATTCTGGGGGGGGCAAGCGTATATGAGCAAACGATGGATAAGGGGAATTATCTTTATCTCACGATTGTACATGCAACGGTAGAGGGCGATGCTTATTTTCCAGAAATTAATTGGGAGAAATGGGAATTAGTTGAGTCTGTTAGGTATGAAGCAGATGAGCGGCACGCCTATGCATTTTCACTAAACGAATACATAAAAAAAGCATGAGGTGGATTTTACTGGCGATACTAACTACCTTTTCATGTTCTACAAAGAGTAAACAGGAAAAGTTAATTATTGCTACTGCAGCTAACGTACAATTTGCCATGGAAGCTTTGGAGAAAGCTTTTGAAGAAGAAAGCAATATTTTGATAGAAACAATTGTCAGCTCTAGCGGTAAACTCACAGCGCAGATCAGGCAAGGTGCACCTTATGATGTATTCATTAGTGCCAATCGTAAATATCCAGAATACTTACTAAAAGAAGGCTATGCTAGGTCGCCTATCCAGATTTATGCTCAGGGTAAATTAGTATTGTGGTCTAACATTCCAGATTTAATATTTAGTGATTTAAGTATACTTAATAAACCTCTTATCAGGAAAATTGCTGTCGCCAATCCTAGAAATGCTCCTTATGGCATTGCAGCGATGGAAATCTTAAGATCCTTACCCTTTTTTGAAGATATCGAAAATAAACTTGTCTTTGGGGAAAGCATTGCACAAAGCAATCAATACATTCTTTCTGGGGTTTGCGAACTAGGATTTACAGCTCAGTCTGTCGTTAAAGCACCTCAGGTAGAAACTGTTGGCCGCTGGATAGAAATTGATACATCTCTCCATCAAGCTATCGAGCAAGCCATGGTTATCACCAATCATGGCAAAGAGAGTTGTCCCTCTGCTGCTCAACAGTTTTTTGAGTTTATGCAATCAGAAAAAGCACAATCTATTTTAGAAAAATACGGCTATTTAATGAGTTCTGATAGTATAAGCAGTTTGCCCGAAACCTTACCTGCCGGCAGGTAAGGTTTCGGGCAATGAAAATTCAGCCACAGGCTAACAGATTTATGTCTGTTCAAGTATTATGCGTAACTTTTCTCTTGTCAGTTACTTATAATTTTCGAGGGAACAATATTATTATACAATCAATTTTGTCTAGCCGCTTA
>JAKVCU010000158.1 GCA_022448955.1 Saprospiraceae bacterium
TTATTTTAATAATACACTTCATAGCCACTGTTGTCAACCGTTTTCCTTTAGTCATTTGGTTCTTCAATTCCAACAATCAGTCCGTTTGCAATAAAATTGTCACCTGAACTGAGTTTTGAAATCGTATATGTTTTTTGATTACCTTCTAAAAAATCAATCGAAATCAATTTATCTATTCCATTTGATTTGATAAATAAGTCTCCAATATTAATTTTATCAATATTCTCAAATCCTTTATATTGTTTAGATTTCTCAGGTTTAAGTGAAGCCCAACCCTTATTTTCAATTCTGAATGGATGATCTTGTGTTGCTGTAATTTCCAAACCGCTTTCAAATTTGTAAGTTACTAGTCTATTATGAACTACTTTCTCAAATTTCTCGATTTTTGCTGATTTAATTTGATTTGTTTTCATATCCATATACGCAACTAAATCGCCCGCCTTTAGATTTTCAATATTTTCAGTGGTATTGTCCGCTAATTGGATTTTTGTCCCTTTTGCAAAACAATGAACATCAAGCCCGTCAAAATAAATTTCTGAAATTGCAACATCATCGTATTTTAATCCTTTATAAACTTCAAGAATTTCAAATTTTAAAGTCCAATCTGGTTTTGTTTCAAGGATATCCCAATCTTCTCTATTACTGTTCCCAATTGGTTCAACTTTAAATCCTTGATTTGCAATTTTATCTTCCAAATGCAATATTGCATATGGCTTATCATTTAAATAGATCTTAAGTTTTTTAACTCGTGAATTATTCTGATATGCAGTTTCACTTTTTACATAGCCATTAACAACAATTATTTCTGTAATTCTTGGCGATATTGCAGCGAATTTATATGACAAAAACTCACCTATTCCATATCCAGGAACACCTTCAACCCATGCATTTTTATAATTAAAATCGTGTGCATTTTTAGGTACATAATTATTCGCTCCTTGAGATTTCAAATAGCTTGATGCTGTTACTTCCTCTGGTCCACCTCCGCAATACCAGCTACAACCACCTCCAACAATATCCCAAATATCTTCATATACTTCACTATATTTTTCAAGCAATGCTTGCTCCGCAGAAGTCATTTTATCCCAATCTTTCTTTCCAGAAGATAATTGACTTAATAAAGTATCTCGAAATGCCCATTCCGCCTTAGCTTTATCAGAAAAATCAAGAATATGAACATATGAAGGATTTAGATTTTTAATTTCCTGACCATTTGCTAGGAACAACTGAAATGTTATTAAAATAAATAATGTGATTCTTGTCATCTGTTTAAAATTTTTCTACAAGGGGCAAAATGCAGAAAAATTTCTGCACCAATGGAACCGCTTTGCTCCCGCCTTCGGCCGACAGGCTCGCATAATCTTTTTTACAAACCTAAAGGCCTAAGGCGGATGATTAATAAAGATCATGCTCGTTTCATATGTGCTATCTATCTTTTAAATGGTTGGTAATATTCCGTGTAATTGCCGTGACGATGCAGTCGCACGACATGGACAATTACACCCTGTTGTGGCTAGTTTTTATTTTTTAAACTGTTTAATAATCACTAAAACATCCTTCTTTTCCCAAAAATATTAATAGTGCTATTAAGGCTAATAAAATTGCATGAGGAATTAAAGTCGTCCCCCCTATAGATTGTATTTTATTATTTGTTTCGTTATCAGACAACCCTAACGTTCTTATCTGATTGATCTCTTGATCAACCTTATTGATGTATAGCCTATTACTGAATAATCCTATTAATCCTGCTCAAACAAATATAGATACATTTTCTATTATTGAAACTATTGGTAGTGTTCTTAAAGTAAAGATGCGTTTTTTGTTAAGATGCCAAGATTATAGTTGACTAGAAAATATTTGATTGCCAAATAGTGGTTTTCCCACTTTTTTGAGAATGACAAAGCCTTTCTCACTAGTCTGCTACACCGCTGCCGTATGGTATTATTGATACGTTCAATTTTAGTAGTTTCTATTTTGCCCTCTTGCTGTAATTACCCTTTGCCAAATACAGTACTATTATCCATCCTGGGCAGTCTTTTGCCCCTACAAAGCTCCACATTTCATCAGCTTCAAGGCACAGTAGGGTTATTTGACCACCGTCAAGCTCTCCAGTAGGGAGGTAATCAAGCATTTTTTCCCAAAGGGGTTCCATCCTGCGATATATCCAACTCAGACTTTTGCCGAGTACCCTACCAATGCCTCTGAGAGATATCTGTTTCAGAAGTAGATGAGAGAGTATTGATTCCGAATACTCTTGAAAATCACCTTTTTCACGTTCGACAAATTGTCTTTTGCAGCATTTACATTTATGGTTCTGCTTGCCGAGGTTTTGCCGTTTTTACTGTATTTTTACTTCGTCAGTGTGGACAGGGTGGTTTTTGTTTGAGTCGCATCTTACAAAACTCCCTCACATTGCCATTTTTTCAAAATCACCATCCTTATGTAAGGAACACTACCCAAATATAGCAGGTTTTGTGTAATTGCGTTTATTTGAAATACAGCCAGAGCCAATCGATTACCCTAGTCTATTTGTGGCCTGAAGGTATTTCATCTATTGAGGGCTATACCAACAATATAAATGACATAAGTAAAAATGACTCTAGTTGATTTGTCATCAGGATCCAAGGGTTTATCGAAAAAGATTGGTGATATATGATTTAATTTTTTTTTTTAGTCTTGATTATTTGTTCGGGAGAGCTGCCTTCCCTCCAGCTATCATTCAAGTTCTTTTGGAAGAGGGTCTCTAAATTAACTTAAACGATCATGCGCACCTTTAAACTAAACACCTTCGCTTTATTGACATTACTCGTGTCATTTTCATTTATTAAGGATGATAGCACCACTCATAAACAAGAACCATTCGAGGATTTTCGTTCACTGGATGGGAGTACGATAAAAGCCCATGAGCTTGATACCTTTTTGCAAGCACAGATGGAGTCCCTAAGTATTCCGGGAATATCATTCTCTTTCGTCAATGACGGCAACATTGTTTATCAAAGCAGTTTGGGCGTTGTCAATACTGAGACTATGGGTCTAGTCACTTCCCAAACCCTATTTGATGCCGCATCCATATCCAAAACTGTTTTTAGTTTTTTTACCCTTCAAATGGTGGATAAAGGCATGATTGACCTAGATACACCTCTTTACACCTATCTTCTCAATCCAGATATTGCCCATGATGAGCGCTATAAAAAAATAACGGCCAGAATGGCCTTGTCGCATACTACCGGATTTCCGAACTGGCGCTATTTAACCAATAAAGGGTATGACCCTAATGCCAAGCTTCGGATCGAATTTGAACCGGGAACTCAGTACCAATATTCCGGAGAGGGCTTCAAATATCTTTCACAGGTTCTTGCTCATTTGCTCAAGACTGATCTGGACGGATTGCAAACGATCATCAATAAAGAACTCTTTATGGCCCTCGAAATGGGTGAAAGCAGTTTTGTTTGGAATAATTATTTAGAGAAAAATAGAGCTGATGGCCATCTCAATGGCCAGCCAAATCCTGGCTATAGCAGTAGTTCCAAGAACCCTAATTTTAATGCTGCCGCAAGCTTGCAAACCAATGCCTCGGCCTACGGGAACTTTCTGGTGGCCTTGATGAGCGGGAAATTACTTTCGGAAAACACCCACCAGCAAATGCTTAGTATACAGGCAGAACGGCAGGCAACCGATCGCCGAGCAGGCGTGAAGTATGGTTTGGGGGTCATCATTAACCCGACGCAGGAAGGGACGAACTATGCACATAGTGGCGATAATGAAAGTGCCACCTCACAGTTTTACTTTAATGATAAGTTTAAAAGCGGCTATGTATACTTCATCAATGCAGAATTCAAAATTAAAGACCAATTCGATAAGAATTTGCAAGCGTTTCTGCTAGATTAAATAGGCGTTCATAGCCTTAAAACATTTTGTGCATGGGGCTTTTTGAGTTCTATACTTACCGGAAACTAAACGTACTGAAACATGATATTGTCAGCCCTGGATATCTTATCTGTAGTGATGATAAGTCTATTTCTCTTTTTAATATTTGCGATTGGCACCCTCCCAAATACAAATGTTTCCGCGAATAGGATTCTCCAACTCATTCTGATAATCTTTTGCTTTTTTTTTATTCGAAAGACTGTTGATTGTTTATGCTGTCACCATTGATAAGAGCATCGTCTTGAAATATGGGTTTACCTCCAATTTCCTTTTTTACCTCCTGGGGCCCTTTATTTATATCTATATCCGAAGGCTAATTATTGAGGAGATTAAACCCTATTTCTTGCCGTGTCCACATTTTTTGCCGGCCTTGGTTTATATCGGCTATATCACGCTGCATATTTGGTTTTACGAAGACCTGATCAGTCATACCTACTTGGATGTTTTCGGGTTTATCTGGCAAATCACTTGTGTAGCTTCGGTTATGATTTATCTGGTCAAATCGAATAACCTCTCCGTCGAATTTATCCGGAATCAAAAACTCAATTTATCTTTTGATCAAGCCGCCATCAAGTATGTGCGGGTGATGTTAGGCGTCATCGCCATGATTATGGGGTGCTGGTTCCTTAATCTGCTCACGACTACTTTTTTCAATTATGATGGGTTTGAAGTCCTGTTCCTAATGTGGTTTTTTTACGGAACTCTTGCTTACATCATTACTCTTTACAACTTGAGATGCCCACAGATTTTCAGGTTGAAACTACCGGAAAACAAAGCTGTCAAGCCGAGTAAGGACCGGCTGACTCAAGCGGAAATCCATAAACTGCAAGAAAGTATCTACGCTTATATTCAAAAGGAGAAAGCGTATCGAAGCCCGGAGTTGAGTTTGTCTGTCATGGCCAAACAGATCGATACCTCTTCAAATAACCTATCCTGGCTTTTGAATAACGCTTATGATCTATCATTTTACGATTTCATCAATCAATATCGAATCGATGAATTCCTGGAGCGGATTGGACGACATGAACATAAGGAGCTTACGTTAATATCGATTGCAGAGGACGTGGGGTTTAAATCAAAATCCACCTTCTATAAAGCGTTAAAAAAAAGACCAATCAAACCCCTTCGGAATTTATTAAGCAAATGGATGAACAGGGAAGTTCATTTGAAAAAGGAGGGGTTGCCAGCAAGCATAGTTGACAACCCCTCTTTAAGGTTAATCAGGTATTTCCTGTCGGAAATTACTTATTCAAATATTGAACAGCCGCTTCTAGAACAGGGTCATGATCATTCATGAAATCCTCCCAAGTCGGCCTGACTCTTATGTTTGGTAGAATCCCTACGCCCACGAAAATTCTGCCATCGGGATAGGTATCTTTCTTTGAACATAACCGAAATGAACCTCCGCCAGGCAAATCAAAGTGCATCGGCTGCCCGGTACTTCCATTCGACTCTTCTCCGATCCTAATCATATGTTTCTGATTCTCGGCGGCGATTAAAAAGTCCTCGGAGGTCGAAGCTGTTCCGTGCCCCACTAAAATGGCCGTAGGAATAACTAAGCGTTCTTCCTTGGGCAGATCGATTTTAGTAGTAAAATAGGGTAGTTTGTACCAATAGTCGTCTTGATAGGATAAAAGGGACTTGACCCGCCATTCTTTTACTTCCTCATTATTCACCATCGTATCTTTTGCCGACAGGTACTTACCGGAAGATTTGTAATACGGGATATGCAACCGGCTCTGGTAGGCTGCGTGATGGAGTTCGCCATCATAAGTCAAATATTGGAGTACCTCCATGGCGATGTTATTGCGTCCACCCCCATTTTTGCGCAAGTCAATAATGAGCTTTTTTGCTTGTCTTAGCTCGGGCAGGCTAGTGAGAAACAACGTATTTAATTGAGGGTCCATGAAACTGTTTAAGGCGATATAAGCAATCTCGTCATCGATCCATTTAAACTCAAAAAGCTCCAGGTCTTTCCACTCAGGGTACATTTTTTCATCCTGGGATTCCTGATGGGTCACATCTAAGTTAAATATCTCCCCATCAGGCTTGCGGAGCTCCAAGTTAAAACTGCTGCTAATGAGGGCTCGGAGTAATTGAAAAATGGCCATTTCTTCTCGCACATAATCGGTGGAAGAGGCGATTTAGGGCATGACAAAGGTTGCCGTATATTCATCGACGGGCATTCCATTGACTTTTAGAACTTCCGTTCCGATCGGGATGACGTCTTTTTTGCTTTCATTAATCTTGGTGATGATGGCCTTGTCTTCGATGGGTTCGATGTAAAAGCTGTATTTACCAAAAGAAATAGTGTGAAGCGCATTTCGAATGGATTCGGGGTAGTAAATGTTGGTATGCCCATCCTGCAGCATGGCGCAAAACCGCGCTAATAAACGATAGTACTCATAATCGTTGGACGTATTTTGCACCTCCGTAATCAGTTGCTTGTAATAGTCGTTCCATTTTTCTCGATCTATATCGTTGATGTAAACGAAGTTATAATTGACTTCCTGCCAAATCTTAGACAGCCCATATACCTTGTCGGCTTTTGAAATGGTCTCTGGGAAGCCGTCTCGAACGGTAAGTAAACCAGTGAATAAAAAAATGGTCATTAAAAAGAATCCTGCATTCATAATAGTGAATTATTTAGGTTTAATAATGAAATGGATGTTGACCTTATAGAGAAGGTTTCAATGCACCAGTAAAATTATTGACCTGAATGTTTTCTGAACCATAAATCCGCAACGTTTAAGTATGAATGGGAACAGGAGTACAAGATGCCTCTTCCAAAGGGATAAAGGCTGACGGACCACTAGGGCAGGGCTCACCCATCGATAGAACATCCTTAAAGCTTTGCAAATGAAGTTCATTTGTACACATGCGAACCCAATAACTATTTCTAAAAAGGGATTTCTGAATGGTAAGTCTTACTTTTAACATATCAAGCAAAAGAAACCAACATTCTACATTATGAAAAAAGCTCTTTACGTATCAGTATGTATTCTTATGGTAGGATGCAGTGGCCGCAACAAGCAAACAGAAGCCCAATTCAATCGCCCGAAAGAAGATGTCATAGCCGACTTGCAGCAGCTCCATGATTTTGATGCGGTAGAAATCAAATGGACTGAAAACCGCATTGATGAAGGTAGCAGTCGAGGTATTTATGAAAACATCAAATGGACAGCAAATCAAATTGATAAATGGGTAGGCCGCAATCTGATCGTTTATTTAACCAACGGGGTGAATTTACCGGAGACAAATGCCTCAAAGGCCGCCATAGGAAACAAGGCCATGCAAATCGTTTTGAACTCAATCGATAACGATACGGATTATGAAGACTTTACCGTCGTTTTTGTCCATGAAGCCGTCTATGGAGAAATGGATATGATAAGCGAGAATCCGTTTAACTATAAGCTGAAGGATTTTCGGGTGAACAAGGATTGACGGTCAGATCACATCTCAACTACTTCAGATGATTTTTAATCTTATCCGCAAATTGCTGCCTATTGTTCCGGGAGGAATGCCGCTTGGGGCAGGAATAGATGGTGGTGCCCTTCTTGGCGCAGGCAATTATTTCCTTGCCCGTCGTGAACTCCTTGTCGGAAAGTACGTCCATCTTCGATACTTTCAAGAGTTCCTTCACCTCTATGGCCATTGACGTACAGGGCATACACATCATTCACAGAACCGGTCTGGGCATTGATGAACAGTTTGTGCTTGCTGTCCGTGCCGGCCTGTAAATTGTAGCCCTCCTGAATATATTCTTATGCAGGATCACCTTGCGGGAATCGGGGTCGGTCTTGCTGATTTGGGAATCCTCGGAGGACTTCAGCTCTTTCTCCGGGTCTTGGAACCTCAACTTGGCCCCGGAGTAGCCACCAGACTTCCAAATTGGTATTGCAGGAGTAATGCAGCTTGCTTGACGAGCGGATCCTTTTGCTGTAGCCAAACAGCAATAATTTCAGCAACACGCGGGGGTGGCAGGGGGGACGGCCCTCAGCCTGGTAGAACGCATGCGCAAACCCCAGCTTCTCCGTCGGAAGAGCCTCCACGAAGGCATCTATCACCCGGATCCAAGAATCCTCAGCTACCATTTCCTTTAATACAATCGACGTGTTCGCATTCCAATCGAGTTGGAATTCTGCTTGAAAGCGCTTTTTGTGTACGAATAGCTAGAATATAAGGAAAAAGCGGAAAGGAGTTTTTGCGCGGTCTAACGGCTCATGTAAATGGTGTAGCAGCGTTTAGGAGACATAGCTACATACACTTTGTTGGGCGTTCGTATTTGTTTTTTCATTTTCCTACATTGTTCAACCAATGTTGTTGTCAAAGAATCAAACTTTCTTTCTTCTTTAAAGTCATACCTGTCAATTGTATCTTGATAAACTAAAAAATCGGGGTGATTTATAGCTAATGGAGATTCAGAGGAAAACCCGACATCTGGTATTGCTCCGACCATTCTACCTGAATTGCCTAAATCGGACTCCTAGGATGTTTTTAGTACCATCTGAATAATTTTCATATTGTTCTATTTTAGTTTTCTTCCCGTCTTGGCAATAGTTATCTCTTTTTTTGTGGAACATTCCATTCAATTCCTCTTTGTTTAGCGAATTGCTGAATATCAGGAAGTCCAATCTCTGCTCTTCTTTGGTTAATAAATTCAGGCTCTTTTATCGAAAAAAAGATTGGGTTTTCAGCGGGTTCATAATCTATCTGTGTACCGTATAATTGAGGCTCACCATTGTTTATAAGCATTCTGTCTATCAGTCTTGCATAATGTTGTGGTTGGGATTCGCTATTTAAAACGGATTCCTTCAAAAGTGGAGCATACTTTTTTTTCGATGCTAAAGTACCATGCTGTAACACGGCCCATAATGCGGTATTTGCCCTTCTGCCTACTTGTGAAATTCCTAACCAACCATATCTGTCAATAATTCCTGCTACTTGTTTTTCCAAAATCTTGTCTTGAGCCTCCACTACCTCCCAAAAATATTCTATCTCATAGGAGTCTTTACCCAAAACTTCTTCCGCTTGAACGTAAATACGTCTGAAGGTTTGATCTTTTGTAAAGATATTCTCTAATTCCGCTCTCAATGAGTCTAACCTTTTTTCATCAAGTTGCTTTATTTGTCCATAAACTGACGATGATAAGGCAACTATTACTAATACAAAAAGTGTTCTTTTCATGTTTCTTTTTAATTATTGCCAATGGTTAGTATATGGCATATAGGCGATTGCAGACTTCAATTTACGAACCTTTCGGTATAGCACTGACTTCTGTACTATGTTCATATTTTCGTTTAGTGACATAGACCACTATTACTTATAGACATTGAAGTTGTTTAAAAAGTCTCCTCAAAAGAGAGGGGTATAAAAATATTGCAAAAGCTGTAAATTGTTGGTTACCACACTAACAAAAAACACCTCTGCAACATGTATGTAAAATTATCTAAAAAGTTCATTAAAAAAATTTATTTCCCCATTTGAGTCAAACTAATTTAGGTAGGAAGCCTAAAGTGCCATTATGGCAAATCGTCAAAATTAGATATGTCTTCTGTCCAACTTGATGGTTCACATACTCCGTCCAAAAGAGGTGGAGAAGCGGTGACTCATCGAAGAGATAAAAAGTCCAAGACTACAAATGCTTTATTTTTAATGGATAAGCAAGGTATTCCATTAGCAATGTCTGAACCAATTGATGGAAATCATAATGACCTTTTTAATATTGAATTTTTCTTCACCAAAATGATTACCGATTTAGAACAATCGCAAATATCAATCAACGGATTGTTTTTAAATACAGATCCAGGTTTTGATAGTGAAGAATATAGAAAAATAGATACGTCAAAAGGTATTATTGCCAATATTACCGAGTAATATACTAACGAATAATTCTAACTGTTTAACTTTCTATTTAATCAACTATTCTACTACATAAAAGACATATCCTCCAAACTGGTAAAATCGTTCTTCAGGTTTCAATAAAACCCAATAATGGTAATGTTCATCAGGGCTTCTAGACAAAAAATCAATATTATTATCATCCTCACCATTTAAATTAACTTCTCCCCCATCAAGCTGAACATTAGAACATTTGTTGTCAAATGATTGATTAGGAGACAGTCGCATACTAACTGCTTGTTCAAGAAAATATAAACCAGGTTGAGTAGGGATAATTTTAAATTCTAATGAATAAGTATTATTTGTGTACAGGTACTCGCCTGTCAATAGTTCTAGCCCATCACTAAATGTAGTTAATCCATAATCGATAGAATCATCAATAATTAATTCAAAAGCTTTTAATGCATCAATACTAATAGTTTCATCAATTTTACTAATAGCTGTAGCAGGAAAGAATTTAAAATCATTTAGTAAATAATCTTGATCGGTTTTTTTTTCATATACTAAATCTGGAAAAATAGAGGAAATACTAATTGTATCTCCTATTTTGAATGAGTCTACTGAAGGTGATAAAGTTGCTGGAATAACAAACTGATATCCATCTACAATATTACATTCTTCATTTTGAATACAAGAAGAAAAGCATATTATAATGATGAAAAAAATTAAATACTTCTTCATATATAATTTTTTAAGAGACTTTAATAATTATCAAACAACTCATCTAACTCTTGTTGTGTATTTGTTGTTACACCTAAAAAGTTATTTATAAGATTTATTCTATAACCATTAATCGTTGTAACATCATCAGTTAGAGATTCAAACATCTGCTGATTTGTAAAGCCTTCAACATTTTCTTTGTCAAGATCAATTACTCTTTTCAAGTACTTAATAGCTTTATTATTTTTCTTTTCAAAAAATATGCCCTACCTATTAGATAATAAAGATAGGTGCTTTTAATCTTGCTTAATATCGAGGTATGGACGTCATAGTTTTTGTTGCCTGCAGTGTATTTTTTGGTTATTTTCTTTTTTGATCCTTTAATTTACTTCTTATTTCGGTCATGTTTTGTTAAATCTCAGAACCTTAACTCATTTTCTGACCTTATCCCCTCTTTTTTGCATCCCATAGAAAAGGTATCCAACACAGTTTTTGCATTCAAAATTTCATATGCAGTCCCTGTTCCACAGTTTTGAGCATCTCCCCTATCAATTTTTA
>JAKVCU010000159.1 GCA_022448955.1 Saprospiraceae bacterium
TCTCCCTTCGCATGATATAAGTGTATCAATATCATTACCAATGAATGTATATCCACCACAGGTAGAATTAATCGTTATTTTATCGTTTTCATTAAAAGGGTTTACATTTTTTATATGAAGCTGAATATTTGCTTGAGGCTCTAATAAAATCTCCATATTTTTTTCTGCATCCTTTTGTTCAGGGAAAAAACCATGTTCTTCCACATAAACGAAGTGCGAAAATGGAAAATCTAACTCCTCAAATTGAAATTCAAAAAAACCATCTTTGTCTGAAAGTGTCGTTTCAAGGAAGGTGATACGGTCAGGAGAGAAAAAGCTCGTAAATTCAGACTGAAACAAATGTACCTCTGCTCCAAGGATAGGTTCTTGGGTAAACTTATCAAATGCATAGCCAAATACTGTCGAAGGGTTTTCTTCCTGTTTTTGGCAGGAGAACAGGGACACTGTAATAAGAAGTAGTAGGATTGATCTTTTCATAGCTAGTGTTCAGTTGGTTCTTTACAAAATCTGCAAAATGCAAATACAAAAGGAAGTGAATATTGCAAAAGAAATATTTTTATTTATTGCATGTGAATTAAAGATGGGGTATTATAATGGAAAGGAGGAGAAAGATTATATTTAGGCATTTATCTATTTCAAATTCATGTTTCACATCTTCGGCATACGACATCATGGGCCTGGTTCAAGCAAACGCTTGATGAAGGCATTGGCGGATTTGCAGCCAGACTGCATTCTGATTGAGGCGCCTATGGATGCAGAAGGGGTTTTGAAAGATGCTGGCCATCCTGACATTGTGCCACCTGTGGCGCTACTCATCTATAATCCGAAGAATTTTAATCAAGCTTCTTATTATCCTTTTGCTCGTTTTTCGCCAGAATGGCAGGCCATTCAGTATGGCTTAGCATTGGGTATTCCGGTTCGGTTTATGGATTTGCCGATGTCGATGATGCATCAGATTCGCGAAAGCGAAAAACAGCAATTAAAGATTGATATTCCTGATCCAGAAGCTTTACGAGCGCAGCGAGATCCGCTTGGTTTTATGGCACAAATTGCAGGATATTCAGATAGTGAACGTTGGTGGGAAATTACCTTTGAACAAGAAACGGAGGATACCGAAGTGTTTGAAGGTATCTTAGAAATGATGGAAGCACTGCGCTCAGAGTTGAAGCGTAGCGAAACCAAAGAAACTTTGCTTCGTGAAGCCCACATGCGAAAAGTAATGCGGAAAGCATTGAAGGATGGTTTTCAGCGCATTGCAGTGGTATGTGGGGCATGGCATGGACCTGTTTTGCAAGACATTGCCGCTTATAAAGTCAGTGCAGATAATACAGTCTTGAAGGGACTTAAAAAAACAAAAATAGCTGCCACTTGGATTCCTTGGTCGTATGATCGTTTGGCTTTTAGTAGTGGTTATGGAGCAGGGGTGGTATCGCCAGCTTGGTATGAGGTGTTATTTGAGCATAGCGAGGATGTCGCCATTCATTGGATGACAAGGGTAGCTCGTTTATTTCGCGAAAGCGATATGGATGCATCCGCAGCACATGCCCTGGAGGCCGTTCGCTTAGCACAAACATTAGCTAGCTTACGCAAACGTGCTATTGTGGGTATTGATGAATTAGAAGAAGCTGCTATTGCAATCTTTTGTGATGGTGATCGAAAGCAATTGGACTTGATTCGAGAGAAATTAGTAATTGGTGATGTCATAGGGAAAGTACCCAGTCAAATTCAATCGATACCACTACAGCAAGATTTAGAAAAGAAAATTAAATCTGCCAGATTAACCAAAGAGTGGAATACAACAGAGGTGGTCGAGAAGAAATTGGACCTACGAAAACCAGCAAATTTAACAGCTAGTTTGTTGTTGCATCGATTAGCCTTATTGGATATTTTTTGGGGACAATTGCTACAAAATTCTGAATATACACTAGGTAGTTTTAGCGAAAGCTGGAAACTGAAATGGCAGCCAGACTTTAGTATTGCTATAATCGAAGCAGGAATGTGGGGAAATACGGTAGAAGAAGCTGCTACGAAGATCACGCAGAATAAAGTAGCCAAAATTGAGCAATTACCAGAGCTGACGGACTTGGTGGAAAAAGCTTTAAAAGCGGACTTGAGCAAAGCCATTCCTGCTTTAGTCAAGCAGTTAGAAGATGTAAGTATATTGACGAAGGATATATTACACCTAATGGAGGCCTTACCAGCCATGGTTCGCATGATTAAGTATGGCAATACTCGAAAGACGGATGTGAGAGCTGTGGAAAAACTTGTGGATCAAATTACCCCTCGAATTTGTATCGGCTTGCCAGCATTGACTTTAAATATTGAAGAAGAGTTTGCTAGGGATATCTTCAAGCAAGTTCTTAGAGTCAACAATACGATTTCATTGCTCCAAGAAGATTTTTTTGAAGAAGCATGGGGGAAAGCCTTAGATCAGGTGGCTATGCATCCTAATGCTAATCCATTGTTGCAGGGTGTTTGCCTACGATTGCTCTTTGAAAAAAGAATAATTGATTTAACCAAAACGGCCGACGAAATGGCTTTCGCACTATCGAATGCAGATTTCGTATTGGGTATTGCTTTATGGTTAGAAGGCTTCTTATATGGCAGTGGAATGATGTTATTGCACAATCCAGAATTATGGCAATTATTGGATGATTGGGTGAGGGTTTTGGATGAGGATTTATTCAAAGAGGTACTGCCCGTTATGCGGCGTACTTTTTCTAGTTTTACTATTCCAGAACGAGAAAAATTGATGCAATTGGCAAAAAGACAAGTCTTTCCAGAGCAAAGAAAGAAAGAACAAAAAGAGGAATACGATGCCGAACGCATGGCCGAAATCTCTACTGTATTGAAGTTGTTTTTAGGACAATGAGCAGCGTTAATTTTTCAAAAAAAATAAGGTAGGAAAATTAAAAGGGAATTAAGCTTGCCTTAACTTCTAGTTAAGGCCTAAAGAGCATATTTGCAATAACAAATGTTGATTTCTTGCTTTATCCTTCCTGCAATCAAAAGTCGCTTTCATTGCCAGGGTTTTGATACTCCGTCAAAACGCTGGCATTTTTTGTTTGACTTACAAAGACTTAATATAAGTTTAATCAGTAATTCACATTTAGATGGCAATTTTACAATGGTGGTTGAAAGGCCATCTTTTGATTGTATCCTATACTGTAGCCTTATAATTTTGAATTGTTGCTGGCTATGCCTGTTCTTGTGCATAGCCATTTTTTTGTTTTATTCTTCTTCGGTTGTCTTTTCTTCGGTATCTTCTTCTAGGGTAAGTGGTGGTAAGATGGGTTCTCCTTCTGGGATGTCATCTCTTAGTTTTAGCCAGAAATTATTGTGGCCTTCACCTACGGTGATAGCTAAGCGTTGTATATTGACCAATTCTAATAAAGCTAGGAAGGTAACGATGGCGTGGATGCGATTTTCACATTCACCGAATAGGCGTTTGAAATTTGCTTTTTCACTATTTAATAGAATATCTACGATGCGTTCTTGTTGATCGCGGATGGTATAAGAAAAGCGGATGATACGGTGAACAGTTGTTGGATTCTTTTCACCAAATCGGCGAAGCACTTTTTCGTATGCTTTTAGCAAACGAAAAAGTGTCAGCGATTCTAATTCGGCATCTACTAAGGCCTTGGTAGCAATTTTGCGGAGCTCTTTAGCGGCGTTGCCGCGCGTTTTTTGCATGGAACGTTTTTCTTCCATATCACGCAGCTCATCGAGCACGCTTTTATATCGTTTGTATTCGAGTAGTCGTTGTACTAATTCTTCTCGTGGGTCAATTTCATTTCCTTCTTCATCCACGGGTTTGCGTGGGATAAGCATTTTTGCCTTGATACGGCATAAGGTTGCAGCCACAAGGATAAACTCACTAGCCAGATCAATACTCATTTCCTCTGCTTGGCGCATATATTCCAAGAAATCGTTGGTGATTGTTGAGATGGGAATATCGTTGATATCTAGTTCATCTCGTTCGATGAAAAAGAGTAGCAGGTCAAATGGCCCTTCAAATTGGGGCAGTTTTATCGTATAAGAATGGCTCATATTATAAAGATACTGCTGTTATGTGAGCTTTCAAAGCCGTAGGAATCGGCTTAGGTCAACAAACTTCCAAAAACGATTAAATTTTATTGCTTAATTACTTTCTGTATCATTCTCTTATCTCCATTTATAAAATGTAAGAAGTAAACGCCATTTGCGAAAGCACTCCAATCTAGATTATGATCGCCAGTATTTAAGTTTTGTGTATTAACTAGCTGACCTACAGCATCGAAAATATTCAACTGTACCGGATTAGTTGAAGTTAATTGGATATTTAATGTTTCTTTTACTGGATTTGGGAAATTTTTTGCGAAAGCAGGAGATTCTGCCTGATCGATAGAAGTGGGTTCTTGCGATAAACGAATGATGATACTCTCTCTAGTTCCTAATGTAACATTTGGCGTAAAGCCAGAAAAACTACCATCCATTTCAATGGTGATGGTTCCAAGATCTGTTCCACTCATTAGATCATAAGCAAAATAAGTATCTGCTGAGAGATCAGTACCTGCCATACTTAGACTGATATTACCTACTGCATTTGCAGTAAAATTATTTGCGGTGATTATCGCTTCATCATTCCAAATTCTAGCGTAAGCTAAAATATTGCCATTGCTTGCATCAACTGGCATATAATATCCCTTACGAAGCGGCTCATAAGCATGACGCCATTTGATCAAGCGACGGTAATGATTCCAAAGAGAATTGTCATCTGCTTGAAACTCCTCTACGTTAAAGCTCGTATAATTGGAATTTAGAGGATACCAAGGCGTCCCTGTTGTAAATCCGCCATTCGCACTTTCATTCCATTGCATTGGTTTTCGCTTATTTTCATCAATACCTGAGCCCAGCATCCCAATCTCTTCACCATAATAAAGGAAAGGTACGCCCGGCATAGTCAGATAAAGTGTTGCAGCTAGTTTCATTTTACTAATACTTGTTCCTAACACACCATAAACTCTATTAATATCATGATTGGTTAGGAAGGTGGCCATTTGTAGGGGAGGGTAGCTAGCATTGATGAATCGAAGCTGATTATCCAAAGTGCTAGGTGATCCTGCATTAATGGAATTCAAAATACCTGATGCCAAATCAAATTCAAAACACAAGTCCATCTTATCGCCGTCTTGCACATATTGAAGCACCTCTGGCGTACTTGTCCACACCTCTCCTACTGTCAAGGCATCTGGATTGGCAGCTTTATAAACGGTATTAAATTCTTCTAGTACTTGAAACGTCTCTGGCGTACTTGACATATTGCCACCATCTTCTACCAAGTAGCGAACGGCATCAATACGGAAACCATCTACCCCAACCTCATCTATCCAGAAATTTGTAATATCAAATATTTCGGCCTTTACCTCCTCATTTTCATAATTCAAATCAGGCATCCCTCCCCAGAAAATACCGAAGTAATAATTGCTATTATAATTGTGCCAGACATTTTGTCCCCAAGGTCCTGATTGATTAGGATTAAATGCCGACCAACGATACCAATCCCTGTACGCTGCATTAGGACCAGTTCTAGCATTCAGAAACCAAGGGTGCTGAGAAGAAGAGTGATTCATTACAAAATCAATAATCACTTTAATACCTCTTGCATGTGCGGCATCAAGGAAGGTTTTAAAATCTTCCATAGTTCCATAATCTGGTTCCACGTCGCGATAATCTGTCACATCATAACCATGATAAGAAGGAGAAGGCATCATAGGCATGAGCCAAAGGCCTGTTACGCCAAGATCTGTATCCGTATTTGGATCACCATCATTAAGGTAGTCTAGCTTTTCGGTTAAGCCATTAAAATCGCCAATTCCATCACCATCACTGTCGTAAAAACTACGGACAAACACTTCATAGAATACCTCATCATTCCACCAAAAAGTGTTGTAATCTGTATCTGGAACGTAACCACTATTGGAAGTGCCGCCACAAACATCACATTCGTCAAAGCATATTGGATCTAGGATTAAATCATCTGAACCTACTGTAACTACCCGATTGTAATTGCCTCCACCATCAAATACACTGCAATCAGGTGTAGGTAGTTCAGCACCACTCCAGTTATTCGCATTTACGTATTTGAATAAGTAAGTGTTTGGCGGAACGAGCACCGTAGCTTCATAGATATCATCACCATCTGCATCAAATAATTGAACCGTAGAAGGATCCCAATTATTTGGATAACCTGCGGGAACTTGGAAGGTACCGGCGACATGCACGCCACTAGGTGATACATTTTGTTCACTCATATCTACTCGGAAGGTGAGTTGAACAGCTTGAGCAGAGAGCGTAACTGTAAAGAGCATTACGACTAACAGTTGAAAAAACTTCATACGTTTTGGTTTGTAAAATTTAAAGTTGAATTCCTTTTCAGGATCATCAAAATTAAGGAAAACTTTCTCCATAACAGGTATTTCGTCTTACAAATGAGATAAAACCATATTTGGTAGCTTATTGAGAATTTTCAAGTCAATGTAAAAAAACAGCATTTCAAAAAGCGCATCATAAATCGCTTCCAATCATACTTTCAAAATCAAGTGAATTCAAGTACATTACGCAAAATAGAATTGATCTTGAATATATGTTAACATTACAAACGCCGATCGGCCGCCTTCGCTGGGCAGCCTTGCTAGAAGGGATAAGTTATTTATTATTTGCGGTAACGATGCCCTTAAAATACATGATGGATATTCCTGAGCCCAATTATGTTGTTGGAATGGCTCATGGTTTTTTATTCCTTGCTTACATCGCATTAGCACTACAAAACATCTTCATCTACGGCTGGAATTGGAAAAATAGTCTCATGGCATTGGCTGCTTCTATTATTCCTTTTGGTACGTTTTATGCAGATGCGAACTTGTTTAAACCGCAGCAGTTGGGTAAGTAGAAAAAGTAAGATACTTAGACTAATAAATCCTCTAACTGCAATCTAGCATCAACTATTTCAGACGCATAAGTATTATTGACAAGAGTATGATTAGTAATAAAAGTGAGAAATACTTGCTTCATTGTCCCTACGTAGGCTATAAACTGTTCTCGTTTTTTAAGGAGTTCTTGATAATACTTTTTATCAATACTAAATGGTGCAATATGAAACTTTATTTCACATAAATTGATGCTATCATCCTTTCGATTAATAATTA
Organism: Saprospiraceae bacterium; assembly: GCA_022448955.1. Classification (GTDB taxonomy): domain Bacteria; phylum Bacteroidota; class Bacteroidia; order Chitinophagales; family Saprospiraceae; genus JALEHC01. The sequence continues at coordinate 7,188 of JAKVCU010000159.1, forward strand.
AATCAACCTGAAAGCCTTCCTTTTCTGTTGTTCCTTGAAAAAACAGGCTAGAAATTTCTGTATAAACCATGCTTATTCCTAAAGCCTTTTTAATAGTATCAATGTGTTTGTGACACAAAGATTCAAAAGCATATCCTGCCCAAATTTTATAGGATTGATTAGCTGCTAGTTGCTGCCACATCCCTGCTGTATATTTTCTATTAGGCAGAATAAAGCGATGATAAAACATAGAGTACTCATCAATAAGTCGATAAATCGCTCCTCTCTTCTTTTTGCCATCAGTAAGTCTTTCCATTGTTGTTTTAATTCCTTCAATGTGTGCATGAATGTATATTTCGATCATTAAGCGCTAGGCACTTTCAAAAGTTGAAAGTACCTATTGTGAATACTAATATATTATTTTTGGTAAGTATGTTTAAGTCATTACTAGTAGTCTACTAGATAGAATCACATATATCATCTAAATTCACAAGTGCATCTAGAAGTTGTTCTTTTTTGGGTTGAGCCACTCTTAGTTCTATATCTCCAGTCATTACTACATGGCCACCTGCTGTTTTTTGAAAAGATTTGACGTGGCAAAGATTTACAATGTGGCCGTTATGGATTCGCATAAACTGCCCAGTAGGTAATTTCCCCCCAATCCTTCCTAAGTTTCTTGGCGTCATGATGGATTTAGTATCCCCTGCTATAAAGATTTGAGTGAAGTTATTCTGGGCTTTACAATAAATAATATCGTTGGTCTGAATTATTCTTATTCCATTGGAAATAGGTACCGTAATCCTAGTTTTTTTATTTGATCTGGCAATATTTTTTCTGGCCTTTTCAACCGCTTTTTTTAATTCGTCAATATCAATAGGTTTTGGCAAGTAATGGATAGCACCTACTCGAAAGGCATCAATTGCATATTGCTTATAATCTGAAAGAAAAATTACTTCAAAGTCAAAATGCTTTACCTCTTCCAATACATCGAATCCATTTTTAGGGCCAAGGTTTACATCTAGAAAGATTACACTTGGTTTTAATGCATTAATTTTTTCAATGGCATCATCAGCGGTACTACATTTTTCGACTACTTTTACTTCAGGGCAATGCTTTTTTATTTTAAGTTCAATTGCGGTCAAACTATGCGGTTCGTCGTCTACAATAATTGCATTCAGTAACATCGTAAATTAATTTGATTTTGATATTTTGGGTAATAAAATTTGTACCTGCGTTCCTTCAGGTTTATCATTTTTATTGTATAAATCTCTAATTGTAACTTTTGAATCTCCAGATTCCTTTAATGCCTCAATTCGTTCATTCGTGATTTCCATTCCGAAGGATCTCTTTTTAATAACTTTTGAACTTTTTTTAATTCGCTTTGCGGCTTCTCTACCTACCCCATTATCTTCAATAATGCATTTTATATTATCTTCGTCTGCATCAAAAATTTTAATTTTAATTTCACCACCATTACTATCCTTTTTATTTTCAATTCCATGCATGATAGCATTTTCAACAAAGGGCTGTAATATTAATGGAGGGATCATATACATATCCAAATTAAGTGATTCATCAATTTCCAAGTGTGTTGTTAAACGATCTCCAAATCTTAGTTTTTCAATAGAAAGATAATCGTTTAGAATTCTAATTTCTTCCTTAAAACCAATATGTGCCTCCACAGAGCTTTCTAAAACCATTCTGGAAAGTCGGCCAAAATTGATAATATATTTTGATGCTTCATCATTCCGATCTTGAAGAATTAGGGAATCAATAGAAGTCAATGCATTAGATATAAAATGAGGATTCATTTGAGCCCTGAGCGCTTGCATACGGCTCTTGTTTCTTTCAGATAGAAGCTTGTGATCTCGTCGTTGATAAAAGAGTATAGCTAGGACATAAAGGGTGACAAAGAAAAGAACTATTATAGTTACCCATTGCCGCCAAGATTTATTACTCGCTTCCTGCTTAAAATTAGATAAAGCTTCTTTTTCTAGAACTAACTGCTTACTTAAAGAATCTTTGTCATCAAACAATTGATTATAGTAGGTATGCTGATTTGCCATTAATTCTTCACATAGTTCTAATCCACCATCGCTACAGATTTTTGACATGGCAAGGAAGGATTTATCAATTAGGTATTTTTTCTTTTCACTCGCTCCCTTTTCCATTGCCAATCGATACTGTTCACTTGCAGTCTGCAATAATTCACGATATTTCAGTCTATCCTCAGCAAAAAAATGCAATGCACGATTATGCGTATTAACTGCTATTTCATAATAAAGTGGTGAGTTATCTGTTGGATTATGTATTATTGAGAGGCTATATAAAGAATCACTTCTATCTAATAAGTCATAATTCTCATATTCTAAGGCTTCTAAACTTAAAGAGTTCCCATAACTCTGATATATTTCACCTAATAAACCTCCATTATTATAGGTAGAATCAAAAGATAGAACTGCATCATAATATCCTTTAGCCTTCGAATAGTTATGGTCATTTTTGAAAAAAACCGCTTGAGATAACATTAGCCTGCTTCGTTTGGCGTAAGCTTTGGTTTTGGAATAATGTTCTTCTGCTTTTGAATAATACCTCTGAATAGAATCTTTTCTTTCTTCCTCAAGAAAAGATTTTGGGAAATAATTTACAATATTGGCTCGAATACGATAAAAATCGCCCAGTACCTCTGATGTATTCGCTTCTTTTTTTATTTGATTAATAAGTTTAAAAGCTTCATTATTAAATTCCCATGCTATCGAATCATCATAATGATAATAGTGTGCTTGAGATATAAGTAATAAAGTTCTAAACTCCCATAAATTATTGTCTTCTTGTTCAAAAAGACTTAGGGGTTTTCCTAATTTTTCGATCATCAGTAATAATGATTCACTGCCAACCGAGTCTTCTAATACTGATTCAATTTGCCAATATAAAGTTTTAGCCTTTCTAATTTCTGAGCTAGATTGTTTTACCAAATCAGAACACATTTTAGCTATATCTATGGCTGTCGATCTATCTTTTCCTCTTATTGACTCAATACTACTTAATAAAAAATCAACTTTCTCATCTACGTTTTTATAGGAAGCTAAAGTATTTTTAATGGAATCTACTTTAGTTATATTTTCGCCATTTCGGCAATTGCCCTTATTAGGAGCAATTGCCAAAAACATGCTAGCTGTATAAAAAATTAGGAGGGTGATTTCTTTCATTATTTTCTAATAATCTTAGAAGCTATTTGAATTTATAAAAACTGACATATAAGAAGAGCATTCGAGGAAAGTTGTAATTTTAATTATGACAAAAA
>JAKVCU010000016.1 GCA_022448955.1 Saprospiraceae bacterium
ATTTGTATTACTTTTCACTTTATTTTTCACTTCTTTTATTATTGAGGGTGCTGCGCAATGTTCCATTTTTTGTAATGGAACGACACAAGATAATGCGCTTCCATTATCAGTTGATAACATGTGCCAGAGCACGATTCTCGCAAGTTCTGTGATTGATTTATCTTCGACGGATTGCGTAGGTGGTAAAGAGCTTACAGTGAGAGATTTGATGAACAATCAAATTGCGGAGGATATTGATCAAGTAACATTTGACGCGAGTACCTATATAGGAGATATTATCAGCGTGACTGTTACAGATACCGCCACTGGTCTATTTTGTGTAAGCTTTGTTGAGATTATAGACAATCTTCCACCATCTATTGATTGTCAGAGTGCCATGGTTAAATGTGTTGCGGATACGAGTGCCGCTGCCCTTGGATTACCAACTGTCACAGATAATTGTGGTAATGGAGTAGATTTATCATATTCAGATGTAGTAGATCCACAACCATGTTTTGCTCCAAATACAGTTGTTGTAAACCGGATATGGACTGCAACAGATGCAAGTAATAATTTGAGTACTTGTTCGCAAACGATTTTGATTGATCGACCGAATTTGAATGAAATTGATTTTCCGGATGGTTTGGTATTAGACTGTGATAACGCAAATGTAGGACTTGATGTTACTGGACAACCAACTATTGAAGATGGGATAATTGAAAATAGTGGATTCTGTGATTTGACAGTTACATTTGTGGATGATACAGTATTTACTTGTGGTACTATTGAATATGAAATTGTAAGAGAATGGACAGTGATGGATGATTGTTCTAATCAGACAGCAGTATCAAATCAGACGATTACGGTTACGGATCAGACTGCTCCAGAAATTGTATGTCCTGATGCATTTACAGTAGAGACTTTACCAGGGCAATGTTACACAACAGTGGATATCCCATTCCCAAATGTGACGGATAATTGTGATGCTAATGCAACTTTTATGGTCAGTACATCGTATGGAGCTGTGGGTCTTGGGCCACATCCTTTTGTACCAGTAGGGACACACTCTATTCAGTATACGGGGGTAGATTTTTGCGGAAACGCAGTAGTATGTACAACTACGGTAAATGTAGTAGATGATGAGGAGCCAACAGCTGTATGTAGTGATTTCACGGCAGTGTCTGTTCCTTCTACGGGAGTAGCAGTTGTGGCAGCGCAAACTTTTGATGATGGAAGTAATGATAACTGTGCGATGGATTTATATTTCAAAGTTAGAAGAACGGATATAGGAGGCTGTGATAACGTAAATGGTGATGATTCTGATCAAGATGGCTTCCAAGAATGGTTTGATGATCTAGTCGTATTTTGTTGTGAAGAAGCAACTGGACCGAATGTACAAGTACTTATGCGAGTGTATGAAATTGATCCAGGCAATGGGCCAATTGATCCAGTAAGACAAGAGCCGGGCGGTGATTTGTTTGGACATTACACAGAATGTATGGTACAAGTAACTGTACAAGATATGATTAACCCAGTTTTTGCAGAATGCCCAGACGACTTGACGATTACCTGTACAGATGATATTTCTGATTTATCCATCTTTGGGGTTGCACATGTTGTAGACAATTGTTCTTTCACTTTGGATTCAACCGAGGTTATTGATATCAGTTCATGTGGACAAGGAACGATTACTAGAACATTTACTGCTATTGATCCATCGGATAACGAAACGAATTGTGTTCAAACAATTACAGTTGTTAATGACGATCCATTTAGTGAAGAAAATATTACATGGCCAGAAAATATAACATTAGAAACATGTGGCGTAGGAACGGACCCAGATGATTTACCAGAAGGTATGCAAGAGCCAGAGATTTTGGATGATGCTTGTTCTATGGTAGCCTATAATTACGACGACCACCTTTTTGATATTGCATTTCCTGCTTGTTACAAAATATTGAGAACATGGACAGTAATTGATTGGTGTCGTTATGACCCTAATGATCCAAATTCAGAAGGAAGATTTTCAGATGTACAGATTATAAAAGTAGAAGATAATGATGCACCTGTGATGGATTGTCCGGATGATATAGTGGCGGCAGTATCAACAAATTGTAATACAGCAAATGTTTCGATGGAAGCCTTAACTGCTAATGATTGTAACCCTGACATATTATTCACGAATGATTCTCCTTATGCAGATGTAGGAGGTGCAGATATCAGCGGAGAGTATCCACTTGGAGAAACACTGGTAAGCGTCACAGCATCAGATAAGTGTGGAAATACTACTTCATGCGAAATAATGGTTACGGTAGAAGATTTGACAGCTCCTTCAGCGATTTGTATTGTAGGAATATCGGCAAGCTTAGTAGAAATGAACGGTGAAGTTATGGCGATGATTGATGCAACAGCGTTTGACGGTGGTAGCCATGACAACTGCTCAGCGGATGAAGATTTAGAGCTAAGAATTAGAGTAGCAGGTGATGAACCATCTGATGAAGCACCGACAACATCACAATTGACTTTCACATGCGAAGACGTCGGATCACAGCTGATAGAGTTTTGGGTGATTGATGAAAAAGGAAATGGAGACTACTGTACTACTTACATCTTAGTACAAGACAACCAACAACTTTGCCCAGCGGGTACAGCAAGTGGTATGGTTGCAGGAAGTATAGAAACAGAAATGGGTGAAACAGTGGAGGATGTGATGGTACACATCAATGCGCCTGGTAACAATGAGATTATGACAAATGCTGACGGGACTTTTGAATTCCTTGATATTCCATTCGGATACGATTATTCTGTTATACCTGAAAAAGATGATTATGTTGTAAATGGTGTAAATACCTTAGATATGATTAAAGTACAGCGTCATATTTTAGGCATACAGGATTTAGGATCACCTTACAAAATGATTGCGGCAGATGTAGACGGCTCTGGTAATATTTCAATCTTAGACCTCGTACATATTAGAAAATTGATCTTGAATGTTACAGAGGAGTTCCCAAATAATACTGCATCATGGAAGTTTATTCCTACTGATTATAACTTTAGTGATCCTAATGATCCTTTTGCGGATGATTATCCTGAAGCAAGTAATATTGATAATTTTTCATCATCAGCTATGTATAAAGACTTTATCGCCGTGAAGATGGGAGATGTGGATAATACAGCAACACCGAATAGTCTATTTGTTCCTGAAAACGATCAGGATGATGCGAATTCATTGGTAATTAGTACAGATAACCAGTACTTAGCAGCAGGTGAAGAATTGGAGGTGCCATTTAGAGTGAGTGATTTACAGAACTTCAACGGATATCAGTTCACCATGAATGTTGATATTGACCAAGTAGAAATTATAGCATTGAAGGAAGGTGACTTGCCAGAGATGACTGCTGAAAACTTTGGAGAAGGTTTGCAAGATGGTTGGATTACAACAAGCTGGAATGCAAGGCCTGATACAGAATTAAATGATGAAACAAGGATCTTTACGCTCTTGATTAGAGCAAAAACAGATATTGAGTTAGCAAATGTGATTACCTTAAACTCCTCTATTACAGATGCAGAGGCATACAACGAAGTTGATCAGACGAATCAAATTAACTTGGACATTCAAAGCAGCGTAACTTCAACGACAGCTGTTGCTCAAGAAGGCTACGAGTTGTACCAAAATACGCCAAATCCATTTAGAGATGAAACAACGATTGCATTTGATTTGGCGGAAGCAGGATATGCAAAGCTTACAATTTACGATGCAGCAGGTAACGAATTATACAACAAAGCTGGAAATTATATGGCAGGAAAGAATAGCATTATGATCCAGAGAAGTGATTTAGCAGGTAGTGGAATTGTTTACTATAAATTGCAAACTGCTAATTTCCAAGCAACTAAAAAGATGATTATTATTAAATAAAGATTTACTGAATACCTTTAAATGGTAAATTGCACGGGGCCTCCAATTTGGAAGCCCCATTTTGTATTAAAATTATTTATAATAAGTAAGTTACATATTTATAAAAAATACAAATGATAATGGCGTTTTTATGTATTTATTTGTACATTGCACTAAATATGATGGTGGATTAAGGTCCACTTCAATACAAGGCCAATAGCAATTATTTCAATAAATTCATTGCCTATCGCTATCGTAGCGATGCTTGTCCCAAAATCGATCATTCGATTTCTTTCCGCTTAGGCCTCCCGGTGTTCAGTAAAAATAAAACTCAAAGCAACATATGCTTTGAACTATGAACAATTCTTAGTCCATAAAAGAGTACGCTTTTTTAATTGTTTCAAATCCGCATTTGAACACATAACTCAGTTTAACTAAAGGATAAATTTTTTGCTGTCATGAAAATCAAATCTCAAAAGCAAGGCTTATGCAAATTAGCTTGCTTCGCCCCTCAGACTACCCTAAAAAAACTAATGTTTTTTTGCTGTGGATGGATGTTATTTTTTTCTTTTCAAAACGTTCAGGCACAATGCCCTATGGTCTGTAATGATGTCGTAAATGTTACACTTAATTCTACTGGAACCGCTATGGTCATGGCCTCCGTTTTTGATGAAGGTACAACAGTGAGCTGTTGTATAAATTATTTTGAAGTAAAAAGGGAAGGTGAACCAGATAGTGCCTTTGGACCTTTTGTCATTTTTAACTGTGATGATGTAGGTATTGACTTAGTAAATGTAGTGGTGAGAGGAGTTGCCTGCAATGGCGAGAGTAGTACTTGTAGTTCCCAGGCACTAATCGAAGACAAGATTGACCCTGTCTTAATCTGTCCACAACCTATAGTCATTGGCTGTGGGCCGAATGCGAGCTCTCCTTCTGTGACTGGTCAACCAGAAGTTACAGAAGCTTGTAGTGTTACTAGCTTGACTTACACGGATAATTCATTTAGTGGTAATTGCGGTAATGGATACATCGAAAGAATATGGACTGCATCAGATAATTCAGGTAATGCCGGTACATGCACACATATCTTAAACATAGAGGATACTACGCCATTACTAATTGATTTTCCAGATGACTTTACAGCGGTAGCCTGCGTAACTGCTGAAGATTTAGATCCAGAAGATCTACCAGCACCTTTTAATTTTCCTGTCATTAATGGGGAGGATTGTGAGTTAGTTTTTCAAAACTATGACGATATTGTTTTTACAGCTAGTGGCAATGCCTGTCTTAAGATATTAAGAACATGGACGATTATTGATTGGTGTGTTTATAATCCAGGGAGCACAAACGGCTTATATGAGGATATACAAATCATCAAAGTAAATGATAATGAACCACCAACTTATGATTGTCCAGAGGATTTTACAGTAGCATTTTTGGACGCAGATTGTGATACGGATATTACGCTTCCAATGCCAACCAATATTGATGATTGTTTGCCAGATGTAGACGTTCATGTTAGTGGTGGATTAGGTACAGGCTTTGATTTTGAGGATGTTGGAGAGGGCATTTATGACTTTACTTATACCTTAGTAGATGGTTGTGGTAATGCAAGTAGTTGTTCTATCAGTGTCACGGTAGAGGATGGTAATGCACCAGATTTTGTTTGTTTAAATGGACTTTCTGTTTCTTTAATGCCCTCAGGCATGATTAGTATAGAAGCAGATGATTTCATTCAAAATATTTCTGATAATTGTACGGCTACTAATAATATTTCTTTGCGTTTGGGTGGTGAGCCAGAAGGTGGTCAAGATGATCCACCATCAACAGATAACTTGTTTTTTGATTGTGAAGACTTAGGACAGAATATTGTTTCTGTGTGGGCAGGAGATGAAGCTGGAAATTGGGATTACTGTTTGACTTATGTCGAAATTCAAGATAATTTTGAAACATGTGCGTCTGATGATATTGTCAGCGTAGGTGGTCGAGTAGAAAGTGAACAAGGGGACGATTTAGAAAATATCATGATACATTTGGGCTTTGAAGAAGATGGAATGGCGATGATGACAGATTCTGTAGGAGATTACATGTTTGATGAGATTTATCTAGGTGGAACTTATACTATTGAACCAGAAAAAGATACGCTATATACACAGGGCGTAAATATTCTTGATTTAGTTTTATTGAAGTATCATATTCTACAAGTTCAGCAATTAGACTCTCCATATAAGATAATTGCAGCTGATATTGACAAATCTGGAGATATCAGTATTATCGATGCTATTCATTTGCATAAGCTAATTTTATCTATAGTAGATACCTTCCCAAACAATACTTCTTGGCGATTTGTAAGAACAAATTATACCTTCCCTGATACGCTCAATCCATTTGATCCGCCATTTCCTGAGCTCATTGAAATTGATAGCATGACATCGAGTATGATTGATGCAGATTTTACAGGAATAAAAATCGGAGATTTGAATGGTGACGTTATGGGTAATGCCCTTCAAAATGTGGAAGATCGAAATAGCTTATCTCTACACACGATCGATCATAAAATTGAGGCGGGAATAGCCAGAATTCCCATTCGTTCAAGTCAAATGGGAGAGATTTTTGGTTTACAAACTAGTTTCATAATAAAAAAATCAAATATTAATTGGATAAATATTGAAGCAGCTAGCCTAGATATAGACCAAGAGGATTGGATAGTGAATAATCAAAATGAGTTGAGCCTCGTCTGGACAAATGAAGCTGGGATTACAGTAGAAGAAGACGAAATCCTTTTTTATTTAGTAATAGAGACTGATCGGGCAACTGCAGCTGCAGAGGTATTAGATATAGGTGGAGATCAACTAGCTATTATTTCCAACATTCAAAATGGAGTAGGTGTAAGCTTTGTATTTGATCAATATGTTGATAATGACGAACTAATATTAAGTAATGCATTTCCAAACCCATTCCAAGAAAAGGTGATTTTGCCCTTCCAGATTAGTATCGATGGAGCGGTGCAGCTTCGTGTTTGGGATAGTACGGGAAAGCTCTTCTATCAAACAGAAGCAAACTTTAGTGTAGGATCACATCAATGGCAATTGGATGGGGAAGTATTGCCAAAGAATGGAACCTACTGGTATGAAATATCAATTCAAAATCATTCTGAAAAAGGAAAAATCATCCATTTAAAGGATTAGTATTTAAAGAAAATAAAATAGCTGTAGTCTTGAAAATGAATAAATTATGCGGTAGCATAATACTATGGCTATTTTATTTTGAATTAATCATATTTATTTTTTTTTATTCCAAAAAATCCCTTATTTTGGTGTCATAATAATTACGGAAAATTAATTACACACTAATAGGCACTATCTGGATTCAACACACCTTGATAATTTTAGGTTAAGTTTAAGCACTATAACGACATCTAAATTAGTTCGGTAAGGTTTTTAATACCTTACAACATTTCACTTTTTCTTACGCTATAACCATACAACACAACAAATAATTAGGTCTGCACTATACGGTAATAAGTATAGTTAAGATAAGTAAAATATTGCGTTCAGAACCATAAGATACAGCTTTTGGGATGGCCTCTTCTTACATGCGTAGGTGGGGGCTTTTTTTTGTATATTCAGTTTGTTTGGATAATCAATCTAATAATTTTGGCGCAGCATAACGAAATTGGCAAAATAGGAGAAGAATTAGCTGTTGCACATTTGTGCCAGCAAGGATGGAAAATTTTAGCCACTAATTGGCGATTCAAAAGAGCAGAGATTGATATCATTGCTATGGATGGGAATACATTGGTTTTTGTGGAAGTAAAAACAAGAAGTACGATTTACTTCGGTACTCCTGAGCAATTTGTAAATGCCAAGAAAAAACTTTTTTTGGCGAAAGCCGCTTCGGCATACATGGAAGAAATTGGCCACGATTGGGAAATACGCTTTGATATTATCAGTGTTTTACTTCCTCGTGGGAAAGAACAGGAGATCAAACATTTTAAAGATGCGTTTTTCCCAGGTTTATTATGATTTATTATTGTTAAAATCTTCAAGTGTAAGTCCCATCAGCATCAGATCTTCTAATACTCCAGTTGGTTTTTGATAGGCTGCTCTCAAATCTCCTTCACGGCGAAATCCGCACTTTCTAGCTAATCGCTGACTAGCGTAGTTATCCATAGCAGTACGTACATAAAGCTTTTTCATTTTTAATTGCTCAAAGGCAAATTTGACGACGGCATAGGTTGCTTCTGTCATGATTCCCTTCTCTCCAAAAGCACGATCAATAAAATAATTAAGCTCTGCTTCTGGGAGATTCCAGTGTATTTTGAAAATTCGTACGCTACCAATTAACTTTGCGCTCTCTTTATCCCATACCCCAAAAAAATAATCCTTTTGTAAATACCAATCTGCAATACGCTCCCGAACGAAGATTTCTGTGCTATCCTTAGTCTTCGCAATATTTGCTGTAACAGGAAAGTAATCCATTAATCGAGCATAATTCGATTGGATAAGGTGATAAAGCTGTTCCCCTTCGTTTTCTCTAAATCGTCTAACCACAGTGCGGCTGGTAAGTAATGCGGTATCTGTATGGAGTAGGTGCGTTTGCATGCTTCAATTTTTTACGAAAGTAGGAATGTGGTCGAACCCACAATTTTATGCTAAATTTGTGAAAATCAATATGATTTAGCAAAATAATTTTCTTCAACTATTTAAACAATTGAAAACGATAGTGGTTGTCGTTTTCAATTGCTAAATATTATGAGATTACTTCAGGAAGTTCGCTTTAAAATAATGTGGAGGCAAGTGCTCTGGGTGGCACTTGTTTGGACAATTTTTGGCTTCTTGGATGCACTCAATACGGAAGCTATGTCCAATACAGCTTTGTTGCAAGCTACGGAACGTTATCAATTTCAGCCTTTTTTATTGCTTAATACTTTTATTTGGTTTATTTCTGGCTTTGCTTCTGGCTTTGCACTTATATTTTATTTGCGTGAAAGTGGACGCTCAAAATATTTTGGTTATGCCTTTTTGCGAAATAGCATTGTTCTTACCCTCATTCATTTTAGCATTCATGGAATTGTTTTCCAATTGATTCGTCAAACGAACACCGCTAATTTGGGCGATCAATCGGTGGTTTACAAAACCTTACAATGGTTAGGAAGCCCTTACTATACCAAAAGCCTAGTGATGGGATACATTATTGCGGCACTGACAATCGTAGCATTACATGTGAACGATAAGTTTGGGCCAGGCATGCTTAGAAAAATTTTGCTCGGTAATTATTATCAACCTGTCCAAGAAGAACGCATTTTCCTTTTTGTAGATATGAAGTCTTCTACCACGATTGCAGAAAAAATGGGACACTTGCGTTTTCATAGCCTATTAAATGATTTTTTCAGAGATATTACTAATCCAATCCTTTACACTTCAGGGGAAGTATTGCAATATGTAGGCGACGAAGTGGTGATATCATGGACTATGAAGAAGGGCATTCACAAAGCAAATTGCGTTCGTTGTTTTTATGAAATGCAGACTATTATTCACAAGCAATCAGAAAAGTATAAAGATAAGTATGGCTTAGTACCCGAATTTAAGGGCGGGCTTCATTGTGGTACAGTAACAGCTGGTGAAATTGGAGTGATTAAGAAAGATGTGGTTTTTTCGGGTGATGTAGTCAATACAACTTCTCGTATTCAAAGTCTTTGTAATGAATACAATGTCAATTTATTGCTTTCTAAATATTTGCTAGACAAGCTGCATTTGCCCCCGAGCGATTTTTACCCCAAAAGAGTGGGAATGATAGAGCTCAAGGGCAAACGCCAAAAGGTGGAACTTTACACCTTTGAAGAAAGCGAAAAGAATCAGTTATTTCATCCTATCCTAGAATTGGGTTAATCCATCCCTAATGCTTTACGTTTAGCCATATCCTCTAAGGCATTTTGCTGCCAGTAGGGCTCTAGTACGCTATGCGTGCGCTTGGCAATGGTCGTTCTTGGGCGACGATCAAATGCAGACGGATAGCTATCTTTCCATCCTTCAATATAATAAGGTGCTTCGGCCTGGAATATAATTTCCAGTGTTCTGCGGAGACTTGGAAATGCTACGCGATATACTTTTAAGTTTTCTCCCGTAAAATCATTTCCTTGGTAATCTTCTAAGCTGACCTCTGCGCTGAAGGCCTGGTAAGGAAGGTGACGTAAACGGGCAATATTCATGCTCGGGTACATCTTTATTTGGCCTTTCGGCAAATCATTTGGATTAATCCGTATTCTATTGAATAAATCATCTTCTAGTACCGCTAATTCTACCTCTTGTTTTACATCACCTTCTGATTCGAAATAAGAACGGAGTGTGATATCAAACTTTTCATCCCTCCGATTAAGCTGCATGAAAGTATGACCACACCATTCCTGAGAGGAGTGGGTGATCTTTAAAGTTTCGGTATATGCTGATGAGTTAACCGGTGTGAAAACGGAAGTCATCATGGAGTAATCGTAAATACCTGTTGGGAATTTTCGAATGCGATTATTTTTCAGTACTGCAACAGAATTTGGGTTTTGGTAGCGATCGTTCTTGACCTGTTTATCGGTTAGGAAATCCTCCGTTACAAATATCATAATTGCTTCGCCTGGGTGCACATCTGCATAGCGGTTCTGTTGTAATTCATAACGGCTAATTTCGGCTTTACCTTGATACCAATACTGGTCTAGTTTATTATTGATAGGCTCTTTTAGCACTACTTTTTTTGCTTTAGGTGCAGTAGTGTCTTCTGCTTTTTCTGCTGGCTGACAAGCTAGGAGTAATAGTCCTACGCTTAGATAAATGATATGCTTCATCTTGAGTTACTTTTTGCTCTTGAACATAAATTTCGAGGGAATAGATCGCTCCTTCCATGCAAAATGTCAATATTTGAACAACTTTTCCCTTTTAAGACCTATGCAAGAGGCGATTATTAAGAACTTATTGGGAAATTTATTCTTTGAGTTCTAAATTTGAGTAAAGCAATTCTTTACAACGTTGATTGGTATATCAAATAGCTGCTGCCAATTCCAAAGCGATGACTAGGGAAAAAATGATCGATATCGAAACTATCAGAATTGTGAGAGGCAGAAAGCTGAAGAGTGTATTTTTCCCAGAACTTAAGATCAATTTGAATAAATTTTTCTAGCTTATTACAAGGGAAGTCGAAGAATTCTTTTCTATTTTCTGGTGGGAGATTTTGATTTTCATGGACAAAAAAGGTATAAGAAGAAAAGTCCGAAACATTTAGTTTAAGAAGTAATTGCACGCCCACTTCAAGCGCAAATCTCTTTCTATTCACGCCAAGTGAAAGCGGAAGTCCTAAGTAAGTAGTATGTCGATGTCTGTCTATTCTAGATCTATCGTAGATAAAAATCTAATTCTATTAATTCATATTGTCTGATGGAATGGTTGAAGTTGATACCTAGTTCCGCAAAGAAAGGCTTTTCATGGAAAAAGTATTGGCCGGTAGCTGCAATTTATTTACCTGAAATTGTTGTGCTTGAAGTACAATTACAGAAAGTACTTGAAAAAATAAGATCGTTAGAATAAGCTGCCTCATTTTCTTAGCTTTTAACAGAAGACCAATTTCTCCATAATTTTTCAATTGGACCTTGTGCATGCTTTTGCAGCCACCAATAAGAAAAAATGACTTGTATAATAAATATAACAAAAGCCATGATTATTAATTGAGAGGGAAGCAGTTGTCCATAATACCCCATGTAGTTAAATATAATGCTGCAAATGAGCGATTGCACTAAATAATTGGTCAGGGATAAACGACCAGGAAATTGGAGGAGGTACAGTAGTTTTTGTGCCATCTTATTCTTCCAAAGAAATAAAAAGCCGATGATATACAATCCGCCATGCATAAATTCAGAAAACTGAATAGTCAAGCCCAGTAAAGAACGTTGAACTACAGAATTTTCATAATCAAATAAGCCGATAATCTGAGAGCGAAAGAAAAACATAGCTCCTATGGTTCCAAAAGCAACTATGATAAAAGGTACGGCCAAGCGCCAAGAAATCCGCTGTGCTAATTGATATTTGCCTGCGAGCATACCCGTAAGAAAAAGAGCTAATTCCTTTGGAATATACATAATGAGTTTTTCATTTCTCAAGGAGAAATAATCTTTTAATCTTAACTTAAATATTTCCCAAACATCACCTGATGAATAGCTCGTAATGTATTCTTCCAGTGGTAAAATTGGCTGAATGAATATAGAAGGGAAGTTTACAAAACCACGCAAAACAAATTCATATACAGGGATCAGGTAAACCAACAGGAAGCAAAGAATGACCCAACGATCTTTCAAACGAACAAAGAAAGGTAGGGAAAGACCTAATAGGGCATAAGGCAAAAGAATATCGCCATAGGAAAGCAATAAAATATGAAGCAAGCCGAAGATAGCGAGGATGAGCATTCGTTTGTTCCAATAAGCTGATAAACGATTTTTGTCTTTGATTTTTTGGTATTGCAACCAAAAGCTATAACCAAATAGAAAGGCGTAGATAAACATAAATTTCCCTCCAAAGAAAAATATCATATTTTCAATAACAAGGCCTTCTAAACCTTCGAATTTTCCATAAAATGCAGTATAATGGGAATATGGAGCATGAAAAACGAAAATATTGACGATTAGAATGCCAAATAAGGCAAATCCTCTTAAAGCATCGATCTGGTGTAAGCGCATGATGGATTAGATCATTTACCGCCTAAGATACTACCGATATTCGAAGTTTAAAATTGTTATTTGAAATAAAATAGGCAGCCCCAAAGGACTGCCCTCTAAATACTGAACTATTAACAAATTAATCGTGATGCAGTGTTTAAGTAGTTAGTCTAGAGCCTGCCTGCTGGCTGGCAGGAATTTATTATACAAGTAATTTTGACTAGCCGAACAAGACTGCACCAGGGTTAATATTAAAAAAAATTACAATAGGTTGTCTGCTTTTGCTTGGCCGAGACCCAACTGACTTACGGTATGGAGTAAGTCACTAACTAGGCTTTTGTCTTTGTCGCCTACTTTGTTTTGTAGTTTCAACAAAAGGGCTGCCATGGATAGATTTTTTACATCATCGCTTTTTAGTCCTGCAGATTTTACCAATTCACTCACCTGGCCTAGTAAGCCTTTGTTACCATTGCCATTGCCAATTAAGGCATGCTTTAGGTCGGTTAGCTGATGACTACTTCCTACTAAGCGATCTACGGTTTTACCTCTATTAATCGCATTCATGATGTTATTGATAAAGGTTTCCTCGCCTCCGACAATGTCGATATTCGCGCTCTTGAAGGCCTCAGCCAATGCTAATGCTTGTGCTTCAGCAATTGATTTCTGCACATCAATATTTGCCAATGCAACTTCTTTGTCTTTCTCTAAACGTAACTTAAACTCTTCGTGCTCTTTACCTACGCCGTCCAGTGCTTTCATTGCTTTCGCTTTTTGCTCTACACCTTTGGCTTCGGCCAATAATTTCTCTTCGTGTACTTTCGCTTCCGCTAAACCCGTCTTTTCGATAACTTCTGACTGTAACATACCTTGCTTGTGTATTGCATCTGCTTTGGCAGCAATACCTTTTGCTTCTGCTTCTGCTTTGCGCTCGATTACTACAGCCTCTAAAGAACCTTCTTGCTCTTTCGCCTTCGCTTTCGCTTCGATGACTTGTGCTTCAGAAAGACCGATAGTGGCTTCTTCAGCAGCCTTAGCTTCTGCTCTAATCTTACGTGCTTCTGCTTCTTTCTCCGCAGCATTTTTCTGCGCTTCTGCATCAATCAACATTTTCTCTGCTTGTATTTCAGCAGCTAATTTTGCTGCCTCTGCTTCTTTCGATTGGCGAATTACGGCAGATTCTCCATCTTCCTGTGCTTTAATCACCGCTACTTGCTTCGAACGATTTGCAGCAGCTACCTCACGTGTATCTTTAATTTTCTCCTCTTCGTCTACCACTTTCTTCTCCACCATGATGCGCTCTTTGATCACATCTTGGATATTCTTGCGCTCTTCTTCGATTGCGCGCTCTTTCTCGATTTCAGCCAGTGTAACGACCCTTTCTTTTTCTGTTTGCTCTAACAAACGATCTTTTTCGACTCTTTCTGACTCCACTGCCTCTGCACGTTCTTTACTCTTACGAGCAATGATTACCTGACGCTCTTTATTCTCTTCGGCAATGGCCAATTCTTCTTCTGTTCGGATGCGAACACTTTCTGCTTTTAGGCGCTCTTCTTCATTAATTTTAGAAATTTCTGCATTTTCACGTGCTTGGATATTGGCAATTTCACGCTTTTGACGTTCTTCTTTTTCCGCCAATTGACGCTCATATTCAAGAATTGCTTCACGTGCTTCTACATCTTGCTCTTTGATGGTTTTTTCTTCCTCTCTGCGAATGAAGTTCGCCTTCATTTTCTGCTCTGCCGTCAATTCTGTAATCTTCTTGATACCTTCTGCATCAAGGATATTATTGATTTTTAAGTACTCGATTGGCGTTTGCTCCAAGAAGTCAATTGCACAGTCATCTAATGCATAACCGTTTAAGTCGGCACCAATAGTACTAATGATTTCCCTTTTGAAGTCATCACGATTATCATAGAGGTCGACGAAGTCAAAACGTTTACCTACGGTCTTTAGTGCCTCTGAGAATTTAGCTTCAAATAACTCCCTTAAGGTCTTAGGGTCAGAAGCACGCTTAGTTCCAATGGACTGCGCTACTTTACGAATATCTTCTGCACTTTTAGAAACACGAACGAAGAATACGACTTTGATGTCTGCACGGATATTATCTTTACAGATCAATCCTTCTTCTTTCATTCTGGATATTTCTACTGTTTTGATCGAGAGATCCATCAGTTCCATCATGTGCAAGACAGGTACGACCCACATTCCTTTATCGTACTCTACAGCAGTACCACCTTTCCCCGTACGAACCATAGCCATTCCTTGAGGTACTTTTTTAAAGAAAGAAACGAATATGGCAATAATCATTAGGATGATAAAGGCTATGGCGCCTATTATAACCCATATTAAAGTTGTTCCCATAATTTATATTTTTTTGGTTTTTTTAGAATTTTTAATACACTGTAATCTAAGTTTATTTGAATTTCGAAGCAGCTGATTTTTGCTCAGCTTAAGGCGCGGTGTAGCCCAATAGCCATAGCTATTAAGGCGAGTACGCAAGGCAGAGCTGAGTAAAAAGACGCCTTTAAAATGCTAAGTAATTTAGATCACAGTGTGTTTAATTTGAATTGAAGTGATAAGTCACTCCAGTTTATGGTCCAGAATTACTGTTATTATTTATAACAAGGCTTATATACTTGTCCTTCAGCCAAAGCTAGAGGCTTGTTGAGGTATAAACCTGATTGGATATGTTTTGAAAGAATTAGACATTGTTTTCTAAATATTGGGGTTTAGTTTTTTCAAAATAATCGATAGCGATATCATCTAGTGTAAAGCCTTTTAAATCGGGGCCTATATTTCTAAGGATTTCGACTTTTAGCATATCTATATCACGATAGCTGTCTTCATAATCGAATGCTTTTAGCGCTTTTTTAATCGCTTCCAAAAAGGAGCTATGGAAGATACCATGCAAAGCTTTCGGATCGGATGCCGCTTGACAGCCAAATGATTGAGCTATTTGAAGCAAATCTATTTCATCTCTACGGGCTCTGATGAAAAAAGCGGCTTTGATTCCAGCTTTGGTGCCGTCTTTACAAGCGAGGCTTTCTTCATTCATTTTTGTAATTTCTACCTTCTTTAGAGAAATATCTAAGAATTCCATCTTGTGTAAAATAGGGATTACAAAGATGCCTTTATCATATTCTATAAGTGGACCGCCAGCTCCAGTTCTTATAATGGCTTTTCCTTGCGGTACTTTTTTATAAAAGGAAAGGAATGCACCCATTATACTCAGTACCATAAAAGCGATCATTCCTATTGTAATCCAAATGAAAGGTGTTTCCATGCTTTATATTTTTGGTTTTCATTGGGGTGATGTTTGTTCTGTTCTTTGATTAAAATTTGATTGCAGTTCTTCAGCCAAAGCTAGAGGCTTGTTGAGGTATAAATAGTTTCTTTTTCATTTGTTTAAAATTTTTCCGCAAGCGGCAAAATGCAGAAAAATTTCTGCACAAATGGAACCGCTTTGCTACCACATAATCTTTTTCAATCATTCCCTTGCGTGTCCGCCTGAGGCGGATGATTAATAAAGATCATACTCGTTTCATCTGTTGAAAAATTGGGATAAAACAATACACGATAAGCAGCTTGTTGTACAGTGATCCGTAAAGCATCCGTAGAGCAAATCAAACGGCTACCTATCCATCTGTTGAGTAATGATTTTCCCCCGATAGTTATCGAGGGTAAACCATCGCTGCTTTGGCATAATCTGGGTGCTTTAGTTTTCAATAGCTTTTACTTTGAAATATTTGAGATTATCAGTTTTACCTATGATGAGGACTTCTTGTCCTTTTTGTAATGCCCCACTTTTTTGATCTGCTTGAATCGTGACTAGTACTGGGTTTCCATCATGTGTGACGGTTGCTTGGCTAATCTGACCAATCATCGCTGACATTTTTAATGTACATACCAAGCCAATAAAGTCTATTTCTTCTACACCATTACTTCTATAGTCTTTAAAGACTGGAATTAAAGGCGTTGATACAATTTTCGTGATAATAAGGCCAACTGCAAGGTTTGGGAAAAAAAGCATTAATGCGAATAATACGGCTCCTCCTCCTGGCATATAATGATTAGCCACTATTGATATCATCCACATACTGAAGATGAGAATACTCATCAGTATCATGAATGGAATTTTTCCGAAGTTAAAGAATCCAAGTGCTCCTGCTACGCTAAATCCTGAACTATCTGCATCTACATCAACATCCGTGTCCATGTCTATGTCCACATTGGCATCAACGTCCATATCAAAGTCAAAATCCAGGGAGGAAGCATCTAAGGCCCCTAATAAAACGGTAATCCAGTAGAAAATGACCATGACCAGCAAGGTAGTATACACTATGTTAGCAGAGGTCACAGCAGCTTGGAGTAACTCTTGCATAGTTTGGAATTTAAGGGTTAAAATTTTGCTTATTAATGAACAGTTATCGATAATGGTCAGAGATGATTTTCTAATTGACCATCAATCCTTAACTAATAATATTTCAGAGCTTTCGGGGAAAAGATTCAGACCTTCCCACATTCATACGTAATTCATTCATTTCAATTGTTTCATTTATCGGCTTTTGGGTTCCTTTTAGGGAAGGCCTGAAGTATTCGTTCCCATTCGTGTTCCCTGAGCGATTGCATTTCAATGGTTTATACAACTAAGAATAGCATGCTATTCAAAGCTTGAGTGTATGAGGGTTGTTAAAGTCTTAAGATATCTTAAATCTTCTGCTTAAAGAAATAATGTTTGTGAAATTTGGCCACTGAACTTAAAATAGTGCCAGTGATTGAGCTTCAGCCGGGTCATTTTGAATGACGCCTTCATTCAGATACTCTTGTTAGTCAAAGAGTTCATAGTTATTGGTTACTGTCGGGTCAGTATTGGAGTAGATCATTTACTCGATACTGTTAACCTTTAACTATTTATAAGTTGACCATTTTCAGCCAGAGGCTGATAAGTTCTAGCCTTACTACTTACGGGTGATTTGTACTACAATAATGCCCATTTTACCGATAAACGGCCACTTTCCTCGCCAAATATCCACGAAATCTCGACAAAAGTTATGGTTTTGTTAATAAAATGGTGTCTCAGCTCTTTTTCTTCGATAGAAAAAGAGTAAGGGAAAATATTTTTTTAATTTTTTTCATCTATAAATCCCTTTGTCTTTAAAGATTCCTTCCCACACATAATTCTAATGTGTGCAACATGAGTAAAAATTAAAACTAAGCCAATAAAATAATTTTTTCCAAAAATAAAAGAATATCTACTTATAAGGTATTGGTTTTCAATGTGTTTCTGGAAAGGGCAAGTGCTTGTCTATTTTGAGAAAGCAGAAAAATGGCTTTTGTAACACCTTTGTGTGGACAAACGAACAAAGTCATATTTGCGAAAGCATAAGTCAGTAACAAATGAAAAAATGACGGAATAAAAAATTGGAAACCAAAAAATCAAGCAACCAAAAATGCCGAATGCGGCACCTCAAATTACCAAACTGAAAATTTGAATTATTACTAAAACCATTTTGAAAACATTTTAAAGACCAAAAAATGAAAACATTTAAAAATTTATTTTTCCTAGCATTTTGTTTTTTAGCGACAGCTACGCTATCTGCACAGACTGTTTATGATGACCAATTCCTCTTGCATCAAATTGACATTGAATCTGCTGATGCTATTACTACAACTGAAGATGGAGGGCATATTTTTGCAGGAACTTCTAACTTCCTCTATTCTATTGATCCTAATGCACCAAAATCTTTGTACGTAGGAAGGACAGCTGATGATGGAAGCACACATTGGGTAAATGTATATGATCCATACTTTGAAGATGCTAATTCGTTTTTCCCAACAGTGATTGCTCCGATGACAGAAGATCATTTTGTAATTGGTGGAACGATGTGGTATGGCGGCGAACTAGAGAAAAGTTTTATGATGAAAATTGATGGTGCAGGTAGCGTACAATGGTTTCATACGTATGATTGCTACAGCTTCCATAACTTATTTGACTTAGAATGGTGTTCTTGTCGTGGATTAAGGGATATTGCTGTAACAGAAGATGATGAAATTGGCGTAATCAGTGAGATCCATGATGAAGAAAAAACTAGAGTACTTATTTTTAAAACTAATCAGGACGGTATCGTTACGCATAATGTAAATTACTTTTTCAGTGATGCATCTAGTCATGAAGAAGGAATCGCAATTGAAGCAACGAACGATGGTTTTTATGCCTTAGCTGAATCAGGAGCTTACACAAATGGCAATTTATATAGCCAACCTTTATTGATTAAACTTGACCAAAATTTAGACAAGCAATGGAGTAGATTGTATTCAAATGTAGATGATAACTACGCAGATATTATCAAACTCAGTCCACAAGACTTGGTAGTGAATGATCGCCAAGAATGTATCATTATGGGCTTAAGAAATCCACAATGGCCAGCAGAATGGAATCAGATTTTTATGATTGGTGTTGATCAAAATGGCCAATCACTTTGGGATAATACATTATTCTTTTACAAGGATACTCACAATAGTGGATTCTCAAAACCTAAATTGGCAATTGATCAAGCAAATCAACTGTATCTTTCCTTTTATCAAAATGCATCTATTGATTATTCTAGTGAGATTGAATATATCGCTCAGTATGATGGCGTAGGTACGATTAAAATGAATGCAGGTGGCGCACCACAATGGTATAAATTGTTTGAAAACGAATACAACTGGATGGGCTTTGGTGATATGACGATTGCAGAAACGACAAATGGAACAACAGTTGGACTTGTAGGCAATAAGACACCAAATGCTGTTTCAGCATGGGTGAGTAGATTATCCGCAAAAAATGGCAATAACAATTGTAATGGGGAAGATGCTTTGATTTACAGCAAAAACTTAGAATATATCTCCTTAAGTGCACTACTGCAAAAGAATTATCACAAGGTGATCGCTACCGCATCAGATGTTTGGACTTTTTCAAGTGGCTTCACAAGATACCGTTGTGGAGATGAGACACAAACTAATTGGATTCAAGATGATAACGATCAATACCTACAAGCTATGCAACAGAATAGTACTACGGCTCAAGCACCGCTTACAGGTAGTATCGCACCAAATCCAACAAATGGAGCGTTTACATTGACTACTGAATTAATCAATGATGCTGCTGCAACAACTGTTCGTATTTTCGATACAATGGGGAAATTAGTACATCAAACAGAAGTTATAGAAGGAAGTACTGACTTTGACTTAAGTCATTTACCAAATGGAACTTACTCGATCAAAGTTCAGAGCAATAGTCAATTAGAGCAGCATAAAATGCTTATCCAGAATTAATCAGAGACATAAAGGTCACCCTTTGGGTGGCCTTCTTTGCTTACAATAAATCTCTTGGGTTTTTCCCAAATCGCTCCGTAAACTTACGAGTGAAATAGGAAGTACTACTAATACCTACTTCATATTGTGCTTCGGATACAGTTGCTACTAAACGATTTTCTAATAGTGTTCGTGCTTTTTGCAAACGAACTTCCAGTATAAAGTTGACGGTCGTCAGGCCAGTCAACTTTTTTAGTATACGACTAAGTTGCTTGCTGCTATACCCTATGGCTTTCGCCAAATCTTCTACATTGTATTGCTCTCGATCTAGGTTTCGAAGAATTTCTGTTTCTACTTCTTTTAAGAATTTTTGATCAACGTTTTCGGTAGGATTTTGATCTACAGCATTAAATTCTGCCGCCATAAATTTATCCCTTTCTATTTTATTGCTAATTAGATTATGAAGGCGTGCCTGTAACTCTAGATGGCTAAATGGCTTAGTCACATAGTCATCTACGCCTAGTTGGAATCCTTTGATTTTACCACTTTCTAGATGTCGAGCGGTGAGGAGTAAGAAAGGAATGTGTTTCCAAACTGGGTTTTCATTAACCTTTTTGCGTAGTTCAAATCCATCCATATTGGGCATCATAACATCTGAAGTAATAGCATCAAATTGATGGATTTTTAATTGGTGCAAGGCTTGTAGGCCATCGGTTGCTAAAATACAATCATATTGTTCACCTAAGCTTTGGATGAGGTATTTACCCATTTCAGGATGATCTTCTACCACTAAAACCTTTGGTTTTTGACCTTGAATACTAAGTGGAGAAAAAACTATGGGTGCAGTTTGCTCTTCTTCCTTTACGGTTTCTTGAGCCGTTGTTTTCGTATCTGTTTCAGTCAGCGTAAGACTGAAGGTAAAAGTACTCCCTTCTTTGAGTGCACTATTGACTTGAATATCCCCGTCCATTAATTTGGCCAATTCTTTGGCTAAAGCCAAACCTACACCGGTACCACCTTGCTGTGCCTTTCCGTGCTCTGCTTGGAAAAAACGATCAAAGATTTTTTGTTGATCATCATCTGCTATTCCTGATCCCGTATCTTTCACTTCAAAGTGATAAAGTCCTGCTTTTTTGCTTACTCTTAAACGGATAAATCCATCTGCTGGCGTAAACTTGATGGCATTAGATAGCAAGTTGTTGAGTATCTTCTCAAATTTATCTCTATCTAAAAGAACATTGACTTCTTCTACCGCAATATCTAGGTGCATTTTGATACGTCGAGTTACTGCAAGAGATTCGAATGAGCCCCAAATTCTTTTGACATAAGGTATAAGTTCAACATTCGTACTTTGTAATGCTAGCTTACCTGCTTCTAATGTTGATAAATCCATGATTTCGTTTACCAAATCCAGTAATTTCAGCCCATTTCGTTGGATCGTATGGAGTTTATCTTTGATGGGAATAGCCTTTACTTCTCTTAAAACATCTGAAAGAGGACCTAGGATAAGGCTTAGTGGCGTTCTTAGCTCATGCGAAATATTGGTAAAAAAATTAGACTTGGCTTGATCTAATTGGCGTAAGTGATCTGCCTCTGCTTGTTGTTGCGCTAGGGCAAATTCTGCCAATTGTTTTCTACGTCTTTGACGAGCAAGATACCACTGATAAGTAGCGGTAATAATAGCCAAAAGTAGAATGCCAAACATTATTAGGCGATTGCGATTATTGGCGGCTTGTGCCAATTGGAGCTCTTGTTCTGCTAGCTGTTTTTCCTTGCGTTCTAATTGAAATTGGTCAGCATTGATTTGTACTTGGCGTTGGACATCTTCTTGGTAAAGGGAATCCTTTATTTCTATTACCTTTTTTAATTGGATAGAAGCACTGTCTCCTTGATTATTCTTTGCATAATAATCAGCAAATAATTCATAGACTTCATATTGTACGAATAAATCTTCTGATTGCTTAGCAAGGTTTAAAGCAAGATGGCCATAAAAAAATAAGGAATCGACTTGTCCTTCTTCAAATGCAATCCCCGCTAAATGGCTATAAACATTGGCTAAATCGTAAGTATAAATTTCATCACTCTCTTGGATGGCAATGCTCGCCAAAAGTGTTTTTTTAGCCTTTGAATATTCGTTGTTGATATAATAATAACTACCAATATTGGATAAAGCAATTATAAGATCTTCTTGGTTTCCGCTTTGCTCAGCAAAGTTGTAAGCTTTTTGATAATATGCTAACTCTTTTTTCTTTAGAGAAAGGCCACCTTTACAAATGCCAAGAGAAGAGTAAATGCTTGAATGACAGGAAAAGTCTTCTAATTCTTCTTTGATTTTTAAAGCCTGTCTTAAATACTGCTCTGCTTTGGTAAAGTTTTCTAGGTCTATAAAAAGATTGCCGAGATTATGGTATCCCAGTTCTTTCATTTCAAGGTCATTTGATTGATCTGCTATTTCAATACTTTTTAAATAACTAGTTGCGGCTTGATCAAGTAGATTTAGACTAGTCAGAACAACACCCTCCAAATTGTAGGTATTGGCAAGATTAGTTTGATCATTGGCTACTTCGAAATGTGTTTTGGCTTTCTTTAATTTATCAAGTGCAATCAGATTTTCTCCAAAATTATTATCAATAGTAGCGCGACTATATTGTGCAATTCCTAAAAGTCTTGGATTCTTTAATTCATTTCCCATTACTAAAAGGGAATCGCAATAAATGAGTGCTTGATCGGGAGCAACATACATCAGCTCATAAATGAGATCAATCCAAATTTCGACTTTCTCTTCACCAAGTGTTAAAGAGTTAGCTACTTTTTTAAGACTATCTATTTGCCCCAAGGCAGAAAAAGAAGAATAGAAGAGGAAAAACACCGAAAAAGCAGTATTTATCCAAAGTGGGCAAGAAGAGGTTCGATTAGAGCAAGTCATTATTTAGGCTTTGATGCGAATTGTGATCATCATTTAAAATTAGTGCTCCACAATAATATATTCTAAATTACCAAATAATTTATGGAACATCAAAACCTAAATAAAGGCTGTTAGTAAACATGAACTTTATTAAAAAGCAAACAAAAAAGTGATAACTTTTCTATTCTTATTCTATTTCTTTCTTTTCCTCTTTTTTCAATCCTACAAGCTCAGGTCCGTCCAAAAATCCTGCATCAAAAAGTAGATTCGCTTTTTGTTAATATAGACGATATTAAAGCTCCTAGTTCTGCTAGTCTAGTAGTAAAGGATAAGGTTTGGCTAATCTTGAAAATGAAACATCCATTACTTCAAATACGGTATTCGACCTTGCTTCTGCAGCCAAGCAATTCACAGGATATGCGATCGCTGTATTAATTGAAGAGGGGAAGGTATCTGAAGATACCGATGTTAGGGCATTGATACCTGAATTTCCTGAATTTGATCAAAAAATTACTATCGTCCATCTGTTTGCAAATGCATTTACACCTTTTCACTTGGTATAAGTGAAATATTCAGACCTTGTCTAATGTTTGTCACTTCCTCCCATTCATAAAATGCAGGATCGGTGGGCGTTTCGCCTGTTAGAAAAACATGTCGAGTAGGAAATTGTACATTTTCAATCTGTTGGGCTGCTGCAATACCAGTAATACAGATAAGTAAGGTTAATGGTAAAAGATGTTTCATTTAATTTGATTGTAAAAATTAGAAAAATTGAGATATAGTAGGTCGATCTAATTTGGGGGAATCCAATTAGTTTTTTCAAGAGGGTAGACCTATCCTTGGCTGAATTGTGTCAATTCAGATAAAAAATATCACTCTTGGGTCATGCCTTTGATATAGACAGGAATTGTTTAAAGGATTACTTCATAATAGCAGGTATCGCCGCGTGGACAAGAAGTAATTAGGTGTTTTACATTTCCACCTACAGTATCAGGAGAAGTACATAGGAGTGTAATAAAACTTGGAACATCCGCACTCTGGTTGATATTAATTGTTGTATCAATAGGAGGCCCTGTAATTAATTGTGAGGGTTCATAAAAGCTCCATGAAGAAACCAATATCTTTTCAATACCACTCAATGGAGGTTCATCCATAATTCTAATTTCCAAATGTGTTTTAGGATGCATTCTTACTGTTACGTCTCCTTTTTCTAAGCTCCCTGTTGTACTTCTAGTAATATCCTCTGTTTCAAAATACTCTTCTGCGGTTGCATATACCCCGAGCAATACACTCTCCCCTATTCGCCCATTATTCATAAAGAATGTTCCATCTGCATCGGTTGTTGTGGAGTCTAATTTTTCATGAGTGTCAAAACTCATGGAAGGAGGTTCAGACTGCATTAAATAGACAGTAGCATTAGCAATTGGCTCTTCGGAATTTTTATCAATGACGATTCCTCTAGCTTCTATAAGTCTGCCGCTCTCTGTTATTGAGTCTTTGGTGCATCCAAAAAATAAAACAGTAGTCAAAAAGAGTAAAATATTCCTTCTCATTTGGATCTAATTTTTAGATTTCAGGTATTGGGATACCCATGAGTAATCTGTTTGTTGTAAATTAAGGTAGTTCTTTTCCTTACAGGAAATTTTGCAAATATCAAGAAAGATATATTTGGTTTTTGCTAATATAAGTAAAAGACCTAGCCATCGTTGTTCTTAATAATCAAGAAAGTAATGCATACAGCACCGCTTACTATATTGCATCCTTGTATGTGCCTGAAACTAAGGTGGATGAAGAGCAAGAGAAACCAATAGAAAAAAAGGAGATAAAACTATCGGATAAGGTATTAAATAAATATACAGGTACATACAAATTAGGGCCAGCTTGGTACGTTCATATTACCCTAAAAGATGGTCAATTAACGTTAGGGCATTTCCGCAATGGAAATATCAGTCTTCTACCAGCATGGAATGATGATTTCAGAGCGCCTGAATGGTATGCAAGCACAGTAGAATTTAAAAGAGATAAAAATGACCAAGTTATTGGGTTATACATTTCTCAGTATAGATCAATGAAGCAGTTTTTTAAAAAAATGGATTCAGATTTTAATGAGGTAAATGATTAAAGGTAGTAGTAAAATAGACCCTGTTGTTTAGTTAATGCTAGAAACTTCAAAGCATCCGTTATACGATATCGCATAACAGATGCTAATTTAACCGCAGGAGCGTCTTAAATTAGGCATAAGAGTACCGAGAAAATCCTTATATTAGAAAGTCCAAATCACAATCCATTTATTATGCGACTGCCTTTTTTATCCTTAGCTATTGTACTTTTCTTTTCAGCTTGTCAGCAAAGTTTCCAAGAACCAGCAATTGACCTTAGTGCTTATCAAATCGAAGAAGGGTTTGAATTAGAGGTAATTGCTTCAGAACCCTTGATTGAAGCACCTGTAGTGATGCAATTTGATGAAAATGGTAGAATGTGGGTGCTGGAGATGCAAGGCTATATGCAAAATATTGATGGTACAGATGAAGATTTGCCGAACGGCAGAATTTTAATCTTAGAAGATAAAGACGAAGATGGTCGAATGGATCATGCTAAGGTCTTTCTCGATAGCTTAGTATTACCGCGGGCGATGGCCTTGGTGCATGGGGGATTGCTATATGCAACACCTCCAAACCTTTGGTTTGTTGATATTCAAGATGATCAAGCTGCTAATCCTATATTGGTGGACTCGGCTTATGCAGTGGGAGGCAATGTTGAGCATCAGCCAAATGCTTTATTACGTCATTTGGATAATTGGATTTACAATGCGAAATCTAATGCGCGTTACCGTAAAATAGGGGAGGAGTGGGTAAAAGAAAAGACAGCCTTCCGTGGACAATGGGGACTGACCAATGATAATTACGGACATCTTTTTTACAATGATAATTCTAATCAGCTTCAAGGCGATTATGTAATGCCGAATACGCTTTCGCGAAATACATACATGAAAGTGAAAGCAGGCCTGGGGCAAAGAATCGCTACAGATCAGCGCCTTTATCCCCTACACGCAACAGCTGTAAACAGAGGATATATTGATGGTATTTTACACGAAGATGGAAAATTACAAAAATTTACCTCTGCTTGTGGACCTCTGATTTACAGAGGAGAACAATTTCCCGAAATATTTCATGAAAATGCCTTTGTTTGTGCACCTGAAGCAAACCTGATTAAGCGCAATATCTTGCAGTACGATAGCGCAAAAATCATGGCTACTCAAGCCTACGAAGGCAAAGAATTTTTGGCAACAACAGATGAAGCCTTCCGTCCTGTCAATTTATGTAATGCACCTGATGGTAGTATGTATATCTTGGATATGCACCGAGGAATTATTCAACACAGCACTTACATGACTTCTTACCTGCGTGAGAAACTACTTGAAAAAGGCTTGGATAAGGTCGTTAATATGGGACGTATCCTCAGAGTAAGGGCAAAAGATAAAATGTTATCTCCGCTCCCCAAGCTAGGGGCAATGTCTAGTCTAGGATTAGTAGAACAGCTGAGTAGTCCCAACGGATGGGTAAGAGATAAAGCGCAGCAGTTATTGGTGGAAAGTAACGATAAGGAAGTGATTCCTGCGCTCGAAGCTATGCTACAAAACAGCATGCAGCCACTCGCACAAATCCACGCCCTCTGGACTTTAGAAGGAATGGGGGAAATACCTAATCAATTGGTAAAGGAATTAGTACTACAGAGTGGCAAACAAATGCAAATTCAATTGATTCGGTTTTTGCTACAGCAAAATGAAATGTCTAGTACTGATTTGATGGAAATGGTTGCATTGCTTTTAGAAAAGAATAATTTAGAGATTGATTTGCAATTAGCCATGTTTTTAGGAAATCTACCTTTTAATAGGGTACAGCAAGCAATGACAACTTTAGTTCAACGCTACCCTGAAAATGATTTGATACATGAAGGGCTATTGAGTGGTATGGAGGGCAGAGAAGAGGATTTGATGCTTGCATCTAGCGAGCACATAAAACCACAAGTATATACAGGAATCACTTCTAAAGTGCAGGAGACAGTAGAGAATAAGGCTAAACTAGAAAAAATGGCTAGTTCAACTAATCATACCATTTTTACTGATCAAATGACTAGGGGATTGACGCTATATAGAACCCATTGTGCCACTTGCCATGGAGTGAATGGACAAGGTGTAGAGCCTTTAGCACCACCTCTGTATGATTCGGAATATGTAAGTGGACCGAAAGATCGATTGGTTTTGATTGCGCTGCATGGCATGCAAGGGCCCGTACATGTTAATGGGAAGTTGTATGAAATGAGTGCGGTGATGCCAGGCATTGCCAACAGCCCAGAATTGAGCGATGAAGATATTGTTAGCATTCTCAACTTTGTGAGAAATGCCTTCAGTACCAGTCCAAGAACCATTAATACTGAAGACATTGCTCGACTCCGAGGCTATACTCCCGCGAAAGGGATGATGACCGAGCCTGAGCTTTTGGCAATTGAATAATTATCGAGCTAATTCTTGAATATACTCAGGTGTGCGAGGATCGTCCTTAAAAAAAGTACCTTTTTTACCTCTACTCAATGCCCAGCGGTCTAGCCAAGAAATGCCCCAAGGCCCATAGCCTTGGCCATATATTTTACTTTGGTAAGCTGGGTCTTCTATTGCGTCAGCTTGGCTGATGAAGCGATAACCTTTTTTTTGATACATTTCTGCCAGCTCATCTAGGTAATGCGCATTAATCAGGTTGGCGTGAAGCAGTAAGATTTGCTTGATAGGTCTTTGAAAAAGAGAATCAGCAGATTGCTCAAAATAAGCTACTTTATTCTCCATGTACTGGACATAATCTTCACCTATTTTTTGCATCAATTCCTGATCGCCTTTTTTGTAAGCAACAAAGTAGGCTTTTGCAAAAAGATAATCCTCATTGTCGATACTGACAGGGGCTTCCGTATAATGGTGTTTGGCAAGAAATTGAACTAAAGAGTCGTGGCGTTCGATGGTATTACCTATTCTAAGATATGGATGCCTAAAGAATCGAAGTTCTTGATTGTATTTTTTTACCAACGGTCGGGTGATTTTCTCGCCTTTGAGAATGTCCTTGGTAAATTCTTCAAAACTAACTCTATCATAGCTCGGATGCGAAAAGGTATGATTGCCAATTTCATAACCATTTTCCAGCCACAACTCTAACAAAGCAATTCTCTTTTCGTCTACTTGACCATCCATGTACAACTTACGTTCGTTCACATAACCAATTGCAGGAATTTGATATTGATCAAAGGTTTGAATCAGTGCATTAGTAATTTCTAACAGATGTTTCTGCTCGTTTTTCCCATATGTAACGGCAGGTAGATCATCAATAGTGATACACATCTCTTTTTGTGCCTGCAAGGAAAGAATAGATAGAAGACATAGACTTAGAGTGATTGCTTGTTTAATCATAATTTATGCTTTTAAGTAATCCATTGGATCAACGGCTTTACCATTTTTTAATACCTCATAATGTAAATGTGGCCCTGTAGACAAGCCTGTGCTACCTACGTTGCCAATTTCATCGCCCTTTTCGATTTCATCTCCTTTTTTTACGGAAGTTTTGGACAGGTGATTGTAGCGAGTCGTGTAAATTTCATCATGTTTTAGAATAATATAATGGCCGTGGGTTTTGTCATAACTTGCTTCTACAACGATGGCATTTGCTGGAGCCAAAACAGCTGTGCCTAGTTCCGCTCTAATATCTACTCCATTATGAAATTTCATAGCTTTTGTAAATGGATGTCTTCTTTGTCCAAAACCAGAGCTAATTTCTCCTTGATCTACTTGGATGGGCCATAAGCTTGGGGGCTCCTTAAAGCTATCGTTTTGAACACCTAACAGGGCAAAAATGCCTACAAAAACGGCACATAATGTACTCATAATGATTTGGTTTTTATGATGAATAAATAAAATATGCTGATTCATAGGGCGGTAATTCTTTTGCTGAATTTGTGCCAATACTTCTTTTTCGGCTTTCGCCAAATCTGTACCATTTGCTATTTGCATCTCTATTTCCGTAAGGAAATGGTCAGACATTTCTTCTAATAAATGCTTGTCGCGAATGCCTGCTTTACGCAAATGCTGTTCTACCTTCTTGATGGTATCAAACTGGATCATAAACCTCTGGGATTAAGTAGATGATTTAAATGGCTAGAGAAGCGCAGCAAAGCTGCAATTTGTTCTTCTACGACAGATGCCTCTGTGGTTGTAATCGCATAATACTTCCTAGTACGACCATTTACCTGCTCTTTGGAAGATTGGATTAGTCCTTTTTTTTCTAGCTTATGTAAGGCTGGATAAATAGCCCCTTCTGTTAATAAGACTTCCCCTTTTGTCAACTCCTTCGTCATTTGACAAATTTCATAACCATACATCCGGCCATTTTCCTTGAGCAAGGCCAAAATGATGGTTCGTAATGTACCACTCAGAAATTCTTTATTCGTATTCATGATGTAATAATACCCAAATAACTTATGCATAAGTTATTTGGGTATTATCTTAAGAGTATTTTAACATTTAAACCATTTGTAATCCTTGGAGATTTATTGGAAGAGGATAAAAGGCACGAAATAGATCTATAAAGTTAGATCAAGTAAGCACCCATTAGTGATATCGACAATTG
The DNA here is from genome assembly GCA_022448955.1 of Saprospiraceae bacterium. Classification (GTDB taxonomy): domain Bacteria; phylum Bacteroidota; class Bacteroidia; order Chitinophagales; family Saprospiraceae; genus JALEHC01. The sequence continues at coordinate 29,430 of JAKVCU010000016.1, forward strand.
GTCGGGTGATTAGTTTTGTATTACTTTTATGTTTTGGTTGTAATCTAGCTATCCTCAATTTTCTGGATGAGTAGGAAAGGGGAGAGCAGCAGTTGATGCAATTTGATCATCTGGATTGGAATGGAGCTTAGTACCCCATTCCTTTCAAATTGGTTCTTTAATCAAAATTTAAGTAAGCTAAGAGCTTATTCAATTCCTCCTTCTTAAAGGCTTTTGATTGCAAGATGGCTTCTTGGCCATCAAATTTTCCATGATGCTTTCGATAGTTGATTAAAATCTGTGCCTGCTTCCAATTAATATATGGATGTTGCTGCAATTCTTCTTTTGACCAGCTATTGATTTGAATTGTTTTTTGAATTGGAGAGGCCTTAAGTTTGGATTTGATTTTTTGAAAGGTGGAGTCCGGCAAACCATAGGTTTGAGCGACTTGCTCTATGCTTATAAATCCCCCTAGCTTATCGCGAAATTTTACGATACGGCCAGATAAGGAGGGGCCAATACCTCGGAGTTGTTGCCATTCTTCTGCTGTTGCTTTATTGATGTCAATGTGTAATGGCGTTTTGTTGTCAGGCAATTGGATAAAAGGGATTAATTTTTGATAGAGTGTTTCTTGCAGGCCATAAATTTTTTTGAGGTCTTCCTTTCGGAAAAATTTGCCTCCTTTTTTTCGATAATTATCTATTGTGTGACTCACTCGAGCGGGAATGCCGAGTTGTTGCAGCTCTGCTTTACTTGCTGTATTAGGGTTAAATGCAAATAATTTTCTAGGAGTTGAAAGTGCTACCTCCTGCTGTTTTGGATAGGTTTTAAACGACTTGTCCTCCCAAGTCACTTTACTAGTATCTCTGATCTGAGAAAGGGAATCTCTGATGGAATCTTGCCTTACTTTCATTAAGGCTATTGCCTTGTTCACTTCTGTGAAATCTATAGTGGGCTCTACTTTTGTAAAGGCTAGTAGATAAGGAAGTAACAATAGAATAGAACTCAGACCTAATAAAATGGCAATACCTCTGCGTTCTTTTTTGGTGAAATAAAAAAAGTCTTTCATAGCTTATTTATTTAATGGATAAATCCATGCTCCGTCTTGGCGGATATCATGGTAAAGTATGTTATTCTTTTGGCAGCTTTTGATATAATAATTTGCTCTTCTTTTGCTATTGCTTAAGTCAAAAATGAGTAGTGAAATATTTAAGCGATCTGTTAGGATATCAAAGTGTAAAAAAGGGCTATTTATTACAATCGCTGCATCGTAATCTAAATGTGGAATATTATCCCAATCCGTTTTGGGATGAAGAATTAGTAGTTTTTGACCATAAAACTGGAGGATATCCCCATTGTACCAGATGGGTGCTTCTTGAAGCACACTGTCTAGTTCAATATGATGAATGTTAGTAATGCTTTTCTCGATATGGAAATTTTTTGTAGCGTATTCATAGGATTTTGGCGAAAGCCCAGAAGAAGAAAAAGCAAAGACTTGATGCCCATCTATGCATTCTATCAAACTAGTTTTATTCGTTGCATATACCGCTATTTGCTTTTGAGATTGATGATTTAATTGATGAAAAGACCAATTTGCGCAAGCGCAGGTGAAAAGAAGCAATAGCACTAATATCCATTTCTGATTATCTTTTTCTAATAGAAAAACGATACTTGCGAGCGATAAAAAATAGATGACGATCATCCACCAAGGCCAGTAAATGCCTTCAATGGTACTAAAAGGAAGTTGAGCTAAATAGAAAATGCAATTATTAATGATTCGAATAAGTTCTGATAAACCAAGGCCTAACCAACTAGCCAGAAAAGGAATACCAGAAGAAGCAAGAAGCAGGATACCAAGACCTAGTATAAGTCCTGCTGCAGGAACAACTACCAAACCAGATAGCCAAAAATAGACTGGGAATTGATGAAAATAATATAAGCTAATAGGCAAGGTGGTGATCTGTGCAGCTAAAGAGATACAACTGAGGTTCCATATGTAGTCTCCAAGCTTATTTTGGATAAAAAAGTGACTATAAATTTTAGGATGAAAATAAATGATTCCCAAAACTGCCACATAGGACAACTGAAAACCTAGGTCACACAATAAATAGGGTTCGATCATGAGTAAAATAAAAGCAGAAGCTGCTATTGTATTATAGATATTAGCACTTTCATTGAGTGCCTTTCCCAATAGTATCAAGCTGAACATCAAGCCTGCCCGAAGTACAGATGCAGAAGCACCGGTAAAAAAGACGTAGGCCCAAATAATAGATATTAAGAGTAATAATTTCGCCCATTTCCATACCAGATTAGCAATGGGAATTTGTTGTAGAAAAAACTGCAAAATCAAACATAATAGCCCTACATGTAAACCAGAAACAGCTAATACATGAATGGCTCCTGTATTGGTATAGGCTTGTTTTACAGCAGTATTGAGTGCATCTCTGTATCCGAGTACAAGAGAAGAAGCAATACCGAAAGATGCTGCTTTATCAATATATTTCTCGAAGACTTGTACACTATGTGTTCTCCATTTTTGCAGATGGTTTTTTAATGAAAAATGAGGTGCTGATTCAGTGAGTAAAAAGCAGCTCTCTGCCTTTATATTTGATAAGTAGGTTTGATAATGAATATTCCTGAGTGCTAAATAGGCTTTATAATCAAAAGCCATAGGATTTTGTGCGGTAGGAATAGACTTGATGGGGGCTTTGAATGTGATATTTTGTTGTTCTTCAATAATACTCTCGAGTGGGAGGTAGGCCAGTATTAAGCCTTTTGCACTATGCCATTCTTGACAACTATCTCGGAAGCTTTGGATTTCAATTTTTGCTTGGATGGATTTCTCTTTGATTTTTATAGATAAGATTTTACCTGATAGATAGTCATAATTTTGATGATGGAAATAGTTGGAATGCTGGCGATCATCTTGAAGAATAGTGATGTGGTAAGCTAGTATTCCAACCCAAACGAATAAGAAGAAACCAGGAATCCAGCGCCATTGATAAGGGATTCGAATAGAACAGCCAATGATCCATAATATATTAGCTGTAAGGAGTAGAGCATTCATGAAGCCTTCTTCTAGCTGAAAACCCAACTTGATTGCGAGCGAAATACCGAGTATAAGTGGTGATAGCAAGCGAACAAAGGGGATTGTTCGCCAATTCATACTATTTTTTTTGTAAAAAATACTTTTTGGGATAAAAGCTCGAATATTAAACGTTGAATGGGAATAAAAATTGGCTATTAAATAAAAAAGTATGAAAATAAGAAATACTTATTTTGTTTAAGTTTGTGTAAAGTTGATTATCAGTTTATTATGTAAAATATGGGGCTAGTGTGAAATTTACACTAATAAGTATGTGTTTACTTGGGATTATGACTTAAAATTATTTTCTTTAAGGCTCAAGAAATAAGGAAATCGAATATTTACACATAAACGTCTAAAATTTTATTTTTGCTTTTCATTGCAAGAGTTATAATTAATTAGCCTATGGGGACAATGGAAAATTTAGACCACTTTTTTAAATCAGCCTTTACTGTAGATAATGTGATTTTTGGATTTGATGAAGGCGACTTAAAAGTACTTTTAATCAAACGTGGAGAAGAGCCCTACGAAGGCCAATGGGGCTTGCCTGGTTATTTCGTCAATGAAAACGAAGACTTAGATTATGCCGCGAATAGAGTTCTAAAACAGCTGACAGGTTTACAGAATGTATTTTTAGAACAAGTAGCTACATTCGGAGATGTCAATCGCCATCCCACTGGCCGAGTGATCACAGTAGCTTATTTTTCCTTGATAAAAATTAATCAATATACCATCCAGCCATCTTCTATAGCAAATCGTGCTGCTTGGATCTCCATTGACAATGTGGAGGAACTAGCCTTTGACCACGCTGAAATTTTGCGTGCGTGTTTTAACCGCCTTAAATTACTCGTTAGAACTAGACCTGTAGGCTTTGAATTATTGCCCCGTAAGTTTACCCTCACAGAGCTACAACATCTCTACGAGGCCATTCTAGAAACCGATTTGGACAAGCGCAACTTCCGTAAAAAGATTTTATCCATGAATTTGTTGATTGATTTGGATGAAACCCAAGAAGGGGTGGCACATCGCCCAGCTCGCCTTTATAAATTTGATAAAGAAAAGTATGATGAACTATTGGCCGAAGGTTTCTCCTTTGAGCTAAAAGAAAGCAGAAGAAAAATGGTAGAGCACATGGGCTAAGGCTTGTTACTCACTTTATTTAGATTGTGTCTAAATAAAGCAAATCTTCCTTTTCTCCTAAGCAATTTTGATTCAAATCTGGTTATAATAATACCGTGAAAGATAGTATTTGCATTTTTCACTTCATACCTTTGTATGCTATTTCAGATGAAAGTCAGATTTAGTACCTATAAAGAGGTTGATGCTACTAAAGCGCATCATGCTACTTAAAAAAGATTTATATTTGTGTACTATGAAGAATATTAGAAATTTTTGTGTTATTGCTCATATTGATCACGGGAAAAGTACACTTTCTGATCGTTTATTGGAGCATACCCAAACCATCTCTGAGCGAGATATGACCAACCAAGCGTTGGATGATATGGATTTGGAGAGAGAACGTGGAATTACGATTAAAAGTCACGCTGTCCAAATGGAATATACGCATACGGATGGTGAAGTTTATACCCTTAATTTAATTGATACTCCTGGTCACGTGGATTTCTCTTATGAGGTTTCGCGTTCCATCGCTGCCTGTGAGGGTGCCTTACTTCTGGTAGATGCTTCTCAAGGTATTCAAGCGCAGACTATTTCCAACTTATATTTGGCTATCGAGCACGATCTACATATTATTCCTGTGTTGAATAAAGTGGATATGGAAAGTGCAATGATTGATGAAGTATCTGATCAAATTCTAGATCTCATTGATGTAGAAATAGATGAAATCCTTATGGCCAGTGGGAAAACTGGACAAGGGGTTGATGATATTTTAAGTGCCATTGTTGAAAAGATTCCTGCACCTGAAGGTGATCCTGATGGTCCTCTGCAAGCATTGATATTTGATTCTATCTTTAATCCTTTCCGAGGAGTAATTGCCAATATTCGTATCCTGAATGGCACTTTGAAAAAAGGAGACAAGGTGAAATTCATGAATACAGGTGGTGAGTACCATGCTGATGAAATTGGTATCATGCAAATCAAGAATGTCCCTAAACCTGAACTTCAGTCTGGGAATGTAGGCTATATCATCACAGGGGTAAAGGTTTCAAAAGAAATTAAGGTTGGTGATACCATCACCCTTCCGGGAAATCCTGCTGAAGAAGCTATTCAAGGATTTGAGGATGTAAAACCAATGGTATTCGCTGGTATCTTCCCAATTGATAATGATGACTTTGAGGATTTAAGAGATTCATTAGAGAAACTTCAGTTGAATGATGCTTCTTTAATTTTCGAACCAGAAACTTCTACCGCACTAGGTTTTGGTTTCCGTTGTGGATTCTTGGGGATGTTACACTTGGAAATTATTCAAGAGCGTTTGTCTAGAGAGTTTGATCAAGATGTGATTACTACGGTACCAAACGTATCTTACTATGCCTACACCAAGAAAGATGGTAAATTATTAGTTCAGACCCCTTCTGAATTACCAGATCCTAATCACTTGGAAAGTGTAGAAGAGCCTTTTATCTCTGCTCAGATCATCACCAAACCAGAATACATTGGTGCCATTATGACCCTGTGTATGGATAAACGTGGGACTTTATTAAAGCAAGATTATTTGACGCAGTCTCGTGTTGAATTATTGTTTGAGTTGCCACTAGCAGAAATTGTATTTGATTTCTACGATCAGTTGAAGTCTATTTCTAGAGGATACGCTTCTTTTGATTACCAGCCAAAAGATTATCGTGCTTCTGATTTAGTACGTCTGGATATCAAATTGAATGGTGAAAATGTAGATGCGCTTTCAGCGCTTGTACACCGTACAAAAGCGGAAGCTTTTGGTAGGAAGATTTGTAAAAAACTAAAAGATTTGTTGCCTCGTCAGCAATTCGTTATCGCTATCCAAGCGGCTATTGGTGCAAAAATTATTGCAAGAGAAACGATCTCTGCTTTACGTAAGGATGTAACCGCAAAATGTTATGGTGGTGATATCACGCGTAAGCGTAAGTTATTAGAAAAGCAGAAGGCAGGTAAGCGTAAAATGCGCCAGTTTGGAAAAGTAGAAGTACCTCAGAAAGCATTCTTAGAAGTACTTAAACTGTAATGGTTATTGGTTGATGTTTCTTAACTTTTTCTATACCCTTCGAAAACAAGGGATTCCTGTAAGCCTCCATGAGTATTTAGCACTGATGGAGGCTTTACAAAAAGGGCTATGTGATAATGATATCGATGCATTCTACGCATTGAGCAAGTCTCTTTTTGTAAAAAATGAAGGTCACTTAGATCGTTTTGATATGGTCTTTGGCGCTTATTTTAAGGGGTTAGAAGAAATACCAGACGATTTATTAGAGACCCAAGTCCCACCCGAATGGCTCATCAAAGATTTTTGGAATCAACTCAGCGAAGAAGAAAAAGAAGCCATTGAAAAAATGGGCGGCTTAGATGCCCTCATGGAGCGTTTCAAAGAATTGTTAGAAGAACAAGATGAAGCACATAATGGAGGCAATAAGTGGATTGGAAAAGGAGGAACTTCCCCATTTGGTGCAGGTGGATATAACCCGGAAGGATTTCGAATAGGGGGAGAAGGCCGACAGCGTAGAGCCATCAAAGTATGGGAAAAGCGTAGCTTTAAGAACCTTGATGATAGAGTAGAATTGCATACCCGCAATATTAAACTGATCTTGAAACGACTTCGTATCCTCACCCGCGAAGGCATCCCTACAGAATTAGACTTAGATGGAACGATAAAGAAAACCTCTGAAAATGCAGGTTTACTGGATATTGCGATGCAAGCCAGCAAGAAAAATAGAGTGAAGGTGTTGATGCTCATGGATGTTGGTGGTTCGATGGATGATCATATCGAGTTGTGTGAGCAGTTGTTCTCAGCAGCAAAGTGGGAATTTAAGCACCTTGAGTTTTATTATTTCCATAATTGCTTGTATGAATCTGTTTGGACGGATAACAAACGCCGCTTTCAAGAAAGAATTCCAACCTTAGAGTTATTGCATAAATACAATAGCGATTACAAAGTCATTTTTGTAGGTGATGCGGCGATGTCGCCCTATGAGATCTTCTATAAAGGAGGAAGTGTAGAGCATTATAATGATGAAGCAGGAATTGTGTGGCTAAGACGAATGAAGGACTATTTTAAGCATATTGCATGGATTAATCCTTTGCCAGAATATGAGTGGGATTATTTTGAATCTGTGCAAATGATTCGCCAATTTACAGGTGATAAGATGTTTCCAATGACCGTTGATGGATTGACCAAAGCTATGCAATCACTGAAAAATGGAAAAATCACCTACGAAAATCAGGTTTGGAACGAGGAGTAGTTCAACTATAGCATCGCACTACTAGTTTATTATTTATACCATATTCTAAGATCATGACCCGCGACATTATTGATATCAATGACTTTACTATTTTGGTAGAAGTCTCACCTGAAAACCAGGCTGTTGTAGATAGTTGCCAGTTTGACGAGCCAGTTATTGCCGTAGCTTTTTATGGAGAGGGCGATGTGAATTTGGTCATGAAATATGGAGATAAAGAAAAAGCTTACCATAATACAAAAGGCATGGCCATTTCTTTTTATGCCGATAGCATAGTTGACTGTATCCATACCGTTTCTGCCAAGCATCCACTTGAATGTGTCCTTATCGCTACAGCAGTTAGAAATTTAAAAAACTTACCGAACCAAGAAGGAGAAATCTTTTCTGAGCTATTACATCAACTCGTACATCCCAAAGATCATTATGTAGAAGGCCCTCGTTTTTTGATGACGCCTGAGATGCTACAAATTGTGAAGCAAGTAATGGCTATTGAATATGAAGGGAAAACAAAAATGATGTTTTTCAGAAGTCAGATGACTACGCTGCTTTCTCATTTCTTCGGGCAGTTAGCGAAAATGAATGAAAGTAATATCAGAGAAGAAGAGCGCCAAAAGTTATTTGAAGCCAAAGAAATCTTGCATAGCAATTTGGAATCACCTCCCTCCTTATCGGAATTATCTCGCCAAATTGGTTTGAACAGCTTTAAACTAAAAAAGAACTTTAAAGAACTATTCGGCCTACCTGTATTTAAATACCTTCAGAATGAGCGTTTGAAAAAAGCACATGACTTGCTGCGCAACCAAGGGCTTACTGTTCAGGAAGTGGCTTGGGATGTAGGTTATGATTCGCTCAGTTCTTTCTCCAATGCTTTCGCAAAAAAGTTTGGCTATCGCCCTAGTGAAATTCGGCAGTAGGGTGAAGTAGCTTCTTTGCTTCTTTTAAAATGGATGATATTTTAAGCTGTACTTATCACTCCGCAATATGATAATCTACTAATTTCCAATCTTGCCAATCATTACCATGATTCCGGTGTGACACCCAACGTACAACACCAATCCCTTTTGATAGATAAATATCCTTAGTAACTTGGTGATTCAGTCCATTGACATCAGAAGGACGTTCTGCTTGGTCAAAATCGGTATGCGTATCAATCTGTACAACATGAAAATCGCCCGCAGGCAGATTCATCATAAAAGAATCTCTAACGACATGCCTTTCAAAATTGATATTCTCTTCATCACACCTTTTGCCTGAATAAAATGAATAAGGATAATAAAAGAAAAAATGATTATCTCTTATAGGCAAGAACTCATGATAAACTTGATCAAGCATCCAAGTATTACAGATCGTATGATAATAGCCATAGTAGTTCATAGATGAAGAACCATAATAATCGCCTATATATTCTTTATTAGAATGTTCAGTGGACACCTGATATTTATTGCCTGCTTCTTGATAAAAAGGGTATGGATCAGCTTCATATCCTTCATACGTTCCTTTTACATATACCGTATCAAAAACTTCCCATCCATTGAGCTGATAAACCCAATAAGAGCCCTTTGGGAAAAACCAATATTCTAAGAAGCCTTTTTCAATTTCTGTTTGAATGATTTCAGGTTCTGTAGGTTCTACTGTTTGTTTTCTATCAC
>JAKVCU010000160.1 GCA_022448955.1 Saprospiraceae bacterium
AGTTCCAGCAGATAAATTGGATAAATCTTCTTGACCATCAAAATTATCGTCATTCCAATCGTAGGAATATGGCTCTGTACCTCCACTGACCATTAAATCAATACTTCCATCATTAAAACTTGCACAGCTAATTGGCTGAACCAAAGCGATCATTCCATCTACTGGAGAAGGGACATCTATAATAATCGTAACAGTTGGTGACTCACACCCTGTAAGATCACTAAATACAGAAGCATATACCGCACTTCCATTCATTACTGGATGGTTGCTTGGATTAAGAATTGGATTATTTCCATTACTATCGGCATACCAATTCACCATAAACCCTTGCCCAGCATTCACATTATCATCAAATTGAGTTAAGTCGATAAATGCCATCCCATTACCCTCATCACAAGCAACGATCGGAGGAATTGGAAGTATGACGGGAGCAGAAATCACTTCTATGCCAATTGGGGTTGGCGCAGAATCACATACGCCATTTGACACCACCACATAAATAGTAGTTGGTGGAGAAAAGAAACTTGATGGATCTGCAATAGGCATACTTAAAGCGGCATCTTCATACCAAGAAAGGCTTACACCTGTTGCCCCGGATGTAATCATATCTACAGAGTCCTGTATGCTTAGATCAAAAGTAGCTCTATTAGCTCCTTCTTCACACAATACAAAGGAAATACTATCAGCAGTTGGTGGATTAAGAACAACAACATTAACTGGAACAGTACTTTCAGAGGTACAAATACCATCCACTGTATTTGCATAAACAGTGGCATTTCCCGAAAGGAAACTTGATGGATCAGCGATTGGATTCGTCGCATTCTCATCTAAAAACCAATTTACTACGTATCCATTTCCACCATTAATCGTAGTATTTAGGGCATTTAAATTAAAAGCAGCTTGATTGTTACCCTCATCACATAATTCTAAATCGTCGTTTGGTGGGAACACCTCTGGAACATCTAAAACAATCAAATCTATAGGAATAGCTGCAGACTCACAAGTAGCTCCTTGGATGGTGACAAAAACTTGTGTAGTACCACTTATATACGCATTGGTATTATTAATTGGTGTATTACCAATAGCATCCAGATACCAATTGATAGGTAATCCCGAATTTCCATTGATTATCGTTTGTAATAATGGATCATCTAAATTAAAAGGAGCTTGATCATTGCCTTCATCGCATAATTCTAAATTAGTTGAATTAGGCATCATGATATCATCCAACATCAGATCAATTGGTGTGACGTTGGACGTACAACCATTTGCATCCGTTACTATCGCAAAAATAGTTGTGTTTACATCTGTAATGAATGCATCAGGATTGATAATTTCAATCATCCCAGCAGGATCCAAATAGAAAGTAATAGGATAACCAGTACCACCGTTGACTTGGTTTTGAAAGAAAAAATTAGTTAAGTCAAAAGTAGCAAACCCTATGGCATTTGGACAATCATTTAATTGATCAGAAAAAGCATCTGGTGCTGGAAGTAAGTTTAAATCAACAGCCACTAAGCTAGAGGAGCAGCTTACACCATTTACTTGAGCATATACGGTTGTTAATCCAGTGATGCTAAAAGCATCTGCTGGAAAAATTTGATTAAATCCACCTGGATCACTAAACCAATTAACCGTTCCTGCTTGTGCACCTAAAACAATAGCATTGTATAGCGTCAAATCAACTATTGCTGAGTTAGTCACATCAGCACAAAAATTATTTGGCCCATTTACAGGGTTTGCTACGGGAGCAGCTAATACTTGTAAGTTAAATGCTTCTTCAGCAGAATCACAGACGCCATCATTTACCACTGCATAAACCGTACCACCAGATGATATATAATCACTTGGATTCACAATTTCATTTGTTAATCCTGGATCAGAGTAATAGGTAACATTCTCGCCACCACCAATAATACCATCCAAATTAGCTAAGTTAAAGCTTGCACTCCCCATACCATTATCACAGGCAGTTTGTGTCCCTGGATTGTTTGCCATTGGTGCAAATGCTAGTGCTAGCATTACCTCAACCGTAGTTGGCGTTTCACATCCAGTAACAGGGTCAGTGACTGTTGCCCAAACAGATGTAGGAATACTAAAATTAAAATCACCAGGATTTGTAATGGGGATAGTAGCTGCTTGATCAACATACCAATTTACAGGAAGACCTGTTTCCCCATTAATTTCCCCTTCCACAGAAGTTAAGTTTACGCTTGCATCAAAAGGAAAAATAATACAAGCAGTTAAAGGATCAGCAGGGAATGCTTGAGGAGCTGCATTTACGGTAATCGTAAAAGTAGCTAATACGATAGAAGTACAATTCCCATCACTTACCTCTGCATAAACCACTGTAGAACCTGTAGTAAACATCGTTGGATTAGCTATTGGATTATTACCTGCAGGGTCTGAGTACCACGTTATAGTATTACCTGGTGTTCCATCAACTTGATTATCATAATTGGTTAAATCAATAGTTATCTGTCCATTGGTATCTCCACAAAAAGTTTCAACAATGTCCATTCCAGTTGGCCCACCTTGTAATAATAGACTTATAGCTTCTGGGCCTGACAAACAAAGTCCTGTACCAACCGTTACATATATAATACCAGATCCGGTGTAATTGGAAGGATCAGCAATGGGATTGCTTAAGCCAATATCTTCATACCAATTCACTGGTTCTCCACTACCTCCATTAATGATATTTTCTAATACACTTAAATCAAAAGTACCTTGCCCTGAACCATTATCACATACAGGGTTGGGATCCATTACATTAATCGGAGGAGTATTCGTAACATTTAAATCTAATGCTAGTATCGCTGAAGTACAAGTTCCGTCACTTACAGATACATAAATAGTGGTATTTGCGGTATTATAATTCCCAGGATTAGCTATTGGATTCATTCCATTCGGGTCGGAATACCAAGTGACGGTATTACTACCTGTAGGATCAACTGTATTGTTTAGAGTATTTAAGTCAAAAGTAGCAGTACCACCACCTTGATCACACAATTCTTGAGGACTAGGCTGAACTATTTGTGGATCGGGTAAGATATTTAGAACTATCGATTCTGCAACAGATAAACACATTGTTACAGGATCCTCAACAAATGCAAAAATGGTAACTGGAGAAGTCGTAATTACAAAGTTAGAGGGATCTACGATTGGATTATTACCGGCAGCATCAGTAGAAAAGGATACAGGAAATCCATTGCCTCCATTCAATCCATTCACTATGCTATTTGCCATAAGGTCAAAAGTCGCATTTCCAAATTCATCCTGACAGGCATCTAATGGCAGAATTGAGCTAATACTCGGCAATACATCAATATTCAACTGAATCGTTTCCGTTCCAGAGCTACAACTTCCTACCGAAACACTTACATAGACGTTCCCCCCACTACTGGAATAATTAGCAGGATTGCCAATAGGTAAACTTCCTCCTATATCTTCTGACCAATTAAAGGTAACTCCGGGGTTACTATTAATCGCACTTTCCAGCGAAGTCAAATCAAAGTTTTCACCATCACATGCACTTAAAGGACCTGCACTAGAAGCTGTCGGCGCAGGTTGAACATTTAGTGTGACATTGTTTCCATTCACACACTGTCCGGCATCAGGTGTAAAGGTAATCGTATTACCACCTATATTAGCCAAAGCAGGATCAAATAAATTACCCGAAGTACCAGGACCTGACCAAACTCCAGAAACCCCTATTGGATTGGTAGTCAGCGTTATAGGTCCGTCCGATGAACAAAGATCTGAAAAAGGCCCCAGTATGACATCAATAGCTGTATTTACGGTCACACTTATAGGCGATGGCAAATTAGCACACTCACCAGGAGCTGGCGTAAAAGTCAATGTACTGCTACCCACAGTTGGATTAAAAAGATTTCCGTTCGATACGCCTACCCCCGACCAAGAGCCTATTACACCATTGATGGTAGTTGGTAGAACCTCTATCGGATCAGTAGAACAAAAAGGTCCTATTGTTGGTAAATTTGGTGTAACGGGATTATCAATAGTAATAGTAAATGATTCCTGATCAGAACATGTATTTGAACCATCATATATAAATAGTGTAGTAGTTGAACTGATGGTACTCCCCTGGGAAAATTGAGTCCCAGTACCATTAGGCCCTGTATAATAGGCTTCTCCTCCTGTTAAGTTTGTACCAGTAATATTTGGTAAAGTATAAGGGCCACAACTAGTAACATTTGCGATGGGATCAATACTAGGTGGAGGGCTACCCACTGTTACAGCTGGTGCATCACATCCATCGTTACCATATGTATTCGTTGAAGGAAGATAATATGCTCCATCACCACCTACAATACTAGCTCGATCGTACACATATGAAGCTGCACATGGCTGACTGACCAAATCTAGGATTGTAGTCCTAGTTCCTCCTGATCCAGACCCATTAGTAAATCCCCCTGCCGTTCTACTACAAGAACTTTGAATGACATAAGCGCATTGTCCAGCTCCACAAATTGCACTAAAATCAGTTACTGCATTAGCCGTGGCACTGACTTGTAGTATTACAAGTGAATTGGGAGGAATCACATCTCCAAGACCAGCTGCAATAACGTTGGTACAACCTGAAACTAATGATATATCGCCTGTTTGAAGTCCACATGGCGAAGGGTTTCCTGAAAAATTATCAATGTTAATGTTAATATCATTATTCTGGGCATTTATGATATTGTTATTCATGTCATAACTTAGTTGTAAATCACTGACATTAAACCCATTTGTACCAGAATTAATAACAACAAATTCATTAGCTTCTCCTGAACACCCGTCTATCATGATTGCTTCAATACTTGGACATTGAGCATTTAAAATCAAGGGGGTTACATTCAGCAGCGTTATGATTAAAATAACCGATGCTTTAAAAGAGCTTGAACTTAACCTAAATCTCTCAGAATAAACCTTCAATTTCATAGACGACAAAATTGTGTATATATGTAATTGTGTAATTTAAAATCAAGTGAATATGGAAAAGAGGTAATAAAAGTCAAAGCTGCAAAGCTAGCATTTATTTTTCAGCTAATTGATCACTAGGTGTTAAGTAGAGATTAATTAACGATTTTCGATTAAAAATTATACCTGCCCCGGATCAAAGATAGGTCTTTTCATAGTAGAGGATACATAGAGTACGATTTGCCTAATAGACCTTCCACATGAATGACAAAAGTGCTTGTATTTGAATACCCAATGGTCGCTCATTTTGTTTAAGGCTTCAAAAGCAAGACCTATTAAAAGCGGCTACTTTTCCTTTCTCTTTAATTTTTTTACTTTTGTTTATTATGACATTTAACTCCCTTTATATTCTGGCCTTCCTTTGTCTGATCGTAGTCCTCTCTGAATGGCTCGTTAGGAAGACCGCTCTGAAGCATCTAGGAACGGCCCTTCTAGCTATTCTTTTTACAGCCATTTTTGCCAATTTAGGCCTACTACCTGCTGGTTCTACAGAGGAAAATCCCGTTCCGCTTTATGATGGTATCTTTGCTTACATGGCCCCGATTTCTATCTTTTATTTACTCCTTCCGGTAAATCTAAAAGATATTTTAAGAGCTGGCCTTCCCTTATTAGCTTTATTTCTAATAGGCTCTATTGGTACTACTCTTGGGGTACTCCTAGGCATGCTACTTATTAGTGGTCCAGAATCTGTTGGTCCACTTTATTATGCCGTCGGAGGAATGTTTGTGGGTACGTATACCGGAGGAAGCATCAATTTTAATGCCTTGGCCTTAGCATATGATGTAGTCAAAGAAGGGGTTTTATATGGTGGTTCTGTTGTAGTTGATAATATCCTAACCACAGTTTGGATGATCACGACACTAGCCATGCCTCGTCTTTTAAAGCCATTATGGCCCAAGCTTGGTAGGGACCATTCCAATAAAGAGGCAAGTCCTGATCTGGGTATAGAAGCAGATACAGAAAAGCTGCATCCCATAGATCTTGGGCTCATTCTAGCTCTTGGGGTCGGAGCATTATTGCTTGCCAACTACCTATCGGATTGGTCAGCTAGCTTAGGCAGCAAAGTCCCATCTATCCTTTTCATTACTGTCCTAGCCTTGATACTTGCCCAACTTCCTATTGCCAAGCGATTAAAAGGGGCACAAACATTGGGAATGTTTGCGGTCTATTTATTTCTGACGGTTATCGGTGCATTCTGCGATGTGCATGCCTTACAAAAGTTAGGTTCACTAGGAATTAATTTAATGTTATTTGCTGTTGTAATCGTTGTGGTACATGGGATCGTTATCATCCTTGCTGCTCGTTTGTTAAAAATAGATCTTGACACCCTAGCTGTTGTTTCGCAAGCAAATGTTGGTGGTGGTACAACAGCTCTGGCTTTAGCTAGAAGTAGAGGAAGAAATGACTTGGTACTACCTGCCGTTTTACTGGGGGCATTAGGTAATGCTGTAGGTACTTTTCTTGGCTTTTGGACTGCAGAACAATTATTGCCATTATTATTTAGCTAAAATGACTAACTTAAGTACTTTTTTAGAAAGATACGCTATCCAACCTGAAAAACCTTAGGGCCCGTTAAATGATAAGTAATTTAGATTACAGTGTACTATTATATCGGTACTTATCTAAGAGCATGTTGGGCAGATCAATGTAATAATCGTTTGTGGTCTATTGTTAAATCCACTTATTAATCGAAAATCTAATAAACTTTTAGGAAAGGTAATTTGCTTCAATTACTTTAAAAATTTATCTTTGCATCCGCTTTTCAGAAAAGTTCTTTAAAAATGGAGGGTTTAATACAATATACCATTCCTATTAAAGGTATAGGAAATGGCATTCATGAATTTGAATTCCAAGCTGATCACAGTTTCTTTCAGGCATTTGAGCATTCATCCATACTGGAGGGAGCTGTTACAGTGAAGCTAATATTTGAAAAACGTCCTGAACTTTACGTCTTAAATTTTGCATTGGACGGTACCGTAAAGACGGAATGTGACCGATGCTTAGTAGATATTCACTTACCCATCAGCAATGAGCATCAGCTCTTGGTGAAGTTAGGTGAAGAAGAAAGCGAAGAAAATGATCCTGATGTGATCTATATTCATCCTGAAACACCGAAATTGCAAATTGCTCAATTCATTTATGAATATATACATTTATCTATTCCAATGATAAAAGTATACGATTGCCAAATGGAAGAAGAGCCACCATGTAATGAGGATATGTTGAAATATCTTGAAGCAACTGAAAAAGAGGACTCAGACCAAGATAATGGCGACAATCCTATCTGGGATGCATTAAAAAACTTAGATTTATAAATTAATAAAATAGAACGATGGCACATCCAAAGAGTAGAATCTCTAAGCAGAGAAAGCGCAAGCGTAGAACGCACCAGAAAGCGGCGATGCCACAAATTGCTACTTGTCAAACAACAGGCGAAAAGCACTTATATCACCGTGCATACCAAGATGAGGATGGCAATACGCTGTATAGAGGAAAGATTTTAATCAAATCAGATCAAGACGCAGAATAGATCGTTTGCTATTTTCTGCTATTGAAAATATACCAAGCTCCCATCTATTGATTGATGTGGGGCTTTTTGTGTTTGCAATTTAATTCTTATACCCTATGAAAAAAATCATTATTACTTCTAATGCACCTGCTCCAGTAGGTCCTTACAACCAAGCCATTGTACATAATGGAACTTTGTATGCCTCTGGCCAAATAGCAATCAACCCTGCCACTGGTGAATTGGTTACTTCTTCTATCGAAGATGAAACCCACCAAGTGATGGCTAATATTAAAGCTATTCTGACAGAAGCAGGCTTGAACTTTGAAGATGTAATCAAATGCTCTGTTTTTGTATCTGATATGAATAACTATAGCCGTATCAATGCAGTTTATGCAGAGTATTTTAATGAAGATACAGCACCTGCTCGAGAACTAGTCGAAGTTGCTAACTTACCAAAATTCGTAAATATCGAAATTTCAGTTATTGCGGCTTTTGACTAAAGTATGAGTGCAAACTATTTAATAAGATAAGTATTCATAATTTTTAACTGCTAATAATCATGGAACAACGCAAGCAGGTCCTCTCTTGTATCCAACCAACAGGTCATATGCACTTTGGCAACTATTTCGGTGCAATCAAAAATTGGGTACAATTGCAAAATGACTATGATTGTATTTATGGTGTGGTAGACTACCATGCAATGACGATGCCCTATCAGGCAAAGAAACTGAGAGAAAATACATGGGAACTCATTTTTAACCTTATTGCTACAGGTATCCAACCAGATAACCTGTTCATTCAATCACTCGTTCCAGAACATGCAGAGCTTTCTTGGATCTTTAATTGTTTTACTTCTTATGGTCACTTAGGCCGTATGACACAGTTCAAAGATAAAAGTGCTCAGAATAAAGATAAAGGTGATGGCGGATTCATTTCTGCCGGTTTGTATACTTATCCTGTATTGCAGGCCGCTGATATACTAATCTATAGAGCTGATTATGTGCCTGTCGGCAAAGACCAAGAACAACATTTAGAGTTGACACGTGATATTGCACAACGCTTCAACCATCAAATAGGTAAGGAGTATTTTGTACTTCCTGAGCCCCTTTTTACGGAAGTACCTAAGGTGATGTCCTTAGCGGACCCCACTCGTAAGATGAGTAAAAGTGCCGGTGAAAAGCATTATGTGAATGTATTCGCAGAAGAAGCGAGAATTCGTAAGCAAGTGCGTTCTGCCGTAACAGATACAGGAGAAGCAACAGAAGGCATGAGTGAAGGCATAGCCAATTTATTTCGTTTGCTTAAAGCAAGCGAATGCCATGAAGCACATGACTCCCTTGTGCAAGACTATCAAAGTGGTGCTTTAAAGTATGTCGATTTGAAAGAAGCCGTAGCAAATGGTTTGGTTGCATTAAATGAACAGTTTAGAAGCGCGAGAGCAGAACTGAATGCCAATAAAAAAGAAGTGAAAAACCAAGTTAAGGCTTCCTCCGCTGAAATCAGAAAACGTGCACAAGAAACGATTAAACAAGTAAAAGATTTGGCAGGGCTTTTAAATGTGAGGTTCTAGCCTCACATATAGCGCTCAGCTAGAAATGCCAGAAGATATCATTCTGCTGGCATCTCTATTCATTAAAATAAGAATTAGGTGGTGAAATAAATAATCCAATTTGAAAAAATGGACTATTTGTTGGCTCTACATTAAATGATGTATTCAATGCATCCACAGCATCAAAATCAGTACTAAAATTCAACTGAAAACCTACTTTTGCATTTAACCACAACCACGGAACAAGTCTTTGTTCCAAACTAGCAATAGCACGCAACTCGGAGTGGTTCATGTTATAAATTCCATTAAATCCTTGCGTTCCATTAATATCTACTGAATAACTTCTACTATTATACTCAAAACCTGTTAGAATAATACTGGTTGGCTTTAGATTATAACGTAAATAAAGCTGCGAAGGCAATATCATTTCTACGCCCCATTTTTCGCTAAACGTCTGGTTGTAAAAAACAAATGGTAAAGCAATCGTCCTTCTAAAACTACTAGAGAAATTAATACCTACGCCCCATTCTAAGTCTGATCGCTTTTTTATCCCAAATAATCCTACTGCATTGTAAATAGTGTAACGCTCTCCAAAGTTCAGCCACTGTCCATAATCACCGTTAGACATGAGTCTTAAACGAAGTCCGGTATAATAGTTTTCTCCTAGAGGTTTACTAAGTGTAAGACTAAAACTATTACTCTTAAGCCATCTCTGGTCTAAATTTTGAAATATGTCTGTGAAATCAGTTCCGAAATTTACTATTTGGTATCGCTCAGGACGATAACTATAGCCTACAATTAACCTGAATCTTTCTCTATTGATTATTGGGAAACGAAGTTTAAAAATAAGTCCTTGCAAAGATTCTTGTTCACTAAAAGGCTCCTGCAAGGCTTGATCTTTTGGCTCAAAAATAGCATTGCCTAACAATTGATAAGAAATATCCAAACCACGACTCCTAGACTTATTATCTACTCCTGGCTGACACAGACATTTTACATTTAATGTACTAGATTCAATATCCTCGGGAAATATCTCAGGTCTAGATTGGGCATCTGTATCAATTAAACCAAGAAATAAAGCTAAAATGATTAATAAAAAACGCATAAAGTAAAAGTAATTAAAGTCCTTGCAAAAAACACTCTAAAAAAGATAAAGATTTATTAATCACTTTATTCTTTTAAAAAAATTAGTTCTTCACTTTTACTTAGTACACTGTGAAATAAATTTATTTATATTTTATATTAATTGAATTTATCTCCGAGTATCGCCTGTTCAATTTTT
>JAKVCU010000161.1 GCA_022448955.1 Saprospiraceae bacterium
AGATTGGAATTGAAACTTGCTTTAGGCACGATCAAGATTCATTCTAAGACTCTCTTAATCGCACCAGATTGGAATTGAAACAGAAAAACAAAAATTTGATGAAATTATAACCTTATTCTCTTAATCGCACCAGATTGGAATTGAAACTTACTTCATTCTCTTCGAACTTATAGCACACTATCACTCTTAATCGCACCAGATTGGAATTGAAACTGTATAAACTATCACAAATTCCTGCACTGCTTAATACTCTTAATCGTACCAGATTGGAATTGAAACATGTTAGCAAATTCTTGCCATTCATAATCAAACTTACTCTTAATCGCACCAGATTGGAATTGAAACTCAAACTTATGTCTGTAAATTTGCGCAAGTTCGTCACTCTTAATCGCACCAGATTGGAATTGAAACTTCACTAACTCGATATGGTTGCTGCAAAGCTAAGCTATCAGAAACAAAATTTGAAAGAGTGGATTGGTTTTTTGGCAATTATATCATGTACTTTTTTTAATAGTAATCATTAAAATATCCGATTGGGATAAAAAACAAACTGAATAAAGTTGAATTCTATATTGTCAAAACTAATGGCTTGACCATTATCCAAGCCTAATGACAAATCAGGGTAATACCTTAGGTTGGTTCTTAGTGTAAACCACTGAATACGATTTGGACGAATGTCCCAACCAAATGTGATTCCGTAGCTTAATTTTTCTTGAGATTCATCAAATGCTAATCTTCCTTCAAAAGATTCTTTTGCCGAAAGGCGCTCATAACTAACCACAGGTCCAATAAAGGGCGTAAAACCGTGATAGTCAAATAAGTTTTTAGTCAATTCTAATCCTAAGGATTGTCTAAACACTGTCTGGACAGCACCATAAGCATCAATACCTGAAGAGTAAGATCGGTAAGTTAAAGAAAGGCTTAAATCAGGCTTGTGCCAATAGTAGCCAAGGGCAAAGTCTGGCATAATAGCCAAGCGATGGTCACCCAAAAAAGGACGTTTTTCTTCGTTGTACTCAGAGTTGCTTATCCACCAAGCAGAGCTCATGCCAACACCTACAAAAAAGCCATCCAAATCGCCTCTTTCTGCTAAAATATCAGTTACTTTTGCCGTACGGCCACTTTCCCAATTTTCCTCTGCTCCTGCCGTAGTATCTAACATATATTTGTAAGAAAAGGAAAGAAAAAATGGTGGCGTTTCAATTTCGTTAATGACATTTCTGAATAAATGGTAGTCAATTTTATTATCATAATTGTAAGTTAAGTTAGCTTCGAATAGGTGATTCTTATGATTGAAAGTCAAGCCTGTAGTGATTGGAAGACGTGCCATGCGGCGATCTGTGCCATTTCCAAAAGTAAGATTGTTATTTGCTTGTTCGAAGTAATAAGGACTTAAAGAAATACCGATGTAAGGGCGAATTTTATGATGCTCGATACGTAGTGGATAATACTTGAATACCGTCTCTACACCACTTGTAAATGCAATTTCTTGATGACTACCTTCAAATACTCTTTGATAAACAGGGAAAACTACATAAAAATCAGCATGTCCCCAGAAGTGTGTGCCCCCAACAATTAATCTTGCTGTTTGAGTTGTAGGGAAATCTAGACTTTCTATTCCTCCTTCTCCATCCAGAAATTGGGTAGTTCCACCAATACTAGTTTGGAAGTCTACACCTAAGGTTAATTGAGCGAAGCGATGGCGCGTTTGTTTTTGGGTATAGATTTGGCTGTAGCCAAATTGGACAAAAAGAAGGGAGGTGATAACCAATAGTTTTAGCTTTTTGTTTGACTTCTTAGTGATGGGATCTCCAAACTTTGTTTTATATGACCTTATCCATCTTCCGATAAATATGCCTCCGATGATACCTGGTGAAATCCAGTATAGCCATGGCATCCCAAAATCTGGCAAGATTCTATGCCCACTTTGTACGATAAATGCCGTAACTGCGCAAATGTAGGATCCCAGCATCGCTTGCATGTGATGATACCACCACCACATTTTAGCATCCATAGTTTGAGATCTGAAAATGATAATATCATCATAAGCTGATTTAAAGGTGAACCAGCCAAACAGCACACATAAAGCGCGATAAGCGATAGGGAAATTACCTTTCAAAAAATACGGTATACCTAAGCCAAAAACAATCAAGCCTATTCCTGCAAGCATAGATATAATTGCAGCTGCCCAATCCACCCAAGTTTGTTCACCTAGTTGCCTGCGTTTGAGTACTCGATAACCAGAGAAGGTGAGATAGAAGCTAAACACTCCAATCACAAGCAGGAATAAGTTAAACCGGAAGAATACAATACAGATCCACGCACTAATACATACCCACATCATTCCAATAAAATATAATAAGCCTGTCCAAGTGTGTAAGCCTTTTCGCTTTCGCGCAATGATGGCCAATAATCCTGCAAATAATACAAGGGCGCCAGAAAAAGCATGAGATAGGTTGAAAAATTCGTGTATCGGTGACATGTTCTTATGTATTTATGGGTAAGATAGATGTATCTGGCTGTCTGATCCACTTTTTTGAACTCAACCGATATATTCTGGGATGAACCGTAGAAAAATTGCCCCGAATTTTAACCAACCTTTAACCGCTCTTCTTTGTTCCTTCATAAATAATTAAAGAAATTCGTTCGTTCTATTTACGAAACAAAAAGTTATAGATTATGAAATATACTTTCACATTATTGCTCTTACTGTTTATTGGAGTTAGTGCCTTTGCACAAGACACTAAGTTTACTGATGCGAGTGAAAGCGATCCAAAAGCTAAAGTTATTCTTAATAAAGTAAAAAAGCGCTACCAATCTTACAATACCATGGAAGCTAATTTTACTTTAGATATTGAATTTCCAGAACAACCAGTGGAAAGACAAAAAGGAAAAATTAAGCAGCAAGGGGAGAAATTCCACATGTCTATCGGTACGCAAGAGATTCTCTCTGATGGTACTGCTATATGGTTGATCTTTAATAACAATAAAGAAGTACAAATTAATGATATTCCAGAAGATGAGGCAGAGTCGATTATGTCTCCACAATCTTTATTTTCTTTTTATGAGAAAGATGAATTTGTATATGTATTGATCAATGAAATGGCGGAAAAAGGCCGTCAGGTTTCTCAAATTGAGTTCAAGCCATTAGATCGCGATACAGATTATTCTAAATTGCGTTTGACTGTAGATAGAAAGACGGCAGAAATCGTGCGTATGAAGGCATTTGGCAAGGATGGGAGCCGTTACACTTTTCAAGTGGATAAGCTAGTGCCGAATAAAGCAATGGCTGCTTCTACTTTTACATTTGATCCATCAAAGTATCCAGATTATTATATAGAAGACTTGAGAGAATAGGCGATAAAGAATCAAACATTGGGGATGGGATATAGCGATAATTGTTATATCCCATTTTTTATGAAAACCTTTCGTCCAACTTTAGGTTATAATGCTATAAATAGTGTACCCGAAACCATGCCTGCCAGCAGCCTGGAATTGGTTCAATAAAATTTCAGCCACAGGCTGATCAAGTCACGTTAGCTAAAAAATCATGTGTAACTTTCGTGCAGGCAGTTTCTCACGATTTTTGAACGAATAATTTTATGATACGAGCAATTTTTCTTGGACACTTAAAATGGGAAAAATGATTGTAGAAGAACAGCAAGTTATCACTATAGCATACGAATTAAGAGAAAATGATGGGAAGGGAGAGTTGATGGAGCGCATGGATCCCAATTATCCATTTATATTCCTTTTTGGTACAGGTAAGTTATTAGCGGCTTTCGAAGCCCATTTAGAAGGATTAGGCGAGGGAGATACCTTCGATTTTATATTGCCACCTGAAAAGGCTTATGGTCCAATGCGTGCAGATTTTGTGGTGACTGTTGAGCGTAGTTTATTCGAACAGCATGGAGAAATGCCAGTCAGCGTTCGAAAAAATAATTATGTGACCTTAACAGATGATTTGGGCGCGGCACATAATGGGGTCATCATCGATTTTGATGATGATAAAGTTAAAGTTGATTTGAATCACAGTATGGCGGGGAAACATCTACATTTCAAAGGTGTTATCTTAAAAATCCGTCCTGCAACGGTAGATGAATTAGTGCGTAAGCATTATATCCAAGAGGGTGGTGTGCACCGCTCTGATTTTGGTGAAGCCGATTTGTTTTAAGATTCCGAATTTGAGATTTTATGAACACAATTATAGACACCTCTATTCGTACCCGAGTGCAAGAGCTGTTGGGGCAGCTTTGCAAGGGCTTGTATGAAAGAGAAGAAGCCGTGAAGTTAGCACTTTTGAGTGCATTGGCAGGGGAGAGTATTTTTTTGTTAGGTCCCCCAGGTGTGGGAAAAAGTTTGATCGCTCGTCGATTGAAGTATGCTTTCCGGGATGGTATATCATTTGAATACTTGATGAGTAAGTTTAGTACACCGGACGAGGTATTTGGTCCTGTTTCGATAAAGAAACTAAAAGAAGAAGATAAATACGAACGACTCACAGACCGTTATCTGCCAGGAGCGAACATTGTATTTTTAGATGAGATTTGGAAGGCCGGGCCTGCTATTCAAAATGCATTACTGACCATTTTGAATGAAAAAATATATCGGAACGGTGATCAAGATATGCAGGTAAATATTCGTGGAATTATTACCGCCTCTAATGAATTGCCACCTAAAAACCAAAGTCTTGCTCCTATTTGGGATCGTTTTCTTATCCGCTTAGAGCTAGGTAATATTCGACAGTTCAAAAATTTTTTGAACATGATCACAGATACTACAGATGTCTATGAGGATGATTTAGCGGAGGAGTTAAAGCTAAGTGAGGCAGAATTAACAGAGTGGTCTAAAGCCATTAATCAAGTACAAATTCCTGCTGAGGTACTGAATACCATTCAATTGACAAAAATTAAACTGGATGAACATAATGCCCGTCCGAATAATACGGATGATCCAATTTTGGTATTTGATCGCCGTTGGAAGAAAATCATTCGTTTGCTTCGAACTTCTGCTTTCTTGAACGGTCGAAATAAGGTCGATTTGATGGATTGCTTTTTGATGATAGAGTGCTTATGGGCTAAACCAATGCAGCGAGAAGTAATTCAAGATATTGTGGCAGAAGCTATTCGTAAGCATGGTTACTCTTTGGCCGTCAATTTGCAAATGTTGCGCAGAGAGGTAGAGGATTTTGAAGAGGATGTTAATGAAGAGATTCAAGTAAAACATACCATTGCTGAAGAACAATTGCTACCGATCAAGGAAGAATACTTCGAATTGATTAAGAAAGATAGCCAGTTTGAAGGGGTATTGGTTCAGATTAAGCAGTTTCATAAGCTTTCGCTAAATGAAGAGTCAGTTACTAACTTCTATGATCCAGAAGGCAATTTAGTCAATCGCCTAAAAGCACAAAAAGGAACCCAAGAACATACTATAGAGATATTTTATAACTCTGAAAAATTAGTCTATTCGCTGAAGACTAAAAAGGCAGAACGCTCAGAAATAATCTTCAAAAAACCACATTCGATTGTCGTTAAGTTTTGGGAAGAACGATACGAGAAGATTTTGAATTATATTCAAACACAAGAAAAGCGAATGAAGGAGGATACACCAGAGGAGGTCCCTTTCTTAAAGGAAAACTTATTTGTAAAAGAAGAATGGAGTGAAATCGTGTTGGCCAATTTGGAAGAAGTGCGCCAAGCATTAGAAAGATTATTATTACGTCTAGAAAAAATCAGACATAGCTATCAGAGTTTTTAGCCAATGAGGAAAGAGTTGCAAGAAAAGTTAGAAGAAGAATATGAAAGGTTTATTGAATTTGGGGCATTGCTGAATCGGCAAATGCGCAAATATTTAGTGCAGTATCTAGAAAACAAACTCGCACCTGACAAATATGTCGTTCCTGAATTAAATGATCAATACTTTCAATACTTCAAAAAGGCATTAGATCAACTCTTTGCAGTAAATCATCTCATTCCAACTTTACGAGATAATGATCATATCAGTTATCAATTAGTGTTGGATACACTTTATTGGTTGCGCAAGACCTATAAAAAAATTCGTGCAAAACATCCTTATACTGATGAGGAGGATCGCCTAGGTGGATGGTCCGTAACGCCTATTCACATTTTTGTAAAACGCTGGTACTATTTAGTGGACTACTTAAGGAAGACTTATAAAAAAGAGGAAATCGATACTTCCTTTTATGAGAGTCAGTTCAAAGAATTGATCGAACAAAAAGCAGTGGAAGAAATTCCCGCAGCGGATAGGAAAAAGTTAGATTTAGTGCTCACAGACTTATTGGCTCAGTGGGATGCATTGCTTTACGCAAAAATATTTGCATATCAGCTACAAAAATTAGAAGAAGAGCAAGAAAAATATACCCAATTATTAGAAGCTAAGGTTGAAGAGTATCAAAAGTTAATGCAAATAATCACCCCTGTAAGTGATTATCTCGGGTGGGATATGTCTCGCTCGTTGTGGCAGGAAACTTCTTTTGATGTTGTCAAAGAATACGACGATTTGCTTGAGGATGAAAAGTCTCTAAAGGAATTAGCAGATCTTTTGGGTAGCATGCGAGAGGCGGAGATAGAGATAGAAGAAGAAGCGTTTGAAAAGACAATCATCCGCCAAGAATGGGTGGTGGATGAGCATTCCAAAGCGGAAATTGTAGGTGTTCACGAAAGTGATGACTTAAATAACCTGCTAAGTGCAGAGGTAGGGCTATTGAGCGATGAAAATACAGAATTACTTTTCCTAAAAAGATATGCAGATAAAAATTTACTCACTTTTCGCTATGAAGATCGGAAATTGGTTAAAAGCGAAAATGTTTTGACGGAAGTCAATCAAAGAGTACGCTTAAAAGAAAAGGGCCCTTTTATCATCTGCGTAGATACAAGTGAGTCCATGACTGGAAGGCCAGAGCAATTAGCAAAAGTTCTTTGTTTAGGTATTTTGAAAATGGCGATAAAAGAGAACCGTAGAGCATATTTAATCAACTTCTCGCAGGGTATAAAAACGCTGGACCTATACGATGTTGCTAGCTCCATCAATGAAATTGCAAAGTTCCTCAGAATGTCTTTTTATGGAGGGACAGATATTTCACTAGCCTTGTATGAGGCTATCAGGCAGCTACGTTCTAATGATTATCAAGATGCAGATGTGCTGATTATTTCTGATTTTATTATGTATAAAGTCAATAAGGATGTGCTGCAAGATGTCAAGTTCTTTCAGCAAAATAAGGGTACTCAGTTCCATAGCCTTACCCTTTCCAGTGAACCTAATGATCAAATATTAAATTATTTTGATACCAATTGGTTGTACGATCCAAAGAAAAAAGGAATTATTAAAGAAATGACTCAAGGATTAAAGACTATAGGTAGTTAGGCTAGAACCTACCTTTCCGCAGGCGGGAATGAGTATAACAAAATTCAGCCATAGGCAGGGAGCTTCTAGCCTCCCTTCAAAAATCATGTGTAACTTTTCTATCGTCAGTTTCTTATGATTTTTGAGCTGACGCCGCGCCTGCCGGCAGGCTGGAATTTATTACGCAAGCAATTTTGACAAGCTGTTTAAAAGTTAGACTATAATATTTATCTTAAATCAAGAAGAGCCTTTCTCAATAACTATGAAGATGTAAGTTCTTACCTAAAGGTTTAATAATGAAATGGTTGTAATTGAAAATGCCTCATTAGAGTCCTAATGGCACTGGTCATATGTTATTATTAAGAAATTTTACTGATATAACTTCTTTTCCTTTTGTTTAAGTATTTCAGAATGAATTTATTAATTTTATTCCCGTCTAAAATTCAAATCATGGCTATTGATATTTAAAGATGTAAAAATCCTTAAATGTCAATAGCCATTTTTTTTTAATTCAAAAGTTTAAAGATCTGTTGGAGCATTTGTGTTTTGAATTGAAATAGGTAATGGTTTGCTTAGTACTAACTCCCGATAGTTATCAATAATTGATAATGGGCATATCAGTAAAGTCAATTCATAAAATCTTCACCAGACTCTGAATCAGTTCGTATATACAAATCGATGCAAAAACAAATAGATAAACTAATAGTCGAATCTCTTCAAGGGGATTCCTACACGAAGCATGATGAAGCTTTTCGTGTAATGTATCAACATTTTTTTGCAGGTGTAGAAGCTTTCATTGTTGGAAATAGTGGATCCTCAGAAGATGCGGAAGATACTTTTCAGGATACATTAGTCGCTGTGTTCAACAATTTGCGTAAGGGTAATTTTCAATTGCAATCGAGTTTAAAAACTTACGTTTTTTCTATAAGTCGTAATCTATGGCTAAATAAGCTGCGTCGGCAAGGCAGGATGGTTAATATTACTAGTGAGCATGAACAAATAAAGATACCCGAAAATCAAATGAATATATTATTGAAGGGAGAGCGTAGTGAAATCATAGCTGATCTCATTTCAAAAATGGGAGAAGAGTGTCGGCAATTGCTGCTTTATTTCTATTTTGATCGTTTACGAATGAAGCGAATTATGGAATTAATGGGCTTTTCTAGCGAACAAGTGACTAAAAATAAAAAATCACAATGCATGAAAAAACTCAGAGCAATGGCTACCAAAAATGTCATTTTTAAAGATTTTTTCTCTTGACACTCGCAAGAGACTAAACTTCATGAACAACTTATTATGGAAGAAGAACAATTACAAAAAGTAGAAGATTATTTATTAGGTAAGTTGAAGAATAAGGAGCTGACTGATTTTAAGCAGCAACAGGCCGATAATCCAGCTTTTGCGAAAGTAGTACAGCGGGAAGAAGCCTTATTCAATGGGATGCAAGTATATGGTAATCGGGTACTCAAAGATCGAATTGCCCATGTTCGAACTCAAATGCTGAAGGAGGACGAGCCAAGGGATATTCAGCTGGTAACAAAGCGCCGGTACCCTTATGCAGTGGCAGCAGCTATACTATTATTAATTGGATTGGCTTATTGGCAGTTTTTGGCTACTATTGATAATGAACAAGTATTTGCCAATCACTTTATACCCGTTTACGATCTACCTATTTCTTCTAGATCAGATGAATTAGTTGATAAACAGATTACAGAAATAAATAAGTTGTATGCTCAAAATAACTTTGTGGAGCTTATTCCAAAGTTAGAATCATTCCAAGCTCAACATCCTGATGAGCAATATGCCCGTTTGATGGTTATCATTGCTTATATTGGAGAGAATCGTTTGGCGGAAGCCAAGGCAAAGCTCCAACTATTTGAAGCAAGCAGCGAGTTACAAGATGTAAAGAAGTGGTATGAGGCTTTAGTATGCTTAAGAGAAGGTAATATTCGTCAGTCAAAAGAGATATTGTATACCTTGCAATCCAAGCCATCAAGTGATTTACATCAAAGAGCAGTCGAACTTTTAAAAGCTATCGATTAAAATATATAATTCCTATGTCAGTATCCTCTTGGAAGAGAGAACATTTTGAAGAAGGTCCAGATTTGAAGCTATTTAAGACCAGATTTGATTTTATGAATAATCCTAGAAACGGTAAAACCGAAAAAATGATTATTCTAGAATCCGTAGATTCGGTTAATGTTATTGCTCGAACACCTGAAAAAGAAATCATTTTTGTTCGGCAATATCGGTTTGGTATTGGAGTAGAAACTTTGGAATTACCAGGAGGCTTAGTTGATAGGGGAGAAGAGGCAAAAGGAGCTGGTAAGCGCGAATTAGAGGAAGAAACGGCCTACACTGGTGCGCAGTGGGTGTCTCTTGGGAAAATTGCATCTAATCCAGTCTTTATGGATAGTTATATACACCATTATTTTGCAGATGGGGTGCAGCCTGACGGTCAGCAGCAGTTAGATGATGGAGAAATGGTGGAAGTTGTCAAGATTCCAGAAGACGAAGTATACCAGCTTTTTTTAGAAGGTGCTTTTCATCATCCACATGCAGTTAATGCTTTACTCAGGTATTTTGTACATATGCAAAAGATTAAATAAATGAGTACAATCA
>JAKVCU010000162.1 GCA_022448955.1 Saprospiraceae bacterium
GCTAAACGCCTTCACAAATCGTTAGCCAAAACCTCAAATCGTTGATTATCAGTTTGAATAAAATTTAAACACACTCTCATTTAGAAAAGAAGAAAAAAGACTTCCATTATTTACTCGAACCTGTGGGTCGACTTCCGCTTTTTTATAAATGGGTCCAGTTAAGTTTGCGATTGCACAATTTGGATTTTGAACCCAATCGAACTCGTTATCAGAGATGTAGGGAATTTCACCTTCTTCTGGTAGTGATACTGTTTGTCCTGATCCCCAATAAGGCAGACCAAACAGTATCAGTATCAACCATATCCGAAAGATTATTTTTTCTTTATCAAACATTTAATTCAGTTCTTGCCTTTTCCCAGGCCCAGGCAGTACGCATGATATCGTCGATATTTCTCGAAGGCGTCCATTGTAGCTTTTCGGTGGCTTTCGCCAAATTAGCATAGATTGCTTCGACA
The DNA here is from genome assembly GCA_022448955.1 of Saprospiraceae bacterium. Classification (GTDB taxonomy): domain Bacteria; phylum Bacteroidota; class Bacteroidia; order Chitinophagales; family Saprospiraceae; genus JALEHC01. The sequence continues at coordinate 456 of JAKVCU010000162.1, forward strand.
TCCCCTTCTCGGCGTGCGCCGATCGTGAAAGGCAACTTTTCGCCGGTTACCTTTTCGAATGCCTGAATCGCTTCTAATACAGATACCCCTTCACCAATACCTAGGTTAAAGATTTCACAATTGGTTTCATTGTTATTATTGATGAGGTATTCCAATGCTTTGGTGTGCGCGTTAGCAATATCCATTACATGAATATAATCTCTTACACAGCTTCCGTCTCTTGTGCTATAATCATCACCAAAAACCGTTAAAGCTCCTCTTTTACCAATTGCAGCTTCTGTAATTACAGGAACTAAGTTGGTGGCTGGATTGCTTGGCGCTTCTCCAAGCTTAGCACTTTCATGCGCACCTGCTGGATTAAAATATCGTAAAAGGATAGAATTAATATCTTTATTATTCCTAGAAAAGTCTTGTAGTATATCTTCGCCCATTTGTTTGGTACGAGCGTATGGAGATTCTGCCTCTTGTCTTGGTGTGGCTTCTGTTACTGGCAATTCATTAGCATTGCCATAAACCGAGCAAGAAGAAGAAAAAATCAAGTTCTTCACTCCATATGCCTTCATACACGCTAAAATGTTGAACAAGCTATTGAGATTATTCTGAAAGTAGCGCAGTGGTTGGAATACAGATTCTCCAACGTGCTTTAGAGCAGCAAAGTGGATAATGCCACTGATATCGGGATGATCTTCAAAAATTTGCTTGCTTGCCTCCAAATCACAAAGATCAATAGCATAATTCTGTACTTTTTTTCCCGTTATTGCTTCTACGCCATCCAAGCTACTTGAACTAGAATTGACAAAGTTATCAACAGATATAGGAGCATATCCATTATCCAATAAATCAACAATCGTATGACTCCCTATGTAGCCGCATCCACCTGTTACTAATACTTTTTTCATCAAACAATCTTTTTTTAAACTAGATTAGAATTATTTTTGAGCTTTGGGAAGGAATATCTATTCTGATGACCACAAAAATATAGAAAAATAGAATATCAAACCGATGGATTTAAAAGATTTAGCGAAAGCAGTAAGTAATATTGCACTTCAAGCGGGAGAAGAAATTCTGAAGGTCTATGCAAAGGAAGCAGATTTTCAAATTGAACATAAAAAGGATGATTCGCCACTTACTAAGGCAGATCAAAATGCCAATCAAGTGATTTGCGAAAGCTTAGCATCCTTATCAGTCCAATATCCCATTATATCTGAAGAAAATAAGCAGATTCCCTACGAAATCCGCAAAGATTACCATCGATATTGGTTGGTTGATCCATTAGATGGCACCAAAGAATTTATCAAGCGTAATGGAGAATTCACCGTTAATATTGCTTTGGTAGAAAATCAAAAAGTTATTCTCGGTGTCGTTTATGCACCAATTTTAGAAGAAATGTATTGGGCCGTAAAAGGAGAAGGTGCTTACCTAATGCAAGGAGATGAAGAGCGGCGTTTACACGCAAATGTTTTTAATCAAAGCGATAAAGGATTGAAAGTCGTTTGCTCTCGTTCTCACCTCAATGAAGCTACGCAAGCTATCATTAATGGCTTAAACGAAGCAGAGAAAGTAGCAAAAGGCAGTTCTCTTAAGTTTTTGATTATGGCTAAAGGGGAGGCGCATATCTATCCGCGCTTAGGACCAACGATGGAGTGGGACACCGCTGCGGCACAAATTATTTTGGAAGAAGCTGGTGGACAGGTGATCAATGAAGAGACGAAGAAGCCGCTGACTTATAACAAAGAAAATTTGCTCAATCCTTATTTTATTGCCTATGGTGATTTACAGCAATAAGCCCTTCCTATGAGAAAAATTAGCTTGATTATTCCAACCTTTAATGAAGCACATAATATTGAAGGTGTGATTGATAGTGCATCATGGGTTGATGAAATTATCGTCGTGGATTCATTCAGTGAAGATGAAACAGCAAATTTGGCGAAAGCCAAAGGTGCAAAAGTATTGGAAAGAAAATACACAGGCCCTTCCGATCAAAAAAACTGGGCCATTCCCCAAGCAGCACATGAATGGGTTTTGATATTGGATGCCGATGAAAGGGTTACCCCTGAGCTAAAAAAGGAAATTCAAGCTTGGCTCAAAGCCGATAAGATTCCATTTGATGCTTTTTGGATTAATCGGCAAAACTACTTCATGGGACAAAAGGTAAAATACAGTGGCTGGCAAGGAGATGCTGTAGTGCGTTTTTTCAAAAGAGATGTTTGCCGATATGATAACAAACAGGTCCATGAAGAAATTCAGACAAGCGGAATCAAGCTTAGTCGTTTGAAGGAAAAGATGGACCACTATACGTATAAAGACCTAAGCCATTTTCTGGATAAGATGCGCCGTTATGCCAAATGGTCGGCTGAAGATCATTTTGAAAAGACGCCAAAGGTAAGATGGGGGCACCTCATTGGGAAACCATTTTTTAGAATTATCAAGCATTTCTTTTTGCAGAAAGGCTTTCTTGATGGTAAGGTGGGGTTTATTATCAGTATTATTATGGCTTGGGGGGTATTTTTGAGATATGTTTATATCAGAGAGAGGCAAAAGTCGTAAAGCCTACACAACACGAATAAGATCCTCGCGTTTTGTATCAAAAACCATTAGTTGAAGTTAATGAGGAGCGCATATGGTGTTTTTTTTCTATTGTTGTTTCATTTTGGAACAGCCCAATCTTCTTTTGAGCTAAAACTACTCCCTCTCGATCAGTCCGCCGAATTCATAAAAAAAGAAGTCAAGTTCGAGCAGATTCATAAAGACTCGTTTGCTGTTTTTAGAGAACTTGAAAGCATCATTTTTCAATTACAATCCAAAGCCTACTTAGAAGCATCTGTTGACACTATCAGTTTGCAGGATAGTATTGTCGTGGCACTCTTACACATTGGGCGAACATACGAGTGGAAGGAATTAAAAAATGGGAATATCCCCACTAATTTTCTAAAGAAAATAGGGTTTAGAGAAAAATTATTTAACGAAAAAAAATTCTCTGCAACACAAATCAATCGTATAAAAAATCAATTACTAGAACAAGCCGAAAATAATGGTTTTCCGTTTGCTAGGGTTTGGTTAGATGATTTTAAAGCGCAAAACCAGCAAATTAGTGCAGCTCTTTATATGGATAAAGGTCCGCTCACGCTATTAGACAGCTTGAATATTAAAGGAGATGCTAGTATTTCAAAGAATTATTTAAGTCATTATCTGGGGCTTAAAACAGGAGATGTCTATAATAAAGACCGGATCATTCGTTCCAGAGAACGGCTGAAAGAATTAGCATTTATCCAACCCATCAGAGATCCGAATATTCAATTTAGAGAAGATAAAGCGATGGTAAATCTATACATTGACAAAAAACGAGCTAGTCGCTTTGATTTTTTGATTGGGGTATTGCCCAATAGTGCACAGACTGGTAAATTACTCATCACAGGCACTTTCAATGGTGAGTTGCAGAACCAATTTGGTGGTGGGGAGCGTATTTATGCAAGGTTTGAACAACTTCGGCCGCTTACCCAAGAGTTAAACATCCAATTCAACTATCCTTATATCCTTAACACCCCTTTTGGAACAGATTTGAACTTTGAGTTATATAGAAGAGATACTAACTATATTACGATTATCTATGACCTCGGTATTCAATATCTTTTAGAGGGAGGAAATTACATCAAAGCATTCTGGAATAACACCCAGACCAACCTACTGAGTGTAGATACTTCAAAGATCATCTTGGAGCAGCAGCTACCAGATACACTAGATGTGCGTTATTCGTCTTTTGGCGTAGAATACAACTGGAGTCAACTCGATTATCGCCTCAATCCTCGAAAGGGATTTTTTGCTAAAATTCGAGCAAATGCGGGGATCAAACAGGTATCTCCTAACAACACCATACTATCCTCTGACCGATTAGCTGGCCTTTATGACAGCATTCAGCTTCGTAGCTTTCAATATAATGTGCAAGCCAGCCTCGCCGCCTATTTTCCATTACTAAAAAGAAGTACGATAAAAGCCGGAGTTCAAGTAGGTTTTACCTTCTCAGAGCAGCCTATTTATGCCAACGAGCAATTCAGAATTGGAGGTACCCAATTGCTGAGAGGCTTTGACGAAGAGTCTATCTTTGCCACTAGCTTTGCGATTTTTACCTTAGAATACCGACTGTTGCTGGGGCAGAATTCATTTCTTTATACTTTTTTTGACTACGCCTCTATTGAAGCAGAGACAATAAACATCAGAGAGAACACGCTTGATGATCCACTTGGCTTCGGTGCTGGGATTTCCTTTGAGACCAAAGCTGGAATTTTTGGCATTAGCCTTGCCTATGGGCGTCAAAGAAGTAACCCTATCGATTTTGGAGCACCTAAAGTACATTTTGGCTATATTAGCTTGTTTTGATTTTTTGGAGAGGCCTTGTCTTCTCTAAGTAGACAAAAACAATAGTTTTATAGCTCATAAATTGGGTTGCGGTAGACATCATAGTTCTCAAAGCATTGGTTTTCAAGTAGTAGAAAACTTAAACATATCCTAAAAGAAGTCATCAAAAGACCATGGCCTTTGATGTACTTCTTAGGTTGTATGGGGTTGAAAATTAGGAGGTTTTCTGGGGTCCGCTACAACTAGCAAAAGTTGAATATCTTTTTTTAAGTAAAAACTCATTTCCTTTTATGACTTCAAAGTTAGGTACAAGGAATAATTCAAATAATCAAAAGGTATTTCTAATCAACAAGAGGAAGCATTAAGCCATTCCCACTAGATTTTTGATCATTTATAAAGCAACTTGCTATCGTACGCTTATATATCCAATTTTTTCATAAAACCTCCAGCTATGATGAAAGTTATTTACTCCCTACTTTTTATAAATGTTTGTTTCTGCTCTACCACACTGCTTGCGCAAGACGATTGTGCAGGCGCAAAAAACATCACTTACTTACATGCTAATAATATCCGTACACCTATTGATGCCTCAGGTAGTATTTTTTGGGATGGATCTAATGGAGAGTATTTTGTAACTACAGATAATACTTCTTCTCCTAACATTTCTACTGTTTTTGCACATGGTTTATGGCTAAGTGCTTTTGATCCTTCAGGCAATTTAAAGACAAGTATTGCCAGCTATGGAAAGTCAAATGATCAATATGATTATTACCCGGGCCCCATCTATGAAGATGGCCCTAATGATGCAGCAACTTGTGCCAACTGGGACAAAGTATGGTCAGTATATCGTTATGAAATAGAAGCGCATATTGCTGACTGGGAAGATAATAATGTGATTGACAATCCGCTCCCGGCTATCTTATCTTGGCCAGGAAGAGGTAATCCGAATTTTGAAGGCTTCAATGGTTTTGAACTACCAGATACGCCTCAAGGTTTAGCGCCTTTCTGGGATATTGATGCGGATGGCATTTATAATCCATTAGCAGGAGATTATCCTATTGTAGCCCAATCTGTTATTATACCTGATCAAATTACATGGACGGTATTTAATGATCAGGGATTGCATCTTGAATCAGAGGGTATTCCATTAGATATAGAAATACAGCTTACTTCATGGGCATTTAATTGCTTTAGTAACCCTTTGAATAATCAAGCTACCTTCTTCTCTTATAGCATGATCAATAAAGGGGCTGAGCCCTTAGACTCCTTATATATTGGCATGTGGACAGATTTTGACTTAGGCTGTTTTACAGATGATTATATTGGTTCTGCACCTGAACAAAATACCTACTTTGCCTATAACCAAGATTTTATCGATGACATAAATTGTGCGGGCACTAGCATTGAAGGCTTTGGGGAGAACCCCCCTGTACAAGCAGTTACCCTTCTAAACCATAGCCTTGATTATTTCATCTATGGAAATAATTCAGGTATTAATGCTCCAAACCCAGGCACAACAGATCCACAAAACGTAGAAGAATATAGAAATAACCTTCAAGGTTTATTCAGAGATGGTATGCCTATTTCCGAAGGGGGTGATGGTTATAATACTAGTGATGTCATCCTTAATCATGCTTTCCCAGGTAATCCTAATGATACTGATGAATGGTCAATGGCATCTTCAAATATCTTCTCTGGTGATCGTCGGGCACTAGGTAGTCATTTAGTGCCTATTCTCCAACCTGGTGCTGTGTATGAACTAGATTTTGCGCTAAGCTTACATAGAGAACCAATGGGTGATGCATACAGCAATGTCAATGCAATGTATGAAGGTGTTCATACACTTCAGTCTTATTACGACAATGCATTTGAAGGAAGCTGCGACCAAGTAGTTCCTTGTGAAGACGATTGTGTATGGCCCGGTGATTTAAATGCAGATGGTATTGCGAATCATTGTGATTTACTAAACTTGGGTTTCGGTTTAGAGGAAAGTGGCGGTATTCGCTTAGGGCCTTACAACTGGTTCCCTAGAGATGCTTTTGATTGGAATTCTCAGCAATTAAATGGTGCCAATAGCAAACACTTAGATGCAGATGGTAATAGCATTGCCAGTGTTGAAGATTTTGAGCTTACTCAAATCCATTACAATTTTGTAACACCTGACTATTCCACTGATGATGAGTACCATGAAGGAGATGATATTATCATAGAAACGATTTTACCCAATGATGATTTTGAGAACTTTTCCGAAGGAGAATCAGACTTAGTAAAAGTTGGATTAGCAGAAGAAATTCCAAATTTAAAAGCTTTAGCATTTAGTGTAGAGTATGATCCTATATACATTGCATCTTTGAACTTCCTCGGAGGCAACGAATTCAATGATGAAGAATTAGAGTTTGGCATAAATACAGGAGATCAATTTGATTTTGCTAAATTTTTATTAGCGGAGGATGCATCTTTTGCGCCTAATATTCTTTCGGCACCTCTTCGCCTTACGGCAAATGCTGACCTTGACGAGCCACTTCCTTCAAACGAGACGACTTTACGTTTCAAAAATATCAAGGCTTATTTAGAGGATGGCACTTTCGTGCAATTAGAAGGTCGAACAGTTACAATTGTATTTCCTAATATAGCCGTTTCAAGCGAAGAAATTATTACAGCCGAAGAGTTACGTCTCTTCCCTAACCCTACAACAGATCAAGTACGAATTGAAAGTACTCAAAGTAGGATCGAGAATATTCAAGTATTTGATGCAACTGGTCAGCTTGTATTATCACATTTAGCTACAGCTAAACACCAAGAAACCATCGATTTATCTGCTTACGCAAATGGTATATATTTCATTCAAATAAGAACAGATAAAGGAATTACGACTAAGAAAGTGATCAAGCAATAAATAAGAACAGCTATGGAGACCTAAGCACACGGTAATCTAAATTACAGTGTACTTAGTCTTCATACCTACTTATTTTTTCCGCATTAAAAGTAAGCCATCTCTAATTGGCAACATCACATTTTCAATACGCGGATCATTATGAATTTTCTCATTGAAGCTATGGATGATACTTGTATCCTTGTCGTGTTCTTTTAAAGTTACTTTTCCACTCCACAAGATATTGTCTGCGATGATCAATCCACCTGAATTCATTCGATCGATAATCATATTAAAATGCAGTTCATAAAAGCGCTTCCCTGCATCGATAAATGCCATATCGTAGTTCAAATCTAAGGTAGGAATGACCTCCTCCGCTTTGCCCATATGGCTGATTATTTTACCTTTCAGCCCTGCCTTCTCTATATATTTTTGGATAATGTGCCCTAATTCTTCATTCGCTTCTATGGTATGCAACACACCATCCTCTGTTAAACCTTGCGCCATACAAATCGATGCATAACCGGTGAAGGTACCTATTTCAAGAATCGTCTTTGGCTGCTGTATTTTGCTTAGCATGGCCAATAAAGCACCTTGCAAATGCCCTGAAAGCATTTGAGGAGCAAGGGTTTTCAAGTTCGTTTCTCGCTCTAATTCATATAATACCTCTGTTGGAAGCGAAGTATGCTTCTCGCAATACTTAGTCAGCTTTTTTAACGCAAAATTCATCTCTGCACATTTTTGTGCAAAGAAACTGAAAGTTTCTAAATTCTGCTAATTTGCTTTTGGCCTATCGCCATGGATTTTTATCTTTTATCTAGTTCAAAAATTGAATGAAATTTTTATGAGCCCCTATTTCCTTTTAAAAAGATCTTTTGTAATTTGATTACTAATAAATCTATAAGCTATGCAACTAAAATCAATCATTTTAGCCCTGCTTTCTATTGGCATCATTCTATCCTGTTCGAAAGAACAAATGGAAGATCCACCACCAACAAGCACAGGCTCTTACTACACAGCAGAGGAAATAGCGATACTTCAAACTTCCCTCAATCTTCCCTCTACTCCTTATCCTTATACCTACATTTTACCTTCACACTTAGGTAATAATAGTCAACCCATCGAAATTAACAGAGATAAAGCTACACTGGGAAGAGTACTCTTTTATGATCCTACGCTTTCCGAAAATATTAGCGTATCCTGTGCTAGCTGCCATCAAACAGATTTTGCCTTCGGCGACGAGCAAAAAACAAGTGTAGGTGTATTTAATAGAAGAACAAAACGGAATACCTATTCATTAGCTAATTATACGGTATTCCCATCAGCCTATAATTCAAATAGTACAACGTATTTCTGGGATGGACGCGCAAAGAGTATAGAAGAGGTTATCGAAGAAAGTATTACCAATCCAAGTCAATTAGGTATTACCATTGAAGATTATCTAGGTAGGATTTTACAACGTCCTTATTACGAAGTTTTATACCAAAAAGCATTTCCTGATGAAGATTTGAATAAGGAAAATATCATAGATGCTATGGCGTCCTTTTTGTCTTCAATGCATTCTATTAACAGTCCTTTTGATGAAGCCTTGGAGGATATACAAGCCATGCCTGATTACGATTTCACCCAATCTCTTCCAGATTTAAGCATTTCAGAAAATGCGGGCAAGAATTTATTCGCACTCCATTGTGCAAACTGTCACAGAGCAAGTTTATTTAACGAGGAGGTTACAGCATATGCTAATAATGGACTTGATCTGGAATATGAGGATCAAGGGGTTTATGAATACACCAACGAGGTTCAAGATCAAGGTTTATTTAGAATACCTAGCCTAAGAAACATCGTTTATACTGCACCCTACATGCACGATGGTCGATTCAACACATTAGAAAAAGTGATTAATTTTTACAGCACTGATGTACAAAATCACTTCAATCTTGATCAAAGACTAAAAACACCTGAAGGTCAAGTAAAGCAACTCCATCTCACTGCTAGTGAGAAAGAAGACCTTATCACATTTTTGAATACATTAACAGACGATTCGTCCCTTACGGAAAAACGCTATTCCAATCCCTTTAATTAGGCGCAAAAAACTATGTTAACTAGGGTTGGCTACAATAAGATGGAAATTCTCCTTAAATAGTTTAATAGCAATCGCTAAAAGGATGATACCAAAAACTTTGCGAAGCACGTTGGCGCCTGTTTCGCCAAGTTTTTTACTGATCCATTCTGATGATCGAAGTACAATATAAACGAAAAGGATATTAAT
>JAKVCU010000163.1 GCA_022448955.1 Saprospiraceae bacterium
ACTTTCCTATCGTCAGTTACTTATAATTTTCGAAGGGACAATTTTATTATACAAGCAATTTTGACTAGCCGCTTAAATCTCTCTAAATTTTTAATTTAAAGTAGCCTTCCGAAAGAATAATGCTACTATCAGTACATTTTGACAATGTTATATTAAAGCAAGAAAAGTCACAGAAATAATCACATTTGAACAAAAACTAAAAAGAGCTATTACGATAAAATTTGTAATAGCTCTTTTCTAATTTATAGGGTATATAGAATTAGAGTCCCTTATCCAATAACTCAGCAAGAATAATCATTTGGTGGGGAGGCGCCACAGCGAACCCTGCACCAATGATACTAAATGCACGAGAATAGGATGGTTGCCCTCTCACTATAATATTTCCTTGAGGTGTACCTGAAGTATAGGTACCGTCCTTATATGTCACTGTCGTAAACTCTTTGTTTGCATAAATAAGTCTACAACTCTGATCTGCACAGCGAATAATCAAAGATTCAGGAATGAATTCATTTTTTAAAGTAATACTGCCTTCTGATGAGAATACGCGCCAAAGTACCCTTCCCGAAGAAGTTTCAGTAAAATCAAAACTACTTCCACGGTCAAAAAGTGTATAAATTTCATTTCCATCATTTAATATATATGTAGTCTTATTTCCTTCTTTAAGTGACTCAAATTTATTCCCTCCACAATAAATAATATTTTTTTCACCTACTTTTTGCAAAGTACCAACCTCAATGCCATTGGGTCCTTCCACTACGATTTTATCCTCTGTGGCTTCAGCCGCAGCATTATCAGCAGATGTTGTCGTAGTTGTTGAAGAGCTGGACTCTTCTGTATTTTCGTCACTTCCATTAGATTGGCATGATATAGCCATAAGGCTAAATGTAAATAAAACTCCTATTAATAATTTGTAATGCTTCATAACAATGATTTTTAAAGGCTGAAACTACTATTTTTTCTAGATGAATAAATAATTTTGACGAACTTTTCCACTCCTAAGGGTCAAATTATATTTTCACATTTGAACAATCAATAGTCAGAAAAGTATTATTATAAAGCTGTATTCCCTGAATACCTCTAACATTCTATTTATTGAAGCAACTTCTTTATCATTTTTCTCCTTTTATAATTGTATTTATTGCATACTCAAGTACTATTGGAAGGCACAGGCATAAAGTAAGGAACTAGTCAAAATTGCTGGTACAATTAAATGGTTAAGCAAATAATAATAAGTTACTAACGATTGGAATGTTATACCTAATTTTTGGATAAGCTCAAGACTCTCAGCCTTTGACTGAAATTTTATTGTGTCAATTTTTAGGATATGCTAGTTAGGATGTCCGAGCAACTACATTGTCCTTCCCACTACTTCCCAATGCCTATTAGGAAGTAAGTATACCAGCTCTTACATTTTCGTATTAGCAATATGAGATAGAGTATCATGGAGCCATTTATAAAGATGAATATCGTGTTCTATGCAGAATGCCAAAAAGCGTTACTACATTGCTACGCTTCGGGCCACTTGCTGTGATCTTGGCAACTGTCTATATAGATAGAGAACTCATCAAGACTTTTATATTAATCTATAAATACATGCAACATAAAAAATGTCAATTTGAAAGTCATACTAATAAGAGAAACAGCTGAAAATGAATCTTTTAGTGATGGTGTACCCCCCTCTAATCTAACTATACCACAGAAGAACAAGCAAACCTCAGTACAAATTGCATCCCTGAGATAAAAGCAAAGAAAGTAGCCTTTCAAGTAATTACCTCCTAGGGAAATTGACTAAAAAGCATAATGGCGAATCAAAAATATTGAACTAAATCCCTTTCCTACTTTGGTGGAGAAGTAATAATTTTTCCATTTTCCCAAACCAAAACCTCAATACCATCTTGCTTTAGTGCATCTATCTTAGCCTTTTCAGGAAGGTAAGCATAAGCACTAACACCTGTAAAAAACATCATTTGAATAGGATAAGTAGCATTAAATATTACTGTTTTACTTTTATCTAAATGTCCTATATCTAAAGATTGAACGGATTGAACAAATGCTTTCTTTTCCTTATTTGCTTTCGCAAATGGCTTGATTCGCTCTATACTATATCGAATAGGCAATACCCACAATAAAATCCCAACTAGGGTTGCTAAGTAAGAGTATTTAAATTTTACTTTTTGCTCCTGTACATAATAATAAAACAATGCTGTCACTATAAAAATAGCTGGTGCCGTGAAAAGTGTATAAGCCTGCATCTTTGTCGCAGCAAAAGAAAAGAATAAATATGGAATAAAAATCCACACGATTAAAACCAAGAACTTAAAATTGAGTGGTTTTACTTGCTTAGCCAACTGCCATAACAACCAAATCATAGGCAAATAAATAAGCTCTCCGTAAATCATCCGCATTTTATTAAAATGATAATAAAATGGATGAGCATGCCCTTCCACACCTTTCGTCAAATGAATGTTATTATAAAAATATTCATACTGTGCTTCCTTAGGGAATGCACTCATGATATAAAATTGCCAAGGCAGAAAAACCGCTGCCGAAACCAAAAAAATGAATATTCCCCAAAACACAATTTTTGCAAAGGGAATTCTACTTTGCCAACAAAACAAAAAACCAATTGGAAAAATAATCAATCCTGGCAGCCACTTCGTCAAAACGGCTATTCCAGTACTCAAACCAAGCAGAATTGCCCACAAAAAGTTAGGTTTTTTCGCAAATTCCAAACCACATAGAATGCCCAGCTCAATAAAAAAAGTAAAGCTCGTATCTATATGATCAGTAGCAACTCTTCCACCTGCCAATTCAATACTTAACCCATGAATAGCGTGCAAAAAAGCTGCAAAAAAAGCTATTTTTCTATCAAATAATGATCTACTAATATGGTAAGTCAATAAAACACTTATGCTAGATAAAAGCACAGAAGGTAATCGAACAGCCCAAATAAAAGCTCCAAATACCTTTATGCTCAATGCCATCAACCATAAGGCCATAGGTTGTTTATGCAACCAAATATGATTATTAGACCAATCTTTGTAATTATAATCTAAAAAAGGATATTCATATAAAGTAGGCTTCCAAGGATGAGCCACCAAGTTTTTAGCAACCATAGCGTGATATTGCTCATCCCAATCATGAAAATAAGGATCAGCAGCAACAAACATCCTCAATAATAAGGCTCCTATCACGATTAAAGCAATGGCATAATTACTTTTATCCTTCTTTGCCATGCGCCACCCAGTGAAAAATATAGCAGCTACTAATAAAATTGTCGAAGCACCTAATATCAATTCTTGATTATTTTAAGTAGTTGGCTTAAATTAAACCAAAACTCTTATAATTGAAAACTAAAACATCCATCATTTTTTATATCCCTAGCATTCTTGTATTCCTTCTATTAAAATGGTGGTACAGAACTGCCGATAATGATGATTTATACTTTTTCCTTTTCCCCGTAGATAGTATTATTCAGTTTTTCACAAATTCGAGTTCCCAATACGATCTCCAAAATGGATTCAATCACCCTCTCTTCAATGTTACTATTGATAAAAGCTGTTCTGGTTTTAATTTTTGGATGATTGCATTCCTTGTTTTTTATTATTCCTTAGTAAATAATGCTCGTCATTTCAAAATACAACTACTCGCTCTACCAATCAGTTTGCTTTTAGCTTACGTCAGTACACTCATTGCCAATAGTGCTCGAATTCTCTCCTTGCTAATAATAGAACAAAAGCTACAATTAATCAATCAATCCCTGCATCAGGGCGTTGGAGCTTTCATCTATCTGTCTTTTTTGGTTATCTTCTATTTGATATTAAATTACCTACTGAATCATAAAGCTAATGCAAAACTTACTCAATCCAAGATGGACACTACTTACTAGTTTTCTGCCTACTGCCATTCTAATTGTATTATTCATTGGACACTTTTCTATTATCCATAGTCTGATGAGTCCAACTAATATTTGGATGTTGGGCTTTTTGGGTGGAGGTCTATTATTATTAAGTGGAACTCATCTAGCTTATGTCTTACAGGTAATTTTTAAGAAAGAATCTTTGAACTTCGAATACGGTGTAGCCATCATTATTGCCTACACGATATACTTAAGACTCTACTTCTTTTTCTTAGAAGATATCTTTCCAATGAACGTCCCTAGGTGGATGCTTTCAGAGGAAGCATTCTTACAAGTTGTCGGTTTTTTAATGCCAACTATTATCCATGCTTTATTCATTGCCGTAGTTTCCAAAACGAATCTAGAAAAGCAGCCCAAAGCATGGCATCATTTTGTGGGAGCTATTGCAATTCCTATCATGGCCTACGTATTTTTTCAAGTATTCTTTCCGATGCTTGGTGTATTAGGAAGCGATTTCGAATGGCATGTGGTGATTATATTTTTGGTAGTAGGTACGATTTTTTTCCTTTTCTTACTGACTCGGGGCATTTATATTATGGCTTTAAAGCAAAAGGATTTTTGGCAGCGTTATCGCCTTGTTTGGCAAATTCCGATAAGCTTAATTTTTCCGATTGCTGGATTATTATTAAACAACCAAAAAGAAATATTTTTCTCTAGTCCTCCATTTGGTGATTTCGATCATTTTTGGTTCTATTTTATCGCTGTTGCAAATAGCATTCTACTCTTGATCCCTTCGCCTACTCATTTCACAAAGCGTCTTTTTCTGTTTCTTGCTCGTAGTGTTACTTTCGCCTATACCACTTACTTCTTTTTGGTTTTCATCCCCTTTCTTCCACTCTCTGTATTAGCCATCTTAGCAGCAGGATTTGGATTTCTGTTGTTATCTCCTTTGTTGCTTTTTGTTTTTCATGGACAAACTTTGTGGAAAGACTATCTTTTCCTGAAAGAAAACTTCTCTGATAAAACGATAGTGCTAAGTGCTCTTGGTGGGTTCTTAACCATACCTCTTTTTATCGTACTCACTTTCGTAAATACGCGAATTAATATCAACAACGCTTTAGAATATGTCTATGCTCCCGATTATGAAAAAGAGTATCATTTCAACGAATCTTTAATTGCATACACCTTAAAGTCAATTAAAAATCATAAGTCTGATAATCGAGGCTTTGATATCATTGCTTATCAGCAAACCCCATATATTTCTTCGCTTTTTAATTGGATCGTTTTGGATCGTCTTACTTTATCCGATAGTAAAATCAATAAACTATCACAAGTTTTCCTCGGAGAACCACCTGTCAACTCATCTACCATACGAAGAAGAGATACAAGAATTTTCATTTCTGATATTGCTACACAAACCACTTATCATGAAGAAGATGATTATTGGACTACTTGGGTAGATTTTGATATAACTAATGCTACTGGAACTTCAAGACAAGAATTTGCTACGACCTTTGAATTGCCAGAAGGATGCTGGATAAGTGATTATTACTTAATGATCGGTGATCGAAAAGAGAAAGGCATTTTAGCAGAGAAGAAAGCAGCAAGTTGGATTTACAACCAAATCGTCAGTGTCAATAGAGATCCTGGTATCTTGAGGTATGAAACAGGAAATGATGTTTCCTTCCGTATCTTTCCATTTCAGAAAGATGAAATTCGTAAAACAGGCATTCAATTTATCCATAAATCACCTGTTGAAATGCAGTTTGATGATTACGCCTTATGGCTAGGAGATTCGACTTTCGTCAAATCGCCCTCTACGCCTATTCAACTAGAAAACACCCTATATATTTCTGCGAAAGCAAAAGAAAAATTGCCCAAAATCCAACGCCAAGCCTACACTCATTTTATTGTGGATGTCTCTAAAGGCAATGAAAAAAATGTCAATCTATTTATTAAAAAGATTCAAAATTACCTCAAAAAGGATACTAACAATCAGGATAAAGCAAAGATCAGCTTTACGAATACTTACGTAAATACCATTGATATACAGGACAACTGGGAGGAGCAACTACGCCAACAAGAATTCGAAGGTGGCTTTTTCCTAGAAATGGCGCTTAAGAAAAACTTCTATAAAGCCTTTCAAGAGGCCCCAAAATACTATCCAAATTTTGTAGTGATCAGTGATCAATATTTACCGAATATCATCAAAAAAGATTTCGAAGATTTTGCCATAGCATTCCCAGAAGCTCCGTTTATTCAACAGCTCAATCTATCTGGTCAAACAAAAACGTATTCACTAAAAGATCACTTTCATTCAATAGACACGGTAGAATCATACTTCAATCAAACAGTCGTAGTATGGCCTAATGCAGAGCAGCCTTTATTATATCTTCCTGACAATAATCAAGCAAGTACTATATTCCTCTCCTCCAAAGAAGCAGAAGATAGCTCTAAGCTCAATAAATGGGAAAAAGGGCTCCATATGCAAGGCCAATGGCAAGCACAAACTTTTTTCCCGAAAAGGGGAAATCAACAATGGTTGCAACTCGTAAAAAGCAGCTTTACAACAGGAATAATGAATCCTACAACGGCTTATATAGCTCTAGAAAATGAAGCACAAAAAGCCATGCTACAGAAAAAGCAACAGCAAGTTCTCCAAGCCAATAAGTTTATAGATATTGGGGAAGAGACACGCAGTATGTCCGAGCCAGAGTGGTATCTTATTTTAGTTTTGTTCTGCTTATTTATGGGGTGGCAGAGGAGAAAACATTTATCTCTTAATCATTTTTGAGGTATATAATTTATCCTCAATTAATACTTGAACAGCGTAAAACCCTGATTTAAGATGAGATATATCTATTTCAAAAATTTCGGATGGATTGTTATTCCAAATTTCCTTGGATACTATAACATTCCCCCTCACATCAATAATAGATAAATTGTAATCTCCATGAATTTTTAACTCTATATTAATTTGATCATCTGCAATAGTTGGAAAAACATGGAAGGTAGGCTCAATACTTGATTCGTGCATTGTCGTTACAAAATCTACTATAAAACTAAATACTTGACTACAACCCGTTTGATCTGTAATAGTTACTTGATAATCTCCCGCACTCAAGTCATTGATACTATTCCCCTCCTCTCCATTTGACCATTCATACTGATAGGGAGCAGTACCACCTATCACCTCTTCAATAAAGATGCTACCCTCCTCAGGCATTTCACTACTGGCATTTATTATCTCTGACACGATGTCCAAGTGGAATTGTTCTATTTCATAGGCACCTATATCAACGGTATCATTTAAAATTCTAACCGTACCTTGTAAATCAAAATTCAATAGTAGACTATCTATTACCGAATTATTTCCTTGGTTTATTAAAGGTGAACAAGATGAAAGTTGAAAATTATTATTTAGAGTATCTAAAAAGTCAGGATAACCTTCAAAAATCAGCTCATCTCCACATGCTAAATACCCTCCAAAAGTTGTTTCGCAATCATTAGAGGAAATATAACTATGATCAATAGAATAATCATAAACATTTATGTCATAAGGATTTCCGTTATAAAAGATGCTGCCCAATCCAATGAAGGTTTCTTCTTCCCAAAAGATAGAATTTGTTACTTGTACATTATTGAATAATGTAGAATCAAACACTTCTCCCCAATTTTTCCCAATAGTAACCGCACCATTATTAAAAAAAGTGCAGTTATTAATCAAAGTAGTAAATTGCCCATCTACTCCAGTAGATAATGAAATAGCCCCACCATTCTTTGCGAAGACGGAGTTAATTATATCTGTTTTAACGTTCTTGGTTCCAAAACTTAAAAAATCTCCAGAAAGTCTTATTCCACCTCCTCCTAGACCATTTGAAGCATTATTAAAAAAAGTGCATTGACTGATTAAATAATCAGCTGTACATTCTGAAAAAAACCTTCCTACAATTGCATCATGTGGTCCATTATTAAGGAAATAAGTTTTTTCTATTTTCACTTTATTATAGCTATTCCTATGTGCTATGCCTATTGCTGAAGCATTTCCATTACCTGACTTATTGGACATGAAATAATTTTCATTAAAATTGAAGAGTGAACTATCTAACTCAATAGATGAGGATGAAGAATTAGGTACAAAGAAAAATCCCGCACAATTTATTGCTTTGTTTCCCTCAAATAGACAATTGGTAACATCTACATGAACAGATTTTAGATTGCTAATAAAATAAATTGCTCCTCCAGTATTTGCTTCATTACCAATAAATAAACAACTATCTGCCTTAAATACCTTTAAATCATTAAGATTTAGTCCTCCCCCATCACTAAATGAAATATTATGCAAAAAAGTATCCCTATGAAGCATTAATTGAGCGTTGGGGTTCTCTAAAGCGAATAAATCGATTGCACCTGCTCTAAAAATGCCATTATTATTCTGAAATTTACAATTAACTATACTGGGTAGATTCCCTGTATTATTTTCAATTTCAACATGCAAGCCAGCTCCAATATATGCTGTATTTTTCCGAATAATACAGTTTTCTAGTTTAGGTGAAGTCTGATTCCCTACAAGTAGTATTCCCCCTCCATAATTATTAATATTACTACTCTGAATCGCACCATCTACTCCTTGACCTTTTTCAATAACTAAGCCATTCATTTTCGTATGATGACTACAGTCTATACATTCTACTACATGATAACTATTATCTGTACTATCTTCTAGCATTCCAATATTTCCACTCAAAATAGTTGGGTGAGCATAAATATCTCGATGCAATAAAGATATTTCCGAGCCATTAAATCCTCCAAACAATTGAATATTATCTTCTAAAACAAAAGAAATAGATCGATCGGCTGTCTTTGTAGGGAAATAGGTTCCTGCAGCTACCCAAACACTATCACCTGGATCGGCAATGGCTAAAGCATCTTGTAAATCTCTTATGGCACTATCCCATGAAGCACCATCCTGAGCACTCCCTACTCTGTTTTGATCAACATAAATTCGACTCAGCGGCACTTCAGGGCTACAAATATTCCAATTAGGAGCTTGGTAAATCAAATCTCCATTCACTTCTAAACAGCTTACCAAGGAAACCATACATTCATCCTCTAATAAGCATAAACTGGCATGAAAAGGATGTCGCCTATCACCTATCCCTTCAATCCAAAAGGTATTATTACTCTGCACAATTCCATCCAAATCATAAGTAAATTTCATCAGCTTCTGAGCCCGAATATCTCCTTCAAATACTGCATCCGAACTAAAAAGAACTTCAAAAAAAGCAGTATCGACTACACTTTGATAAGGATAAAATGCAAAATAATTTGCCTCCCCTGATTCTAAGGAAAAATCATATAGTAGTTTTTCTTCTTCTCCACAGTTTATGGTTGATTTAAAATAAACCTGATCTTCCTCTACTCGATAATAAGCAATCGTATCAACAACAACACTTTGCGCATCATATTGAACAGCTATAGACCACTCCTCTCCACACGCCATTATACTTCCATTTACACGAATGCTTTGATAGGTAGAATCTTGGTTAGTCATATCCCATTGAACAATATGCCAGATCGGAGATTGCTGATGAGTTGGGAAAATATTTTGACTCCAAGATGAAGCCAAAATACCCAAACAGACGAAAAAGATGATAAATCTCTTAGTAAACATAAGTCATCTATAATTATTGCTTAATCACTGTTCCTGTAAATATATTTTGATTTATATTTAAGTAATAAAATATAACACCTGGAGAAAGAGAAGATGTCTCGAAAATATCAATATTATGGACACCTGATGAAAAACTTCCTTCAAAAATTTCATTATTCCCAAATTGGTCAGTTAGGTTCAACATAACATTTGATGCATCTTGTAATTCAAGCGAAAAGTTAATGTTATCAATCATAGGATTTGGCCAAATACTAATTGGTTTATTCCTAATTTCTTTATCCTCTACATTAAGGACAAATTGATAACTTTCAAGCATATGATTATCTGCCTAAACAACTTTCGATGGCAAGATTGCCTTCTGAGAATATTCTATTGCGTTT
>JAKVCU010000164.1 GCA_022448955.1 Saprospiraceae bacterium
CTTATCGGTTTGATAGGAAAACTTTGCTTCGATCAAAACTGGATGATCTTTTTTATAAATCTTGCCTATGTAGAATCTGACTGGCTTCATATAATTGCATTGATTTAACGCTAAACTAAGTCAAATTCCTGACAGCTACAAGACCTAAAAAAGCAATAATATAAGATAATGTAACATGATTATAAAAATATAAGTAGTGTTTCCAACTGATAGACAGCTTATTATGAAAATATAATTTTCTGCTATTAAATTTATTCAATTCCTAGTAGGTCTACAAATTAAAAAGTGAAATAAACATAAGTAATTGATTTACAAGCTTTTTTTCATTTTAATAAATAATATCCTGACGTTTCCTGACAGTAAATCTAATGTGTGACAAAAAAAACTAGCCACAAAACTCAAAAAAAGTTTGCAGCTAGCTGTTAACGCACTATAAAATATAATGGAATGAAAATGTCTTTTTAATTCCTACCAAGTAGTAAGTCAGCAACTGGGTCACTTTCTTTTTCTACTTCGCTTTGCATTTTTATCTTATCTCGATAATATGGTGTAATACCTAATAGTTTAGCAGTCTTATTTGCACTTTCCATTGCTGAACGCATAGCGATTAAAGCAGGGTTTCTCCTTTTCTGCTTATTCTTATCCACGTAAAAAATGCCATTCTCGACAATATCCTGCATACATTCCCTGTATATGGCTGTATCATTAGAAAACCCCTCTACATGGTGTAAATCTGCTTTAAAGAGTAATGATCTACTTTTTAAGTCCTCACACACTATAAAATAGACTTGCCTAGCAAAGTCATTGAATGTATTTTTTGGTTCTGGAATATATTCTATTGGTTCGCCTGTGTTTCGTTCGTCAGACGTTCTTATAGTTCCTGCTATCTGCTTTTGTTTATTCGTTTTCATGCTTCACTTTTAGCTTAAAAAAGTCCGTTAGAAAAAATGTGAGTTAGGACAGTGTTGTTATGGAATAAAGCTCCAAAGAGTAAAGGCCGCCCCGTACTCTTATTTCTTCTGACTATTAACATACTCGATCAACTCACTTTTATAGTATTTCCAAGTCGGTTTACTGTCTCCAAATCCTATATTAATTCTATTGAGTATTCCTTGCTTAGATAATTGATTCAGTTTGTAAGAACTTAAACTAAAATACTTTTTTACTTCTGTTGTACTTAGTTTCTCTGGTATGTGTGCATAGGGGTCTATGCTAGATTGTATTTCTTCCTTTATTTGTTCCATAGCTTTCAAATATGATTTATCCATAATTTGCTGCAAGCCTTCCAAATCTATTCCCTCGATAAAAAACCTCTTATCCTTACTCATAGCTTAATTAGTTTAGTGTTTCACTGAAACAGTTTTAAGAAAGTGAAACAGTTTATAAAATAGTGTTTCAAAAGTGAAACAGTTTAAGTGTTTGATTTACAGAATTTTAAGTGTTTTGGTGTTTCAAAGTGTTTCGGTCTGAAACAGCTATAACAATGTATTTACTGTTTCACCGTGACACAGTGTTTCAATAAAGTGTTTCAAAGTGAAACAGTTGTGCTGTTTTTGTATTTAAGTGTTTGTTTACCAGTTGGTTATGTGTTAAATATGCTGTTTCACTGCTGTTTCAAAGTGTTTCAAAGTGAAACAGTTGCTAAAATGGTATATCATTATCATCCTTTTTTTCTGGTAGTGTTTCTTTATTCTCTTTATCGTATAATCGCTTCGCCTTACTGTAAGTAATCCCTAATTCTTTTCCTATTTCCCTAAAAGATTTACCATCTATTTTCATGCTCCAGACTTGCGTTTGCAAATCTTGTTTCTCATCACTTGTAAATGACTTTAGATGTTCGTATTCATCACCTAAGTCGTAATTATCAAAATGAAGAAAGCTATTTTCTTTTTTGATCTCGCATAGGATAACATTTTCGGAATCATATACTATTTCTGTATTCCTAGCCTTTATTTGCTTTATGTATCTAACGGATTTATCTTTTGCACTCTCACCAATAGCAAAGCATGAATCTGCAAAGCCTAATAACATTCTACTACCTATTAAATCGTTCCTTACAATTGGCTTTGTAGCGTCTCTCTTTGGCGTATGCGATAGAATTAATACAGATAGTCCATATTTATTTTTTAGCTGCTTCCATCGCTTCATAAAAGGGATAGCATTTTTTGCTTTTTCAGCTTCTTTGACTAGAAAAGAAATATTATCAATGATTAAAACTTCAATTCTATGTTTCACGATTATTTGTTCAATAGAATCATTTACATACTCTTCAAAAGTTACATCATTTGGATGTTCTGCATCAGGGTCAATTTCCGCCCTTAGAAGACTGTCATTGAAAGGATATAGTTTTTTGCCTTCATCGCTATACCTTAATTCAAATTGTTTATCTGAAAGCTCACAATCGACGTATAACACCTTTTTCGCTCCGCTTTCAACTCTGAATAAACCTTTGCTTTGTCCTCTGCTTATAAGGTCTGCAATTTGGACTGCTAGGATAGATTTACCGACGTTGGTATCTGCAAATAGAATACATAATTCATTTTCATACCACAACTGACTAAATAGCTGCTTTGGTACTGGCCTTTTACTGCTTTCTTGAATAGTCTGATAGGCTGTATTTATTTTGAAGTAATTTGTTGTTTTTACCTTTGGTATATTCTCACTTGGTTGCGTTTCTTGTTCTCCATTCCTTAAGCCTTCAATAATGTTTGAAGCATAATTACTCATAGTGCTAGATTTTAAGATTATACCAATATTTCACACCCTCTAAGGCGTTTAATTTCATTCCTTAGTTGCTCATTTTCTTTCTTCAAATCGTTAGACTTGGAGTAGTATTTTTGGAACAGCTTGACCGAAATAGATTTATACAAAAATTGCTTAATTTGTGGGTCAATATTTAATGAATCAAAATTCAAATAAAAGTTTTCAGTCGCCTGTTCAAATAGTTGCGCTTGGTCGGCCTTTTCCATGACAGAATAAGAAAGATTCTTAATGTACTCTATTAGCTTTCCATAGCTTTCTATTAACTCAATTAGTGGTTGAACTTCACGATCTATTGCCTGTCTAACTTTTAGTTGATTAGATTGGCGTTGCCGTTCTTGTTTGTATTGGATTAAATCAATTGTTGGTTGAATAATCCTTTGCAGTTCTTTATCTAAGGAATAATCATAGAAATCCCTTAGAAGTTTGACTGCATTACTGTCAAATTCGTACATTTGTAAAACGTATTTAATATTATTGTTTGAAGGCCGAGCGTAACTGCTTGGCTTTTTTTATTTCTATTCAATTTTAAGAGGAAAGTAGGAGAGATATTTCACCCTCCTACTACACAAAAGCTAAGAAATATTAAAAAATAAGAGCATATTTTATGCCGTTGCAATATTTTCAATAATGCAAGCGAAATTAGGCTCGAATAACTTCAAATCTGCACGTACAACCACCATGAAAGCGGTTTGGTCATAATCTGCATATCTTTCCACCAATCTCATGTTATACTGGCCTTCTACGCCAAGTTTAACAGTTGACCAGTCAGCTATGTATGCCCTTGTTTCGTCGCTTGAAGCACCATAATCAGACTTAACTGCTTGACTGTAAACCATAGGCATAGTCGTTAAAATCTGCGGTTTTTCTAGTGGCTGATTGTCTGTTGCTTTGATTTGCCCAAATTGCTTAGCTACTGTTGAGTTGGCTAAAAATCCAATCTTTGAAGCATCTACATTTTGCCCCATTAAATCAGTATAAGCTTCTACAATCTTATCATAATTCGATAATGTTGCGCTACCTGCATCAACTGTTAGCGTTCCTGATACATTATCAATACCATTGAAGCCTTTTGAACCTGTTGTGCCGTGCAAAATTTCCTTTAACATTTTGTCATTGATAGCTCGGGTAAATGCGCCTTGAATGATCTGATCTGTTAGCGTTCCTGCATCCCTCAACACGTTGTTATGAACACGTACTAAAATGTAGTAATTCTTAACATCAAACTTTACAGCATCAACTGTAATATCTGAATCTGTGATCTGGTCGCCTTCATTGAAAGCGGTTACAGTTGGATAGCCTGTAACTTTTGGCAATTGGTAGTAATTCGCTTTTAAGTCGAATACATCAACACCAAGTTGATCTAAATAACTTTGTGCTAAGGTGGTGAAAATAATATCACTCGCAATCAATGGATTTTGAATAGCACTTGAATAACTCGTGCTTGTTCCTGCACGTTTTTGCACTTCCAAAATATCATTCAAATTGCCATTGTTCACCTCATTGACATTGCCGTTAAATAATGCCCTAGCAGATGCAGCGAAAATTGAAGGGGTTATCTTCTGAACTTTGCCGTTAAGTTTTCGCTCTAAGTCTTGGCGTTGAAATTCTCTGTTTTCAGCTTTCAGTTCTGCTAATTCGTCTTTCTTAACTTCGTTAATTTGCTGAATTGTGATCTCTGAATTTAAGCCTTCTACTTTCGTCCTCAACTGGCGAAGTTCTTCCGCTTCAACATTCGTAAAATCTCGCTTTTCGCCTTTCACTTTGTCCAGAACTATTTCCATTTTATCTAGCAACTCTGAACGTTCTTGTTTTAATTCGTGTGAATATTGCATAATCTTAGTTTTATAGCTATAAAAAAATTAGTTTAATGCTTTTTGTTTCAGTATAAATAATTCGTATTCCTGTAATGTGGTGCGGATCTTCTTTTGTTTACTTCTTGCGCTTACAGTTGTTTGTTCGTAGGCTGGATAAGTTACTGGAGAAACGTCGAATAGTTTATCTATCTCCGTTACTACGTTAATATTTTTACCGCTCACTCTCTTAGGTATATAGCCTTCGTCAGTTACAGTAAAAGCAAAAGAACTTTGGTCAATATCCCCCCTTCTAATCATTTCTAATAAATCATTTCCATATGATGTGTTAGGCATTTTAAACTCATACCTTAACCCTATTTCATCAACTGTAAGCTTTAAAGTTCCTGCTTTAACAGATGCTAAAACCTTGTTTGGGTCATGGTTAAATAATGCCTTTGCTTGTGAAAAATCAGTATTCCTAAATGCCTGTGGTGCTATCATTTCATAAACGCCTGGCATTAGTTCTGTTTTTTGATTGAATAAGGCAGCATGACCAGAAATAGTGCCTTTTTTGGCTATTGGTGGCTTTGGTGCTGCTATTCGTTTTTGTATTTTATTCATTTTCTAAGGAATAGATTTAATTCAAGTAACACATTAGATTTAATTCTAAAAATTTCTGCTACTCCAGAGTTTTCTATTTTCTCCCACCCATTGTACTCCTCTGTGTCTCCGTTCTTAAAGTAAATCTTAAATGATGCAAAACCCGATAATTCAATATATCTTATATCAGCGGCAAAATGAATATCTGATAGAATACGACTGAAAACATTAAGTGTATCGTTATCCTCTGTTAAGTACAATTTATTCCTTAAGACTTGAATATATGCCTTAGTTGTGGTCGATTCACTTTCAGTATCAGACGCCCTTAAGAATCTAAGTGTAAAAAGGGATAAATAGAAGAAAGCAGCTTGTATGTAAGTATTTTCGTTAGAGTATTTTTCTGCCCATCCTTCTTTATGAAAAAGCCTTTGTAGTAGCTTTGCTGTACCTGGAGATGCTATTTTTGATAATTCATTCCCAAATGGATATTTATAACCCTTTGTTTTGTCGTCAATATCAAAAATACTCGTTATTTCTGATGTTTTAAGTCCCATTGTATATGTTTTTTTGTTGTATAGTGCAACAATATGGCTTTTTTTCTTAAAAAGCAATTTTTTTGATATTGAAAACACAAATTTTGCATTTTTTTTGCTTGTCAATACATAAAAAAGCAATAAAATTAGATATAGGAGCAAAAAATACTCCTATATCTTGCTTTGGTAGCTAATCTTCCTCACATATTATAAGTAGAAAACGTGCTAACGGAAGCAAAGCTCTTTCCAATGCTGCTTGCTGTTCAGCTGTTAATTTCTCCATGGCTTAATTATTTTGGTTGATTTAATAAATTAGTGTAATGTGTTATCCAATTACGGTTATTGTCGATTGCGTCCTTAGTCCTTTGCTTGATCTTTCCGTATTTCTTTTCTTGTGCTAAGGCTTTTTGTTGGTGGCTACCTAAACGTTTCTTATACATCTTTAGACGCTGTTTTATCTCTCGCATTTCTGGCGTTTCATGTGTGGTTTTCGTGTTTTCGTGTTTCGTGCTTGGTGTGCTATAAAAGGAGCGGTAACTTTGATCTGTCCGAAAGCCTATTCGCCTTCTGCTTGGCAAGTGAATAACATTATCTCTCTTTTCAGTTTCTTGTGTCTTTAGCTTAGTGATATTATCTGTTAGTTCTGTTTGGTCGTATAGCTCACTATTGTTAACTGGTAACGGTGGTGGTGGTGTAGCTGCTGCAAAGTCAAATATCCATGATCGCAAATTGTACCCTAATCTTTCCCTAATTGCGAAAAGAAATTCATTCCAGGCACTTGGTGAAATATCGTATTGTGAAAGCTGGATTTTTTCTTCTATGCCAGAACCTTTTTTATGAATACGATCTAGGACAACGGAAGAAACAAAAAGGAATAAGCAAACTATTGTAAACCATCCTAAACCACCACCGTAGGAACTTACTTTTGTTTCACGGTCTGCCTTAGCTTGCTTATTAGTTGCTTTGACTTCTGCTAGGCTTGTTTTCTTAATCTTTCTAGCTTCTTTTATCAATACAGAATAGTTTGCCTTAGCTGCTGCAATCTTAGCTGTTTGATCTGCTTTGTAGTTGGAAATTATACCGTCACGTTCTGCAATTGTTTCTGCCTTCTTAACTTCTGCATTGGCTTTGTGTGTGGTGTAATTCCTTCCAGTTGCTTGTTCTTTATCAATCCATTTCTTAACCTCGCTTTCTGCTGCTGCAATCTTAGCTGCATAGGCTTTAGAAGTTGCACCTATCAAACTTTGATAATTTGAATTGATAAGACTTGTATCATTCCTAAATTGATTGGTAGCGGCTTCCGTTTCAGCTAAATAGATACTATCTGCATTGGCTGTGGTGATCTGCTTTGCTTCTGGTGTGAAGTTATGTACGATTTCATCTGAGTTACTGAAAGATAGATAACCACTAGAACCTAATAAAACGGCTGTTAGTATAAAAATTGCAATACTCATAGGTAGATACAATCCTTTAAACCGTTTATAAAGTATGGCGTCAACTGTGTGCGGTGTGGTAAGGCGTAAGCCTATTTCAATTGTAGCTGTGCCAATAATGGCCGTAATTACTGCAAACACTTCTGCGTACTGTGGGAAAAAGTCAATTAAAGAGTTCTTTGCTAGGCTGTAAATAATGCCTATTTCGGTAGCTGCACTTATTAGCTGTGCAAAGTAGCCTGAACGGTTGACAGATTGCGCCAATGTGGCGTACACGTCGAAAAATCCCCTATCCTTTGGAGGATTAAATAAAGATTTCATATAATTGTATTCTGATTTATAATCAATCAATGGCCTTTGCTGTTCTGGTTGGTAGCCAACAGCTTAGGCTTTTTTCTGTCTTATATCGCTTTCAAAAACCCAGTACCTTTAAAAAAGTCTGCCTTTGCTATTACAGCACCTTTATCTAATGCACTAGATTTTATGTATAACTCTAATGTTTCTATCTTCTTATGGCCTGTTACATGCTTAATCTTTTCCAGCTCCACACCTGACTGATACATATTTGTAGCAAATGAACGCCTAGCAGTATGGGAACTGATTAATTGATACTTAAGGTAACTTTGCTTGTATGGCTTGCCCTTCTCGTATTCTGTTCTTATAATCTTCTGCTTAATACCTACGAGCTTGCACACCTCTTTTATTTTCCTATTGAATACTTGGTCTTTCACACTCGGTATATCGTAGCTGTATTTTTTGCATATAATCTCTACAACTGGATGCAAAGGTATAGATACTTCTGTGTTGGTTTTTTGAGTGTGGATGATAAAAAACGCTTTGTTATCTCTATATCTAATATTTGCCTTTTTTAATTTGCTCCAATCGCTTATGCGTTGTCCAGTAAAGCACGCAAGAATAAAAATATCTCGTATCTTTCCTAGTGCTTCGCTATCAAATTGATGGTGATAAATCTTTGAAAGCTCGTCAAGGTTCAAATAAACACCTTCCGTCTGGGTTTCTTCTATTTTGAATTTCCTATTATCGAAAATAGTATTTCGATGTAGTCCACGCTCATAAGATTCCCTTAAAATAACTTTGACTTGTTTGATTGACTTGGCGGCTGTATTTGGTTTTAACTCTAGTATATTAAAGCTGTAAAATTCAAAGGATTGTAACCAATCGAAGTCTATATCTTCAAAATCAAACTTTTTATACCATTTTTGAAAAGAGATAAGGCGGTTATAGGTTGTATTGTAGGTTCTCCGAGTACTTTCGTTATAGTTCTTAATATGTTCAATGTAGAACACTAGAAAGGTTATCCTATTATCCTCGATCAATCCCTGAGCTTTTTTCAGCTCTTCCCTAAACTTATTAGTTGTTAGTTTGTCCAGTTCACCACTAAACATATAGCGATTATACACTTCAATAGTTTTATTAATAACTATTTCAATAGTGGTGTTGTAATTCGCTGCATAAGGATGACTGCTTGTTAATCTTTGCTTAGTTTTATTCCACCATTTTGGCTTAGTTTCTATGCCTAATGAATAATTTAAGCGTGTGCCCTTCTTGTATGTGAACTTCATAATTAAAACGGCTCTATCCTTTGCAGTATGATCTAGATATATTCGTGGACGCATATCACCTATATTTATAGCTACATTATGACTTACTCATTGCTGACAAGTCTGTTAGTGAAATTTTAGTTATTTTTATTAAAATAATAATTCAAAGCTATAAAAAAAGGTTGATAATTGCCAAATTGATATTTTTTTGGCTTAATAATTGAGGATTTTTAAAAGGGGATACTAATCCTGTCGGGATCACTTTTAAGCCTTTTAAGTGCTTGTATATCAGGTGTTTAAAAGGCTTTTTTAGTATTATACTGCTGTTTCGCTGACAACTTACTTTTTTAAGTATTTTTAGCATATTTTCAACTAAATGCCTTTCGTTTTATCAAATCTTAAATTATTTCCCTTTTTATTGAAATGGTACGAAAAATGCCAGTTGAACTAAAAAAAAAGTACAACTGGCCTCTTAACGCACTATAAAAATATGAAAATGGAATGAAAATATCTTTTTAATTCCTACCGAGTAGTAGGTCAGCAACTGGATCATGCTCTTTTTCTACTTCGCTTTGCATTTTTATCTTATCTCGATAATAGGGTGTAATACCTAACAGTTTAGCTGTCTTATTTGCACTTTCCATTGCTGAACGCATAGCGATTAAAGCAGGGTTTCTTCTTTTCTGCTTATTCTTATCAACGTAAAAAATACCATTCTCGACAATATCCTGCATACATTCCCTGTATATGGCCGTATCGTTGGAAAACCCCTCTACATGGTGTAAATCTGCTTTAAAGAGTAATGATCTACTTTTTAAATCCTCACACACTATGAAATA
>JAKVCU010000165.1 GCA_022448955.1 Saprospiraceae bacterium
ATATAAGGGATTTAGAAATTAATAAACTACGCAAAATTGACGAAGTTATTATTTGCTAAAGCCCTAAATCTAGACCTTAGCCAATAACTGCTTCATATCTACTCGTTCCGCTACAATTTTCTCTAGTTCATCAATTGATACACGTTGCTGTTCCAATGAATCACGCTCACGAATGGTAACCGTACCATCATCTAAATGCTCAAAGTCAACTGTTACACAGTAAGGTGTACCAATCGCATCTTGACGGCGGTATAATTTACCGATACTTCCTGTATCATCATACTGGCAGTTGAAAGAAAGACTTAAGCGCTTATAAATAGCTTTTGCTGCTTTGACAATTCTTTCTTCGTTTCTTTTCAAGGGTAAGACGGCCACCTTAATTGGCGCCAATGCTGGATGTAATTTCAATACATCTCTTGTATTCTTAGGATCATCTTGACCAGGTACTTGCTCTGTGCGAAGTGCATGACTCATTGTAGCTAAGAACATACGATCACAACCAATCGAAGTTTCTACTACATAAGGCACATAGTTTTCATTTCTCTGAGGATCGAAGTACTGCATTTTCTTGCCAGAAAGCTTTTGATGCTCTGTTAAGTCAAAGTCCGTACGAGAGTGAATACCTTCTAATTCACGGAAACCAAATGGGAATTCAAACTCAATATCTAAAGCTGCATTCGCATAGTGCGCTAGGTTATCATGATCGTGGTAGCGGAGCTTCTCCGCTGGATGCCCCAATGCTAAGTGCCACTTCATACGTGCTTCTTTCCAATACTCATACCACTTCATTTCTTCACCTGGCTGTACAAAGAATTGCATTTCCATCTGCTCAAATTCACGCATACGGAAAATGAACTGACGAGCAACAATCTCATTACGGAAAGCCTTACCAATCTGTGCAATACCGAATGGTACTTTCTGACGAGTTGTTTTTTGTACATTCAAGAAGTTTACAAAAATTCCCTGCGCTGTTTCTGGGCGCAGATACAATTTGCCTTCTTCACCAGCAATGTTACCTAGCTGAGTAGAGAACATTAAGTTGAACATACGCACATCTGTCCAGTTGCGGCTACCACTTTCTGGATCAGCGATTTCGTAGTCGTCAATAATGGCTTTTAATTCTACCATATCTTCTGCTTTCATAGCAGAGGTGAAACGATCCATGATCGTTTTGATATTTTCTTTGTACCCCTGAAGCTTAGGACTTTCTGCACGATACTTAGCTTCGTCGAAGTTTTCTTTGAAACGTTTTTTTGCTTTCGCAACGTCTTTTTCAATTTTCGCTTCGATTTTTTCTACAAAACCTTCGATCAATTGATCGGCGCGGTAACGGCGCTTAGTATCTTTATTATCAATCAAAGGATCATTAAAAGCATCAACGTGGCCAGAAGCTTTCCAAGTCTTTGGGTGCATAAAAATAGCCGCATCGATACCTACAATATTATCGTGCATTTGCACCATTGACTTCCACCAATATTGTTTCAGATTGTTTTTCAGCTCTGATCCGTAAGGACCATAATCATAAACTGCTGCCAATCCATCATATACTTCACTTGACTGGTAAATAAAACCATACTCCTTACAGTGAGCTACTAGCTTCTTGAAATGATCGCTTTGCTGTGACATTTTTGTCCGTTTATTTTATTCTCTAGGATAGCGAAAACGCTATATAAATTTTACAATAAATGAAATCTTTACTACTAAAGTTCCAATGTGTCTAAATTAGAAGGCACAAAGATCGAAAAAATCTTGAATTGTAAGTAGGAGAAGGTTTATAAAATAAAGAGAGCACCTCTTTAAAGATCGTTTTTATACGACCGCTAAAGAAATGCTCGCAGAAAAGATTAAAGACTTGCCTCAGAAATTAATTTCGGCTTACTATAAATGATTTTGATTGTGCTCTCCTCTCTGTCTGTAACACAAGATGATAAACACCATCCGACCAGTTTTCAACATCTAATTCGGCTTTATATTCGCCACTTTCTTGCAATGTGTTGGTTACTACTTGGTCGACTATTTGGCCAACTGAATTTACAATTACAATAGAAACCGTTGATGTTTTATCCAAGCGATAAGCATAGTTCAAGAATTTGGCAGTTGGGTTCGGAAATATAGATACTTGAAAGAATGGATTTACCTCATTTTGCATCATATTGTTAATAGCAATATCTTGATCAAGGCCCTTCGGCGTATCAAATCCTGGATAGTTATCTAATTTAACATCTCCCGTAAAGCCACCACAACCTCCTCCCGGTAAAATTCGCGCTAAAAATGAAGAACCATTTTGTGCATGAAAACTAGGAACTAAACGAATATAATTCCCTGCATATCCTTTCACATCTGCGTCCGCATTTACAGTAACAGTTGAACCAAACTGCAATGAAATATCCGCAGTATAAGTCTCTTCATCATCTGCATTAAAAGTAATGCCTGAAACAACTTGATTATCAATGGTCGCATCATTGCCAATCCACCAAATGGAGTAGACCTGCGAATCATTCTCTAAACTAGCAGGGGCAGAAACACTGATGGTATAAATTCCAGCCTCTGGATTAAGAATCAGCACCTGCTCTACATTGTCTCTAAAGTTATTTCCTTGTACCGCAGCATTGCCAGGATTACTTGGATCCAAAGTCCAAGGTAAAAAAGTATCGCCATCCTTAGTTACTCGAAGATCTAAGTCATTCACTAAGTTTAATCCGCCAGGGTTAAGGGTTCCATTATTGGTATTGTCAGAGGCAGGATCATGCCAAACTAGGGTTACTCGAATCGGAGTCAACCCACTACTTTCAATGGTATAAGTGATTGTTTCATCTTCTTCAATGATACCTTCATCATAGTGGCTGCATCCGTTAAACCCTTCCGTAGTAATTATTTCTGCACCATCAGCTACATTCATAATACCCCAACCAAAGCTATAATCAGGGCCTATAGCTGTTCCAGACTCATCTGCACTTTCAATGATTAATGCTTTCATCGTGCTTGCACGGGGAGTACCTCCAATCACATTATCCCAATGCTCGTACAATAATGCAGCTCCACCAGATGCCGAAGGTGCTGCCATGGAGGTGCCAGATTTTAAGCCATAATCTGTATCACTGGCAGAGTCAGATGAATAAATAGCCACACCATCCGTAACGATATCTGGTTTTATTCTTCCATCATCTGTTGGTCCCCAACTAGAAAAGTTTGACATCATCACACTTCCTGGCCCAGCATAGCCATTATTTATTGGAGCGATTGCACCAATCGTCATAATATTTTTTGCATTACCATAGGTAGGGATACAATCAAAGCCATCTGCCCCTCCATCTATTTCTGCTTCACCATCAGAAATGAAATTAGGGCCATCGCCGCGATCATTCCCTGAAGATTTCATAATGAGCAAAAATGGTGCATTAAATGCCGTTTGATCCCAACCCTGTGCTTGATCATTGTAGGCACCAAACTTCCAATCTTCTAAAGTTCCACCAGGTCCTGTATATTCCCATTCTCCACTATCTGAATTAAAATCCCATCCTGTTATTGTACCATAACTATGGTTAGAAATAATCACAGGATTAGCATCTAAAGCAGCATTGGCCATTTCATTCAAATCATTGTTGATATCATAAGATTGCAGTGTACTACCATTTGCAAAACCTTCTGCGCTAGCATCTATCCCTTGTGCAATCATTGTTCCTGCTACGTGAGTAGCATGACTTGAAAAGGTTCCAGCATCTCTGAGCGTAACCCGGCCATCAAACTCATCGTGAGAATTTCGAACCATAGCATCGCTTCCTCCTTCAAAAGCTTCCCAAATCCCCATATTGATGCCTGCACCTGTTAAATCTAGACCTAAACTTCCACCATTTTTCACATCCTTGGCAGAAGTAGTAATCTGAGATAAGCTATTCATAATACCATCATAAATAGGATGACCATTTACAATTGCCCTAAGCGTGTAAGTTGTTCGATCTTGATGAATAATTTCCATGGGAATACCTAACATACGAGCTTGTGATTCTAAAGCTCTTTGGGCTTTTTCCTGTTCAAGTTGCTGTTTGGAGGCAAATGCTTCAAGACGAATACGTTCTTTGGGTGTCATTTGGCTATAGCCAGCCACAGAAATAAGGAGGAAAAAAACTAGAAATAGCCCTATTTTTATATTAATTCTTGCTTTCATTTTTTAATGATTTTTTAATAATAAATGGGCCTATTTCAATTTATCTATTTTTGCTTTAAGCTGTATATTTTCATTCTTTAGATCACTCACTTCATTTTTTAATTCAATCAGATATAGGTAAATCTCTTCAATTTTCTCTTGCTGAATAGTCGTAATCTTGCTAAGACTTAATCCACTATTTTCTAATTCCTTCGCAGAAGGAACATTTGGTAAGTGAGCATACTGAGCAATGAATTGTTCCACTTCCTTTAAAGTCTGCAATTCATAAGTACGCTCAAAGACATAATCTGGCCAGTCTCCAGATAATTGAACTAATACCTCTTCACAAATCACTGCCCCATTGACAGCTAGCTGATATCCTACTGGAACAGTATTGGTACCAATACCTACTAGTCCAAATATGTATCCATCATTCCCTACATTTAAATTCATTCCTACACCGACTCCACCAGAAACGCTTAGCGCACCATTCAATGGAGAAGTTGACTGCATTGTATTTTGTAATCTTGTTACGCCTGCTGCTTCGACAGTGAAATCATTACCAATTATTGCTTCGCCATTTACATCTAAATCTTCTCCAATATTTGCACTGCCTGCAATACCCGTTCCCCCTGCTACAGTTAAAGCTCCGTTAGAAGCATCCGTTGATGGGGTCACCTCATTAATCCTTGTTTGGCCATTTACGGTTAGCGTTTCATTAATCAGGGCATTTCCTTGAAGATCGAAATCAGTACTTGGTGTTTGAGTCCCCCACCCTAAATTTCCTGTACGTGTAATAATACCCCGTGGTATGTCATTAGAGATAATAATAACATCTTCGTTATTGCGTGTACCTAAAGTTTTCTTTTCTGGTCCTACTATATTTCCACCAACATGCCAATCTTGATCTGCATTATCCAAAGTACACTCGCTATTGTTGGCCTCGTCTGTATGGGCGTAAACTGTAAAATGACCAAAAGTCTTGCCCAAAATTTTTAATTCTTCCAAGGCATTTGGATAAACATTAGTTGGACAACGAGAGTAAATTGAGGTTGTACATGCTTCTTCTCCAACGGTATACGTCAAGTAGGTATGTACACCTAACTTAGCTTCCGGTAAACCAGCACCACTTACCACAATCAAATCACCACTAGAGACATTGGGGAAAGTCGTGATCAAATCTGCTGGATTCAAATCACTATCGCTATAGGCTTGAATGGTGACATTATCTGGACCAAAGTAATACAGTTGTATCTCCACATATCCGCCCTCACATGGGCATGGATCAGGATTTACGTTTGCAAAAGACATAGTCGTTGCGCCTACAAGCGCAAATAAGCATAGCATTAAAGCTTTTTTCATAATTGATTATTTGAGGTTAAAAACAAAATGGATTCTCCTTAATCAGGAAATTGTCTCGATAGGTTTGCGATGATCAGTTTTCGAATATTTATGGAGTGTATTCAAGGTTTGTTACCAATTGGGCGAGTTTTTTCATAATATTTCCCTAACGGAAGATCGGCAAGCTTTTTCTTGCTTTAACAAGGATTATCCTTGAAAAACGAAAAAATATTCAAGACCTATAGTTGTCATATTTTGATATAAATATCATTGGTGGCCTAATAGAACAAAAGAATTTCGAAGAATCTATCATTTTTTGGATGAATCAAACCAATGCTTTAAAAGAAACGCAGGGTGCAAATTTAGTTGTACAACTAGTATTCCATTTCTTCCGGATTATTGCACCTATGGAAATGAAATAAGTTAACCATTAGTTAAAATATAAGACAGGAGGGGACTAATGGATAAGAATATGCTCTCTTATCTCGTTAATAAATACTTAAAAAAGACTTCGCCTATGGGGTAGCTACTACTCTTAATCATCTCTATTTATACAAGAAATCATTTATCAAGTAAATACTGTTCTGATTTGTGTGAATAAACATACAATTCTTATTTACTTAAATGAGAACCCCAAAGGGTTCTTTCATCCTAATGATTAATAAAATAATAGATTACTTATGAAAACAATCAGAAAAGTAGCGTATCTAGGACTCTCTTTAAGTCTTTTCTTCTCTAATCAAATTTCCGCACAGCATAGCTTAAATGCTTTTGACCAAGTTCGTGCAACAGGCAATATTGAAGTATTTGTCCAGCAGGGCGAATCAGAAAGTATTCGAATTGAAGCCCAGGGCATTGATGAGGAGGATGTTTCTGTAAAAGTAAAAAGCGGAACTTTACGCTTGAAATTAGTAAAATCTCTATTCTATAAAAATGTAAAAGTAAAAGCATATGTCACTTATCGTCAACTTCGTGGTCTTCGTGCGAGTGCTGGCGCTACAATTGAAAGTCAAAATCCTATCAAAGCAGATAAACTAGAATTAAGAGCTGGAAGTGGCAGCTGGATAATAGCAGAATTAGAAACTAGTACAATTGAAGCTACTGCAACAGAGGGTGGATTATTAAAATTAAGAGGAAATTCCGCTACACAAAATATAAGCGTGGCTACTGGTGCCCAATGTGATTGCGAAAAGTTGGCAACTCAAAGAGCTTATATCAAAGCCAATACAGGTGGTATAGTCAAAATATTTGTAAGCGAATACTTAGAAGCTTCTGCTAATACTGGAGGTAGCATCAAATATGCAGGGAATCCTAATTCTATTGAAATCAGGGAATTAATGTCTGGAGGAGTTGAAAAAATGTAAAAAAATCACCATATTAAGCCGATAAGGCTCAGTACTTTCTGTGCCTTATCGAACAACTATCTTCGCCGAAGTGAAAATCACTTCATTCATTACCACCTGAATAATAGCCAGGATTGGAATTCCTTTCTACTCATCCTCAATTGACGTATTATAAAATTTAACAACCTAATAATTGAGTCTTTTCGATCTTTTTGGTGGTTAAAACGTTCTAGTTGTGGACTTGGATATAGTCAGTATTTAATCATCCAATTCTAACTAGAAAAAACTGTACTTCAACTAATAATAATGTTTGTTGAGCGTTATTTTTTGGTAATATGATCATATTTATAATAGTTTGTAAACAAAAAAGTATCTAAAATGGAATGGAAACAGAATATCTGGCGAGCAGCTTTTGCCGCCTTCTTAGTTAGCTCCGTTGTATTTTTATTTATGTTGCCATACCTGTAGAATATAGAAAGTAATTTGGTAGATGATTCGGCGTATTTAAACCAAAAAATGAGGAGCGAATTTGACAATGCAAAGTAGTTTATTCAAATTGTCATTGAAATAAATAGTTTCTTTTATTAGCATGGAATAGCAGGAATGAATATTATTTTTTGAATCCAAAATTTCATTCCAATGAATAGCCCAATTGTCAATGATACATTTAGATT
The DNA here is from genome assembly GCA_022448955.1 of Saprospiraceae bacterium. GTDB lineage: Bacteria > Bacteroidota > Bacteroidia > Chitinophagales > Saprospiraceae > JALEHC01. The sequence continues at coordinate 7,503 of JAKVCU010000165.1, forward strand.
TGTAAAATGGCTTTATACCGAGTTTTTGCCAGCCGGTTATCGTGATTTTCAACTAGATCTAGCAATGGATCTCAAAAATGATTGCGTTACAAAAGGCTTACAATCTAAAATGACCAATCAGCAAATAGAAGTTCTTTCTTTAGCTGCTCTCTTACATAATGTTGGCTGCATAGAAGGTCAATACCAAAGTCGTGTCGTGAGTAAAATCATTGCTCGTAACTTCCTTGAGGAGAAAGGTTACTTTGATTGGGATATTCAAAACGTAGAACAAACCATTGAGGCCACTTCTCCATATGCTTCTTTTACGGATAGCTGTGGCCAGATTATACATAGTTTGAAGTTCAAGCAAATGCATATAATTGCAGATGGTGAATTGCAACTAGAGGCAATAGGGGACGTCTTTCCTTAAGTAAGCATTAGAGCTTTTGCCTTAGCCTCTTTGATAGGCTGGATGCTATTGGTAATAAGCACCAACCCAACGGTCAAGCATTTCAACTTGAACAATAAATCCACTAACAGTGACTAAGCTTTATTGATTATTTTTCGGATAATTGAAATATTGTCGGTATGATTTCTTGAAGATCAATACCTATAAGTCATTTTATACCTATATTTATGTCCACATACAACAACAATATTTGATTTTGGAAGTTATTCTTTGTATGTAATGTTTCAAAACAACCGCTGCCCTTTTATAAAGGCTAGCGACTTAGAATAAAGTTGAATACGTTTTGGTACGCCCTGTTTTTTGTATAAAAAACGGGGCACTTTTTTTAGTAGAAAATGATGCACTTATATATCAATAGCATTAATTTCTATTTGGTGTTTTACAGGAAAATTACAGGAATTGGCTATAAAACACATTTTGTTGGCTTGCTCATGTAATTGCGCTGCTTCTTGCATATTCTGCTGTTGCTGAATCACAACACTTATATATAAAACGACCTCTACAAATCTTCCACTTCCATTTTCCAACTCTACCATCACTCCCTTAGCCTCGTCTTCGTATTCCTTTACACGAATACCTGCTACCGAACATAAATGTAAATACCAAAGCATATGACATGAGGACAATGACGCAATTAACATTTCTTCTGGATTATATTTGCTAGGATCTCCACGAAAAGCTGGATCAGCAGAACCCTCCATAAGAGGTTTACCTGCAAAATTTATAGTATAACTTCTTTCGTAAGCTTTATAACTTGAAGTTCCACTTCCCTTATTGCCGGTCCAAATAAGCTTAGATTGATATTGATGCCTTTTTTGCATAATTTAAAATTGAAGGTAGGATAAATTATATTTTTTCATTCTTATTTTAGCAAACTGACCAAAACAAACTAGCTCACATAAAGTTAGAAATATTATTCTGGTCAAATACTGATGAAAAGAGCATGATCTTTATTAATCATCCGCCTTAGGTGAACACACAAGCGTATGATTAATAAATATTATGGGAGCCTGCCGGCCATGGGCGGGAGCAAAGCGGTTCTATTTGTGCAGAAATTTTTCTGCATTTTGCCGCTTGCAGAAAAACTTTAAACACATGAATCGTCCATGACTAAAGTATTAGACACACAAGGGAATGATTAAATTGGGTAGCAAAATAGGAGATGGAAAAGACAAACATACAATTTGAGCAAGTCATAGCCCGAGGCTGTGGCATAGATATACACAAGAAGCTGTTGGTTGCGACCATTAGAGGTACGAATATAGTAGAAGAGACGCGTGAATATGCTAGCTATACGGAAGCTATAGAGAAGCTACGCCAATGGTTGTTAGAAAATGGTATTACACATGTAGCGATGGAAAGTACGGGAGTATATTGGAAGCCCGTGTATAATATCTTAGAGGCTGATTTTGAAGTGATCTTAGTGAATGCTCGACATGTAAAGAACGTCCCTGGCCGCAAGACGGATAAAAAGGATAGTAAGTGGTTGACCAAGCTACTATT
>JAKVCU010000166.1 GCA_022448955.1 Saprospiraceae bacterium
AGTCCAAGGGTACGTAAGCAATCTCCCCATAAAGTACACACTCCTGATCTACATCGACTTGTCCTGCGTATAAAGAAACCAGAATAATGCCAAGCGCAAACAACCAAGTGAAAGTCACACCAATCGCAGCATCCGTTTGTAAACGAGCTCTTTTGTGAAAAAATTCAATCAAGAAGGTCGTAAATACACCTAATAAAGCGGCACCAATAATCATATCAAAGGAGTCTCTAGAACCTGTCAAAAGAAAAGCAATAACGATTCCTGGTAGTACCGCATGCGAAATGGCATCGCCGACCATTGCCATCTTTCTGAGAATAAGGAAACTCCCTAGTAAGCTGCAAGAAATGGCAAACAAGCTTGCGGTCAGTATGATGTATAATGCATCCATTAATAAGGAATTTTACTATCGTGTGGGTCCAATTCCGGATAATCCATTAATCGCTCCAACTCCGCTTCTAAAGCTGGAGTGATGACATGTTCAATCGTCTCTGCATCTTCGTGTACGTGGTCAGGTGCAATTTTCATATAACGGGATAGGTACAACTCCCACAAACGATGTAGTTTCACTACTCTTTTCCCTTTTGTTCTTCCCTCTTTCGTCAGTTGAAAACCATCTTCCTTACGGGAAATATAGCCCTGTCGCCGTAGACGACCTAGCGCACTTTTTAGTGGTAAACGCGGAAAGAATCGCTTCGCAATCAGCTCATCAATCGTTCTCCTCTTAAAGGGATCTTCATCTATTTCACCTAAGTGATAGAGCTCCTTCAAAAGATTCTCTTCCATAATCAAAAACTGCAAACGCTGCTGCTCAATAGATTTGGAAATAATTCCTCTGCTTGGCGCAAAAAAGAAAGAAATTAATGCAATGATAGAAATGATCATAACAATCCAAGGCCCAGTCGGCATAGTCGGAGCCGTATAACTAACAAATGCACCCGCCAATCCAGAAAAAGCTCCCATCAAAGCTGCGATGATTGTCATCTTCAATACATCATTCGTCCAGAAACGCGCCGCTGCCGCGGGTGTAATGAGCATAGCTGCCATCAATACTACCCCGACCGCTTGGATACCCGTTACTACAGCCAAGACGGTCAGAGAAGTAAGTAATAAATTCAAAGCTCTTACTGGCAAACCTAATGCCGCAGCATAATTTTCATCAAAAGCAATAAGTTTTAATTCTTTAAAAAATAGACTTACCATCAGTATCAATAGAACAGCCACTACACCAAAAACCCACAGATCTTGGCCGACTAATGCTGCTGCTTTTCCAAAAAGGAAAGACTCCAAGCCGGTTTGTGCCGCGTTACCAGTTTTTTGGATGTAAGTAAGCAGCAGAATCCCTACCCCAAAAGAAACAGATAAAATCAAAGCAATAGCTGTATCTTCTTTGATCTTGGATTTTGCAGTGATATAATCAATCAATACTAATGAAATCCAACCAGTGACAAACGCTCCAACAATGAGCAACAGTGGATGCTTATTTCCCGAAAGGAGAAATGCCAAACAAATTCCCGGTAAAACGGCATGGGCAACCGCATCTCCCACCAAAGCTTTTTTCTTTAGTAAGGTAAAAGTCCCCACAACTGCAGAGGAAGCAGTCAAGAGCATAGCTCCTACTACAACCGCAACTATATTGGGATCCGAAAATGAAAAAAATGTCCTTAAAGTTTCCATCATTTTTTTCGAACTAAAAAATTAAGCGGCTAGTCAAAATTGCTTGTATAATAAAATTGCCCTTACGAAAATCATAAGAAACTGACGATAAGAAAGTTACGTATGATTTTTGTAGGGATGTTAAAATCTGTCTGCCTATGGCTGAATTTTATTATACTAATTTCAGCCAGAGGCTGACAGGTTCTAGCCTAACCACTTAAGGTCAAAACAAAAAGTCTCAAATTCACACTGTATCATAGTCTCTCCTCACAAAATCTCCTAATACCGTTCACGACTTGGAATCCTACGTTTCTTAATCAATTCACTCACTTCTGAAAGTACCGTCAACTTACCCCCATAGGCCTCTTGTAATAAATGATTCGTAAACACCTCTTCAATCGGCCCTACAGCAACTAAGCGCATATTCAATAATACAATCCAATCAAAAAACGCTGCAGCAGACTGCAAATCATGATGGACAACAATCACCGTTTTTCCTTGTGTAGTGAGCTCCCGAAGTACATCAAGAATAGCACTCTCTGTAGCAGCATCTACCCCCGCAAAAGGCTCATCCATAAAATACAAATCAGCATCCTGGGCTAAAGCCCTCGCTAAAAATACTCGCTGCTGTTGCCCACCCGAAAGCTGTGAAATTTGACGTTTGGTAAAAGCTTCCATGCCTACTTTTTTTAAGCATGCCATAGCCATCTCTTTGTCTGCCTTTCTTACTCGTTTAAATAATCCTAGCTTGGAATAACGCCCCATCAATACGACATCCAAAACAGAAGTAGGAAAATCCCAATCAACCGTTTCTCGTTGTGGAACATAACTCACTTGCTGGCGAATATCATTTAAAGCTTGGTCAAACATCCGAACATATCCAGAGCTTAGGGGCAGTAAACCCATCGCAGATTTGATTAAAGTGGATTTACCTGCTCCATTCGGACCAATGATGCCAATCAACTTGCCTTTCGGCAAAGTCATGTCAATGTTCCAAAGCACTGGTTTTTTATCATAGGATACTGTCAAATCATGAAATTCAACAGCTACTTCTTTTGCTTCTATCTTCATACTAATCGCATTCTGCGTACTTCTTCGTACCATAATTATTGTATTAGCATTAACCCTCTCACAATGGTATTAACATTAGCTCTCACCATACCTACATAAGTCCCTTGAAAGCTCCCTTCTGCCCCCATAGCATCTGAGTATAAGTTGCCTCCAATGTACACACGATGCCCTTTTTGACGGCAACCTTCCACAATCGAATTGATATTCTTCTCTGAAACAGATGTTTCTACAAATACCGCAGCAATACCTCTTTCAACAATAAAGTTAACTAAGTCAACTCGATCGCGTAATCCAAACTCAGATAAGGTGGAAATACCCTGCAAACCCTTCACTTCTAAACCATAAGCTCGACCAAAATAACTAAAGGCATCATGCGCAGTAATCAAAATACGTTGGTCTACTGGAATAGATTGAATTTGTTGTTTCACCCATATATCTAACTCTGATAATTGCGATTTATAATCTTGTGCATTTTTGGTATAGTATAATTCATTGTCTGGGTCCATTTCAACTAACGTACCCAAAATATTATCTATGGTACCAGACCAAAGCTCAATATCAAACCAAATATGTGGATCAGGCGCATCTTCGTATTCTGGATCTTTTATTAATCGATCCTTAGCAATTCCTCTAGCAATCGGTACTACCGTTTTTATCCTTTCTAACTTTTCAAATACCTCTCCCATCTTTCCTTCTAAATGCAAACCATTGTAAAAAATAATATCAGCAGCTCGTAATTGCTTCAAATCCCCTTGTGTGGCTTTATATAAATGTGGATCAACACCTGGCCCCATCAAGGAAGTAAGCTGAATAGAATCCTTACCAATGTTCTTTACCAAGTCCGCGACCATACTCGTTGTCGCAACAACTTGTAATGGCCGACTTTCGTCAAATGTATCCGAAGAAGAACACGATTGTAAAAGAGCCGATAAGAAACATATAAGCCCTATGTGTTTGATAATTTTTCCCATGGTTGTCTATTTCCTTATATGAAAACACGTATAGGATTGTATAACAATCACTCACAGTACAAGTTTAATAAAAAAATTAGAATAAGCAATTAATATTTTTAGATTAGCCTAAAAATTTATTTAGAAAAACAATAATCTGTCTGTTAAGCCTACTCGCACTTTCAATCTAAACTATCGCTCCATCAGATTAAAATCTACTCATTCTATATCTTTTAGAACCTTGATCGCCCAAAATTATATTCTAGACAATAACAAAAAACTTCTCCATAAAAATGACCATATTGTCCGTCATTAGATCAATTTCGAAATTATCTACCCTCATAGCAGTTTAAAATGTGGAGGAGAATGCTATTTTTGCCCTTTATTTCCAATAAAACCTCACAATTATGGATTTCAAGAATACATTTTTGCTAACTTTTTGTGCTTTAATGATCGCTTTCACCGTTCAAGCACAAGACTTAGAATTCCCTGCCTTGGACGCTAGCCCAATGGATCAGGCACACTACCCAAGAGAATCTGCATACTTAAACTATATGGGTGATGCAGCAAAAGATCTTCAGCCAAAAATCAAAGTACTTTACTGTCGTCCACAAAAGAAAGAACGTGAAATCTTTGGTGGCCTTGTTCCTTATGGAAAAGAATGGCGATTAGGTGCCAACGAAGCCACAGAAGTAACATTCTACCAAAATGTTGAAATTGGTGGTTCTTTCGTTCCTGCTGGTACTTATACCATCTTTGCTACTGTTCACCCTTCTTCTTGGGACATTAGCATCTCGAAAGAACGTTTCATTGCTGGTACCAGCAATCGTAAGAAAGATATGGATGTCGCACATACAACTATCGCTGCAGAGGGTGTATCTGAAGGTTTAGAAGCATTTACGATTGGTTTCCAGAAAATCAATGATGGAAAAGTACACATGGTTTTCCACTGGGATCACACTAGAGCTGCCCTACCAATCAACTTAAATCCTGCTTACCTAGATGCAGACTTGAATGCCAGTCCAATGGATTTAGTACAATATCCAGCTAATTCAAGATATAGAAACTACGCTAAAGACGAAGCTGATTACGAAGCAAGAGCTCCAAAAATCCGCATTGTATTTAGCCGTCCACAGAAGAAAGATCGTGACGTTTTCGGTGGTTTATTAAAGTATGGAGAGCTTTGGAGAGTTGGTGCTAACGAAACAACCATCATCACTTTCTTCGAAGATGTCATGATCGGTGGCAAAGAAATCAAAGCGGGTAAGTATGGTCTTACTGCTAAAGTAAATGAAGGAAGCTGGGATTTCATCGTACATACCAATATCAACTCTTGGGGCCACTACAACCACGATGAAAGCACAAACGTCGTTACGGTTAATGCCAAGACAGCTAAAACACCTTCTACTGTAGAAGCCATGTCTATCCTTCTAGAAGAGAAAGATGCTAACAACGTAAATATCATTGTTGCTTGGGATGACACTATGGCTAAATTGCCAGTACAGTTGAAATAATAGACTACGTACATAAAAGCAAAGTATATTTTGCGACTCACCGATAAACTCTACACTGAGTTTATCGGTTTTTATTTTAAAACCGACTATGTTTCATCTCTCCCCTCGCCAAGTCTTCCTAGTCGATGGCCTTGGTGCGCTGCTCTCCGCATTCCTACTCGGCATCGTACTGGTGCAGTTTGAATCTATCTTTGGTATTCCGCCTTCAGCTTTATACATCTTAGCTATTATTCCCTGTTTTTTTGCATTGTATGACTGGTATTGCTATCGCCTGAAAGGCACTGAGCTTGCTCCTTACCTCAAAGGCATAGCATGGATGAACATCTCTTATTGTATCCTTTCCCTCAGCTTTACTTTTTACCACATTGAAAGCATCACCACCCTAGGTTGGCTTTACATTTCTGGTGAAATTATCATTGTTCTTTTCCTAGCAGCAATGGAGTTAAAGGTTGCTCGACAATAATGCTTTTTAAGGGCCTCCCCCTGCGGGGTCGCTACGCTTCACAGCTCGCTATTCGCTCGGCCCTTCGGTCTCCCATAAAGGATGCGCTTTCGCTTACCTTTATGGGCCTATTTCGCATCGCTAGTCCGAAAGAATAAACGTAATGCTGAAATTTAATGAATTTTTATATTCAACATTAGTTTGAATCTCTACCATAAAATTTACTTTAAACTTGTCTGTGGGAAAAGTATGCATATATCAAATCAAAAAAATGGGAGTAGACAAATTAATTTTATAACCAAAAGTGAATATATAGAACTAGAGGAAACTAGTGAAGTCAAGCATGAATACGAAAATGGAACAGTATTAGCTATGACGGATGGGTCTCTTAATCATGGTTTTCTTGGTGGAAATATCTACAAGCGGCTAGTCAAAATTGCTTGTATAATAAATTCCTGCCAGCCGGCAGGCACGGCGTCAACTCAAAAATAGTAAGAAACTGACGATAGAAAAGTTACGCATGATTTTTGTAGTTAGGCTAAAACCTGTCGGCCGTAGGCAGGAGCGCAGCGGTTCTATTTGTGCAGTTCCGAAATTAATCGGAATTCTGCATTTTGCCGCTTGCGGAAAAATTTTAAACAGATGAAAATACTTGGGAAATTGATCGTTTTATCGGCCTAGATAGAGTTGTCCAATTAAAAAGTCTTCCATTATCTTTCGAAATGGAAAAATTGTATGACAGTGTACAATTTGATCGTTCATAGTCTTTTCTACTATTTATCCTATATTTTGCGCCTTCACTTATTGGGAGAAGTCAACGATTTTTGAGATTTTTGTTCACTGCAAAACGTGATGAAATGAAATTAATTAAACTTCTTCCTACACTTATCCTCTTTGGATTATTCCTTCAAAATTGTTCAAGTTCTGACAACAAGACAGTCAATCTTTCGCCTTCTGAAAGTAATGCTGATAGCCGGTTTGAGCTTCTTTCTCCTGAAGAGAGTGGTGTAAAATTCAACAACAATATCAACGAAACTGTCAATTTCAATCACCTAGTTTGGGAATCGGTATATTATGGTGGCGGGGTAGCTATTGGTGATGTCAATAATGATGGCCTACCTGATATTTACTTCGCAGGTAATCAAGTACCTGATGCCTTATACCTCAATAAAGGGAATTTAGAATTTGAAGATGTTTCACAATCCTCCATCATTGGTAAGTTTGATGGATGGTCTTCCGGGGTAAGTATGGTTGATATCAACGAGGATGGATGGACCGATATCTACGTTTGCAAAAGCTGGTGGAACATCGACCGCAATGATGAGGAAAAAAGAAGAAACCTACTTTTCATCAACCAAAAAGATGGCACTTTCAAAGAAGAAGCCCAACGTTATGGCCTTGCAGATCAAGGGCACTCTACTGTAGCTACTTTCTTTGATTACGATAATGATGGTGACCTAGATATGTACCTCCTGAATACACCATCCAACAACTTTAAACAGAAATTGGCTTACATGGAAGTCAACGAAATTCCATATACATTTAGCGATAAGCTGTTCCGAAATGATGGCAACGAAATTTTCTCCGATCAAACCAAAGCAGCTGGTGTAGAAAGTTATTCTTTTGGCATGGGAGTCGTCGCTTCTGATGTCAATCAAGATGGCTATATGGATCTTTACATCGCCAACGACTATGAAAAACCAGATCGGTATTTGATCAACCAAGGGAACGGTACTTTTAAAGATAACTTAAGCCGCCAATTTAAGCATACCAGCTACTCCTCTATGGGGACAGATATTGCAGATATGAATAATGATGGTTTCATGGACATTATGGTTGTAGATATGCAATCATCTGATCACTATCGCTCAAAGACTAATATGGGCTCTATGAGTACCGAAACCTTCTGGAATAATGTCAAGCAAGGTTATCACTACCAATTTATGAGCAATGTACTACAGCTCAATAGAGGCGCTGGCTATTTCAGTGATATCGGACAATTGGCAGGTATCTCTAGTACAGATTGGAGTTGGTCTATTCTAGCAGCAGATTTTGATAATGACACTTACAAAGACCTTTATATCACCAACGGCATCAATAAAGACATCCAAAATAATGACTTTATCGAAATGGTCAAGAGTCTAAACCCAGACGATGTAGCTTATGAAGATTTTGTGGAACTCGCTAAAAAAGCACCTACCCAAAAAGTATCGAATCATTTTTATAAAAATAAAGGAGACCTAAGTTTCGAAAATACGAGCAAGGCATATGGTCTTGAACATCCTGGTTTTTCATTCGGTGCAGCTTACGCAGATTTAGATCTAGATGGAGACTTAGAACTAATTGTCAATAACAATAATGAAGTTGCTCATATCTACAAGAATAACAATATTGACGGCAATCACTTCTTGCAAATCAAAGTAAAAGGCACCGCTAAAAATCCTGAAGGGATTGGCACAACCGCTCGCATTTATTATGATGGAAAAGAACAAATGCAAGAGTTGAGCCCAGCTCGTGGTTTTCAATCTTCTTCTGAATTACTCCTGCATTTTGGTTTAGGCCAAATCGATCAATTAGATAGTATTTTGGTACGTTTTCCTAATGGCCAAGTACATAGGGCACTTAATGTAAAAGCCAATCAAAGACTTACTTTGGATATGGCGCAAGGGCAAGGATATGTCTTTAAATCTCCTTTTGATCGCCAACGTCCATTTGCAGAATTAACCAATCAACTGGGTATTCAATTCACACATACAGAAAATGATTTTGATGATTTTGGTCGTGAGTTATTACTTCCACACATGCAATCTCGCAACGGACCAAAGGTTGCAGTAGCTGATGTTAATGGTGATGGAAGAGCAGATTTTTATGTTGGTGGTGCAAGTGGACAAAGTGGTGCCCTTTATCTACAAACCGAAAAAGGGCCTTTCGAATTAGCACCTTCCCAACCTTGGGAGTTTGCCAAGCCAGTGGAAGAAATGGGCTGTCATTTCTTCGATGCAGATGGCGATCAAGACCTCGACCTCTACATCGTTAGTGGTGGCCATGAGTTTAATGAGCCAAACGCCAAATATCAAGATCAGTACTATATCAATGAAGGAAACGGAAACTTCCGTTCAGCACCCAGTCGTTTGGAGAAATTACCATACAATGGTTCTTGTGTTACTTCAGCTGATTATGATAATGATGGTGATTTAGATTTATTTGTTGGTGGACGTGGCGTACCAGGTTCTTATCCAGATGCGGGCCATAGCTTTATCCTATCTAATGTCAATGGAAAATTCATTGATCGTACTCCTGAAATCATCAAAAGGTGTGGAATGGTAACAGATGCGGAATGGACCGACTTTAATGGTGACGGACAAATAGATTTGGTGGTCATTGGAGAGTGGATGCATCCTACCTTCTTCAAAAATGATAAAGGCAATTTTACAGATGTTTCTGAGGAATGGGGTATTAAAGATATGAACGGATGGTGGTTTGATATCAAAGCAGCAGACTTTGATGGAGATGGTGATGTGGATTTTTTAGTTGGAAATATGGGGAATAACAACAAATATCACCCATCTAAGAAAAAGCCCCTTGA
>JAKVCU010000167.1 GCA_022448955.1 Saprospiraceae bacterium
TAAGAATATTGGTCAAAAAGACTAGAAGATATTGATAGGTTATTATTTAAGCGTTACTTGAGGTATATTTGCAGCCAATCGAAACCCACATGAAGGAGCTGCTATTTAAAATTCGGGAAAAAGGTAAGTTTGGTTTTATCAATCAACATGGGGAAATCGTAATCGAGCCTCAGTACTTTGAAGCAGAAGACTTTTACAATGGATTTTCCCGAGTACGTCTGAATGATAAATTGGTACCCATGGATACCATGGGGCGTTTATTGCTCAAGCATGTCTTCAAATTTGTAGGCTACTTTGAAGAAGATTTAGCGAAAGCTAAATTGGTGAATAAATGGGGCTATGTCAATATTCGAGGAGATATTCAAGTACCTATCCAATTTGATGATGCAGGCGATTTTAGCGATGGCTTGGCTGCAGTAAGCCTCGATGGATATTATGGTTACATTAAGCCAACGGGTGTTTTCGAAATTGAACCTCAATTCGATCACGCTTTTGAGTTTAGAGGGGCCTTGGCACCTGTGTGCATCGATGAGCAGTTTGGGTATATTGATAAAAAAGGTAATCTAGCCATCCAACCTTCTTTTGAAAAAGCATTTCCTTTCCAAGAGGGAGTAGCTGTAATTGTGAGAAATGATAAATGGGGGCTCCTCAATAAAAAAGGTGATCTGTTGCTCGAACCACAATTTGATTTAGTCGACGATTTTACTAACGGAGAATTCTTCGATGGAATGGCTATTATTATCCAAGATTATAAATTTGGATTTGTCGATCAAGAAGGGAATATTGTAGTACCACCTCGGTTTAACTTTGCAGGTGATTTTGGCGAAGGATTGGCCCTAGTAGAAGAAAATCAGCATTTTGGATTTATTAATAAGCAGGGTGAATTGGTTATCGAACCTCAGTTTGAAGATGCAGGTGTGTTTTCTGATGGCTTAGCTCAAGTCAAGATCGATGCAAATTGGGGGTTCGTCAATACGGATGGCCATATTGTTATCTTGCCTCAGTTTGAGACAGTCTTTCCTTTTCGGAATGGCTTAGCCTTAGTCGAATATCAAGGTCATTGGGCTTATATTGATCGCTTTGGTGATATTATTTGGAAAGAAAAATAAATGCTTAGTGGATCAGATTGATCAACGTTCTATAATCATCATAATAGGCATCCTCATCTTTCATTTCTAGCATATCCATCAATATTTCCTGATAGTACTCTTCAAGATCATCTTTAGTTTGCGTACATCGGATTTCAATTTGTCCGCTTTGTACTTGTTGCAAACGCCACTGGAATGTCTTTTGCATTTTTTCTAGGATGCGTTCGTTCGTACTAATATGATCACTCTTAGGCGATACAGGAGTAATATCAGAAAAAGCAGCTTCATTTCTAGCAATAATTTTCCCTTTTTCGATGATAAAATAAGCGGTATGTGCCCAAGAATGATTATCATTCAATAGTCTAGAATAAAATACCAGCTGAAGGTCCTCCTCATTTTTAATGATTTCAATCCTTCTTCTATCTCCTCGCCATTTTAGGTCAATTACGGCAAATTCATCTTTCCTTTGTAGTACCAAGTCTGCACGGCCATTAATGGGCGTATTTTGAAACTTAGCCTCTAGTTTCACTTCTGTACCTACTACTTTCCATCCATTTTCTCGAATGGTATTGACCAAGCTCCAGGCGGCATATTTAATTTTATTTAAGAAGTTGATCTTTTGAGGCTCTCGACCATACATGAGCAGTACAGCCCCCTCTCTTTCAAATAAGCGATTAGCTTCTTGATCTACCCAGTTATAGATCGCTGCTTGATCCATATCTTCTATGTTTTTTACAAGAAGGCGTTCAAAGAACCGATGTGCCAAATTGCCAATTAATGCATTATCTTTTACGACTTCAAGTATGGAAGACTTTTTTAGATTGATTTTATGGCGGAATACCCATTGATAAGGATAATAAAAGAGGGATTCCAGACTAGAAATGGTCTCATGTTCTCTAGCAGTCAGGTATTTGCCAGATTGGATTTGTATAAATGCTTTGGGTTGGCCTAAAATTACTTGCTTGATGGGCTGTTTTTGCGGGAGTTGGAAATGTTGCTCAAGGAAGGCCAAGTTGCTGCCCTTATCTACATCAACTATTATATTTTCTAATTGATTAAAGTTGGCTTCCAAATCGCCCATCAATGGGTGAGGGTGTGCCTCCGAACCATCAATAATACTAGGTAAACATAAAATAAGTTGCTTCTGAGTAAACAGGATGGGATGTTTTCTTTCCCAAAGCTGAATGGTATTTTCATCTTTGGGAGTACTCAATTGGATATGAAGTTTTTCTAAATAAGTTCTTTCTTTTTGATACCACCTAGAAAAAAAGTGATCTGCTTCCGCCTGTGTAAAAGACCACCATAACAATTGATCAATAGGACCAACAATGGCATTGGGAGCATTAACAAATGGGAGGTGATGCAATTCGGTAGGATGAAACTGTATGGGAGAAGGTTCATAAATGGTACGTACGATTCGCTCCAATTCAAGTTTGGTTAACTCCTTTTCAGGTAGCGCATCTAGCAACTCCTTAATTCGTCTAGCTTGTTCTGCTAATACGAGTAAAGACGTATTTTCACTTTCTGCTTTCTCAAAAAGTCGATGTGCCCAGATATAGAGGTAATTGAAAATATCGATTACATCCTCTTTATCAGCCTTTTTTTGACTATCATATCTTTGTCGTTCAAACCAAAATTTATATTGATAGCGAATCTCACTTAAATCAATGCTTTCATCTTGAGCAGCGCTATCACCTACTTCATCAAAGTAGGCCTTAATCATTGCTTGCCAAGCATCACTTTTTATGCCAGGGCGTTGTGCAATTTGCATAGCAATACGATTCGCTAGCTCATCATCTAAGGGCTTTATAGCTAAAGAAACAAACTCTAATATTTTGAATGGATCAATAGGGCTCCAAAGGAAAACTGTAATTAATTTTAATACTTGAAGGGTAGGGCGTGCCAGAGATGGAGATAGCGTCCCAAGGCTTGGGAGCCCTTCTTGGACTAATGCATTATCTAGTGTTCTACTATTAGAAGTTAGTAAGGCCGTTGGCCGTAAATGACTATTTTTTGCTATTAGCTTGGCGCAAAATTGTGCTAAATCCGTTTCTCTTTTTGCTTTCAGAATAATCAAGCTTCCATCTCCTTGTAGCTCTTTTTTTTCTGTATTTTTACGTAAATGTTGCTGGAAACTAGGAAGGTCTTGAGCTTTTGAATGTTTTGGATAATGTAAAGGAGGAATGATCTTTGTCGCTTTATTTTCTAATTGATTGATCAGCCTAATCAGGTAATAGGGTAGGATAGAGCTAGGTTCGATTAGATGAAGCTGTCGTATGGGGTTTTCGAAATGAATGAGTGCGTTCAACAGATTGCAAAATCGGTCTGCAAAGCCAGCTTCGAAGCTATAACCTTTTGATTGTATAATGGCTTCTACCTCTGCAATACACTGCAGTCGTTCTGGTATGTGATCGGAATGCTCGACCGAAAGGCTATGTGTTGAAAAATCCCAGCCTGCTAATTTTAACTCATCTCTTCTTTTTAATAATTCTTGAGCAGTAGCAAATTGATCAGCTTGAAAAGAGGCGAAAAAGAAGGCTTCCGGACGCTTTCGCAAAAAAAGAATCAGTGCCTGTCGATACTGCTCAATACGCAGATATTCATTGTCATTAGAATGACCCGTCAATCCAAATCGAGATTCTAAAAAGTGTATTAAGCCCCTAGGCCCCAAATATTGTACTTGGGCAATGGTAGAAGAACCTTTGGGGTGTGCAACATCATCAAGTGCCAGACCGAAATAAACTTGCATTTGCTTTCGTTGTTTAATGTTCTATTTTACTTACTACTTCTTTTATATTTACTTTGACAAAGTAGGGAGTAGATACAAATTTGAAGATAATTTTTTACATTTATAATCAAAAATGAAATTACCTATGAAGCTGCATCGGAGTATTCTGGCTTTAGCAACTATTCTTTTTTGCATATTTCCTACAGATATGCACGCAGTAGTAAACACCATAAAATCCACAGAAATTATTGAAAAGACAGTGAGTAAAAAAGAGCTCAGGAAAAAAGCCCGTTTAGAACGTAAAAAGGCGAAGTTGAAGAAGAAGTTCAATCGTCTGATGAAAAAAATAGAAGAAAGAGCTCAGAAAAATGAGCATAAACTTGTAAACCTTTGGAACGACGGGAAATTTCGCCTAGGAATTTTACTGTTGTTGGCCGCGATTGCTGTTGGTATTATCGCTTTGTTGTTTTTAGGTGGCTTATTGAACTTTATAGCAGGCTTACTAGCTTTGGGAGGAGTAGTACTTATACTATGGTCAATGGTAGAGTACTTTGCCTAAACCTAAATTTGTCGTTATGCGTAGCTAAAGGTTACGCATAACGAATTGTTGTTAACCACCTGTTTCTTTTCTTAGTTGCTCCATCTGACTTGACCAAAGTTGCACTTGATCATCCTTATCATCTTCGTCACAGAAATCAGTGATTTCTAGTATGGTCTCACCAGTAACAGGAGATCTAGATAGTCTGATTTCTAGAAACTCTCCGTCTTCTCCGTCTTCCCACTCGAAGCGAAGGCGTTCTTCTTCTATATCATCTATAAGTTCTGCTACTTCTTCGGAACCGCTCCAAAAGAAAGTAAAAGTATCCCCTGTGATGTCTACTTCGTCGCAAAACCATCTAATTAAGCATGCGGGAGTAGTAAAAAACTTGTATAGAATGGCAGGAGATGCCCTAAACAGAAATTCAAGATCAATCTTAATTCTGTCCATAAAGGAGTTTATTGGTTAAAGGTTATGTTTTGAAATGTAGCTAAATAACTGAAAAAGAATTTAATACGTCTTTTTAGTATAGCGTCTTCACAATAAAAAATAAAAAAATGATTTTTCCAAATAAAAAACTTTTTTTCGAGCAGTATCCCTAATTAATTAAAAGATGAGTAAAATATTTACTTACTGTTAATTCTACATTAAGTCTTGACAAAGCCCATATTTTGGCGTAAATTTGTGAGCTGTTAATATATAATTTAAAATAGGAGTAAATATTGAAAACAAATACAACACAAGTTCCTATTCCTCATCATTTTTTTTGAAAGAACTTCACTTTCACACCCCAATTAAAACCTTCCTCTTTAATAACCTATTTGGATTAATTACTAGAATTTTTTTTGCAAGTTAAATAGCATTTATAAATGAGACAGCTTAAGATCACTAAGTCCATTACCAATCGCGAAAGTCAATCACTAGAAAAGTACCTTCAAGAAATTGGTAAGGTTGACCTACTGACTCCAGAAGAAGAAGTAGAATTGGCAAAAAGAATCAAGCAAGGCGACCAAGCTGCCTTGGAAAAATTGACAAAAGCTAATTTGCGATTTGTGGTTTCCGTAGCAAAACAATACCAAAATCAGGGCTTATCTCTAAGTGACTTGATCAATGAGGGTAATCTCGGTCTGATCAAAGCAGCTCAACGTTTCGATGAGACGAGAGGGTTCAAGTTCATCTCTTATGCCGTATGGTGGATTCGCCAGTCTATCTTACAAGCACTTGCTGAACAATCTCGTATTGTGCGACTTCCCTTGAATAAGGTAGGTTCTTTGAACAAAATCAACAAAGCGTTCTCTGAGCTCGAACAAGAGTATGAAAGAGAACCTTCTTCAGATGAGTTGGCTGATTTGTTAGAGATTCCTACAGAAGAGGTAGAGACTACGTTAGGCGTAGCCGCTCGCCATGTTTCAATGGATGCACCTTTTGTAGAAGGTGAAGACAACTCCTTATTGGATGTTTTAGAAAATGGTAGTACGCCAGGCACCGACCAAGAACTGGAATACAATCAGTCTTTAAGAAGAGAAATCGAACGTTCCTTGAGCACGCTTACAGAAAGACAATGCGACGTTATTAAGCTTTATTTCGGAATTGGTGTCGAACATCCAATGTCTTTGGAAGATATTGGTGAGAAGTTTGGCTTGACTCGGGAAAGAGTTCGCCAGATTAAGGATAAAGCTATCAATAAATTACGTTCTGCAAATAGATCAAAATTGTTGAAAAACTATCTAGGTGCATAACTGATAATTTATCTTCAAAAAATGGGTGTTCATTGAACACCCATTTTTTATTCAATTTGTTCGTCTTGATCCAAAATACTAATAGGCCGATTGATGCTTTCCTGCAGGGAGATGAAAGTCTCTGTGCGCTGTATCCCCTCAATTTTTTGAATCTTATCATTCAAAACCATTCGTAAATGGTTGGTATCCTTACAAATTACTCTTGCAAAAATATTATATAAGCCCGTGGTGTAATGCGCTGCTACAATTTCAGGAATCTTATCAAGTTCTCGAGCTACCTGATCATAAAGAGAACTTTTATCTAGGTAAATTCCCAAAAAAGCACTTACATCAAAGCCTAATTCTGTATGGTCTACAGAAAGATTATAGCCTTGGACAATGCCCGCATCCTCCAATTTTTTCATTCTAACGTGAATCGTACCTCCAGAAACATACAATTTCTTTGCAATTTCAGTATAGGCCATTTTAGCATTATTCATCAGCATTGATAAGATCTGACGATCTAATTTATCAATCTCAATATTTTTACTCATGCGTTCTGTAATTGAAAAAATTTCACCAAAAATAGACTTTCATTTGTTTTTTTTCAAAAAAGTGGGCTTTTATTCTAATTTATTTTATTTTTTGAAAAAAATTATGGAAACGGCTATCCTAGTGATTGAAAGTGTAAATCCCCGCTACAGGTAGCTATTTATCTGTTTATAACAATGCTCAATTAGCAATAGTGACACAATTAACCATTTTGATTGCGTTTAAAGTGTTAAAAAAAATAGAATCCATAAATGGACTATTTCCAAATACATCCTTTTTGCTATTTTATTGTTCCCATAAAATGATGTAGATTTGATCTTTGTTGCAAATAAAGGTCAGACATTTGCATTAAACCCATTGTTGCGACTATTAACAAAAAATACATGCTATATCAAGATAAATCTAAGAACTTTAAAAAGTTACAAATTTGGTTACCTCTCCTTTTCGCCATCACTTTGGTCGTGGGGATGCTTATCGGGATGCGTATGCAATCAGCTGCTCCACAAGTAATCGTAGACAAATCAAATGAAACTAATCCTCATACCTTGGGGCAAGGCAAAATTGAAGAGCTTATTCGCTATGTAGAAGCCAAATATGTAGATGATGTCAATCGAGACGAGCTGATAGAAAAGGCAATCAATGGAATTTTAAAAGAACTCGATCCACACTCCAATTATATTCCTTCAGAACAACTGCGAGAAGTAAATGAACAATTGGATGGCAACTTTATCGGTATTGGGGTAGAGTTTATGATGCTTGATGATACCGTAGTAGTGATCGCTGCATTAGCTGGAGGACCTTCGGAGGCCGTGGGTATTCAAGCTGGAGATAAAATTGTTCAAGTTGCTGATACGACGATCGCTGGGGTCAATATGGAAGTTAAAGATATTGTGAGTCTATTAAGAGGAGAACCCGGTTCCGAAGTGGAAATTGGGATTAATCGACAGGGATTGGCAAATATTAAAAAATATACGATTACCAGAGATAAAATCCCTGTCTATAGTGTCGATGTTTCCTATATGATTGATGATAAAACCGGCTATATTAAGGTGAATAGATTTAGTGCAACGACTTATGAAGAATTTATGAAAGCCTTAGAGGATTTGGTGGATAACCATCAAATGGAAGATTTAATTATTGATCTAAGGCATAACCCTGGAGGATATCTTCAACAAGCAACCAATATATTAAGTCAATTATTTGAGGATAAAGATCGGCTACTGGTATATACGGAAGGACGGACGGTCAATCGAAATGATTATGAGTCAACAGGGCGTGCATTTTTTAAGGTCGATGATATTGCAGTACTCATAGATGAAGGCTCTGCATCTGCAAGTGAAATTTTAGCAGGCGCGATCCAAGACCATGATAGAGGTATCATCCTTGGGCGTCGCTCCTTTGGAAAAGGCTTGGTTCAAGAGCAATATAAACTACGAGATGGCTCTGCTTTGAGATTAACCGTAGCTAGGTATTATACCCCATCAGGCCGTTCGATACAAAAGGCTTATAAAGACTTAGACGCTTATGCAAATGATGTCAATAATCGCTACAGTTCTGGAGAGCTAACAGAAGAAGCTAAGATTTCGCAAGCTGATTCAACTAGGTTTTATACTTCATCTGGTCGTATTGTTTATGGTGGAGGAGGTATATCTCCTGATATCTTTATTCCCATTGATACCATTAATACTAATGAAGAATACCTCAACTTACGTCAGCATATTCCTGCCTTTGTATTCAGGTATATGGAGGAGGAAGGCTATGCTCTGAGCGATTATGATTTGGCAAGTTTTGCAAAATCATTTAAAGTAAGTGATCAGTTATATCATCAATTTCTTCAATTTGCCACTACAAAAGGTGTAAAACATAATTTTTCGCAGGCGAAAGTGGTTAGGCCTCCATTGAAACGATTCCTGAAAGCGAGGATTGCTAAGCATTTATTCGAAGATGAAGGTTTTTATGCCATCTGGAATCAAGAAGATGATATGGTAAATAAGGCGATTGAGGTATTGAATAAAAATAATCCTATTTCTGTTTTATCTAATAAACAATAGTCTCGTAGGGCGCAATTTTCGAATACTTAGGAAGTTTTTTGTATTGTGATGTCAGATTTGCATAAGCATCAAATGACTGTTGCTCGTGCTCAAATTCAATGTGATAAAAGTCCTTTTCTATGGTTCGTACAGATTTTATATAGCTATCCTTCCATCTCAAGAACCATTCAAAAAGTATCTTTGATTCGGGTGAATACTTAGACATTTCATCTGAGTTGAAAACTAAATTTCCCGATAGGGTAGCTAGTTTTAATATAGTGCTTTGCTGCTGGAATGTTAATTGATGATTATCACTTCGCAGGATAAAAACATCAGGGTCATTCCTAAAGAAACGATTATTTAGATGATGCCTCGCAAGTATAGATGTTAAAGCTGCTGCTGTGGAAACGCGTTCCCGATTTCTGAAGAACTTTAATAATAGATGCTCCCATTTGAGATGAATATCTGCCCCAATCCTACAATAATCCACTAGTCCAAAGAGAGG
>JAKVCU010000168.1 GCA_022448955.1 Saprospiraceae bacterium
ATATAGAGTGGGGGATGGACTTGTGAATGTTTCGTAATTTCTGGTGGGTGATGGACAAATTAATTGTGCAAGCAGTTTTATCTAAGTATTTACTAAAGAAGACCCGCTACAATAATTAGGGGGAGCTTTTAAAGCTGTGCCTTGAGCACGCTTAAATTTTCTACTGCCTGAAAACCAAAGCTTTGAGAACTATGGCGTCCGATTTGATCAGTCACTTAGCTCGCTAAGCTCCATCACGAAGCCTTAGCCAAAACCCTACCTTTGCCGGCAGGCAAGCTCAAATCATTGATTTTCCCTTTGAACATATTCTTATTTACTTTATAAGGCTTCTAATCCAAAACTCCCTTGCCATGAGCCACTTTCTTCCAGTACAATCAGCCCATCAGTATTATGAAAGGCGTCAATATTACAACTCATGGGTTCAATAGCAATAGAAGTACGATAGGGAGGAGTGAAAAGCTGTACATAAGGGAATTTATTTGCATCTTGAAAATATCGGAATTTCCCTTTTTTACTACTAAAGAAAATACTTTGCTCGCCGCTTTCATGCAATTTGAAACAATTATCTAGTACTGTAGCACCTATTTTTTTTGCTTTCGCAAAATCTTTGTATTCATATAACTTTCCTGTAGGCAGCATACGTTGGTCAATACCAACCATGGAGCATTTGGGTAGTTGTAGTTCAATGGATTCGACAGAATCACTGATCTGGAAATAAGGATGCCAACCCAAGCCCATTGGAATAGGCTGTGATGCCTTATTCGTTACTCGGAACGTACATAGAAAAGAATTATTAGCGATCAATTCATATTTCACTTGAAAGTCAAACGGAAAAGGAAAGGCTTCATTATCTCCTATGTACTGACTACCAAGGGTAATACTAGCAGTTTCTTTAGTCGTTTTTTGGTCAAGGAGCTGCATTTTGCGAGTGGCACCAAATCCATGAAGTGCCGTATCTGTACTCGGTTCATTGATAGGGAAATGATAATCTTTTCCAGCCCAATGAAAATGACCATCTTTTAGACGATTAGGAAAAGGATAAAGAAGGGTGTTTTTGTACCAGCGATTGATGCGCAATTCTTCTGGTGTGAGAGGAGCATCTAAGAGTTGAATGCCATTTAGCGAAAGCTCCACCAGTATACTGCCATGGCTAGGCGTACAAGCCAGAAGAGCCTGACCTGTACGATTACTCAAAATGTGTTTTTCAAAATCTCCGAATGCTTCGGTTTTATAAGAAAACATAGATACTTTTTTAATAGTTACTTTTAAAGCGAGGATCGCTTTGTGCTTCGCTTTCCACTAATAGTTTGAGGAGTACGCCATTGGTCCAGCCAAAACCGTCCTGCACTGGATATTCACCACCCCCAGCTTCTAGTGTTAGGTCCATTACATTGTACTTTTCTACCATCTTTCCTGTGCTTTTGTATACTTTTTTATTGAGCTTAACCCATCTTTCCTTGATTGTATTGGCTAAATCATTCTGCCCATAATTGCGTAAGCCTTGAATGGCAAGCCATTGTAAAGGGGCCCAGCCATTAGGTGCATCCCATTGCTGGCCAGTAATATTCAAGGTGGAAATAAGGCCACCTGGTTTCAAAAATTCTTTTTCAATCATTTGAGCAACACCCTCAATTTGTTTGGGCGTGGCTATCTTGAAGTACAATGGATAAATACCTGCTAATGAAGCTACAGGTGTATGTTCTCCTTTCACAAAATCATAATCCATGAAATAGCCCTTCTCCTCGTTCCAACAATATTTGAGAATAGCAGCTTTTCTGTCATTTGCTCGTTTCTGGATAGCAGCTGCTTTTTTCATATTACTGCTAGCGGCATAGGCTTTCGCCAAGGTACTTTCCAGATTAAATAGAAGGGCATTTAAGTCTACAGGGATGATTTCAGTAGTATGAATCGTAGATAAATCTTGAGGGTCTCTAAACCAACGGCTGCTAAAGTCCCAGCCGGATTCGCATGCTGCGCGGATATCTCTAAATAGTTCATCATCCGGACGATTGGTCTTTTGGGCAGTCATGATATCATCATGGTGCATTTCTTGGCGAGGTGTATTTTTACGATCCCAATATCTGGAAAGGATGGTATTTTCATCGATTTTTACAGTATGTTCGAAAGTATCACCCACTTTTTTTAGCTGATCCTCACCAAAGGTCCAGAATGCATATTCTTTCTCTAAGAAGGGCAAGTATTTCCGATAAACGCTTACTTTATCCTTTTCTTCAGCTAAAATTTGAAGCATAGCAGCATAAAAGGGTGGTTGAGAACGGCTATTGAAATAGGTGCGATTACCGTTTGGAATAAACCCGAGTGAATCAATTAAAAATCCAAAGTTGTTGACCATATTTTCGATCATATCTACTTGCTTACTCGATTGCAGGCCTAGGATGGTGAAGTAACTATCCCAATAGTAAATCTCTCCAAAACGGCCACCTGGGACGATATAAGAGTAGGGTAGAGGTATTAAGGTTCCTACATTTTCTTTATCAGGCTGACGTGTAAGAATTGGCCAAAGTGCATTAATATGTTCTTGTGCGGAACGGCTGGTATCCGCTTCGAACCCAGAAGCGTACTGCTTAGGTAATTCAAAATGATCAAATACGAAATTCTTTAAATTGAAGTTTTCGACGATTTTTGCTTTTTCATAATTTTCCAAAATTTGATGGGTTGGAAACTTAGGCGTACAATCCACAAAGGTCTTTCCATCAGGAAAGACTTTAGCCATTTGGACATCAATAAATAGCTGTCTGTAGCGATCATCTGGTGGTAGATGTTGCATATCTTCGATTGCTGTCGTTTCCAATGTTTTTTGTTCAGTCGCTTGCTGGCAGCTCCAAAGTGCAGCAAAGAAAACGAAAATTAAAAAAGTATATCGTTTTATCATCTTGAATTGAGCTTTTTGAGAAAAATAAATGAAATTTATACAAAAAGAAAAGCAAAAATAAGTTGTCGGATTGTTATTCGTATGATGCCTGAGTAGTAAAATAGACTTCCTCTATCAACTCCTTTTCATCTCTCTATCATAAAATCAGTTTTGCCAGATGGAAAGCAGTCCACTCCAAATCTTGAGCCGTATTTTTTAGGGCTTCTTCTAAAGACTTTGGACTAGATTGGATAGAAAATGCCGCTTTTAGGCCTAGTTTGTTGATCTCTTGAGGATTGGCAAGTAATGCGCCACAAAGGGCAATCACAGGTACTTTATGGTCCTCTGCTAAATTTGTTAAACCGCTGATTAACTTTCCATGTAAGCTTTGGTGGTCTATTTTACCTTCCCCAGTGATGAGCAAATCTGCATTTTTGATGTGCTGCTCAAAATTAGTAATTTGTAAAATGGTTTGTATGCCTGCTTTGAGTTGTGCATTTAGAAAAGCCATACAGCCTGCCCCTAAGCCTCCTGCAGCTCCTACGCCTGGAATTTGACGAAAGTCATGAACGAAGGTATCTTGAAAAACTTGAGCTATGTTTTGTAATCCTTCATCTAGTTGTTGAATCATTGCATGATGAGCTCCTTTTTGCTCTGCATAAACGAAAGCTGCACCTTTTGGCCCATAAAGTGGATTGTCTACATCACATAATACTTCAAACTGAATCTTAGATAAATTAATGCTTACTTGTTCCGATGAGATTTGATGGATGTGGTTTAAGTTTTTTCCTATTGGTGCAAGTATTTGTCCATTCTTGTCTGAGAACTGAAAACCTAGTGCTGCGGCCATCCCAATTCCTGCATCATTGGTCGCGCTTCCGCCAATACCTAGGATAATTCGTTCCGCACCTGCTTGGGTAGCTGCTACAATGAGTTCGCCTGTGCCGAAAGTAGAAGTGAGCAGTGGATTACGCTCATTCGTTTTTAGTAGTGGCAGACCTGATGCACTTGCCATGTCAATAAATGCCGTTTTTTGATCTGCCGATAAGGCAAAAGAAGCGTCGATCAGGCGACCTAATGGATCGTGGACTTTTGTCCAAACCATTTCTCCATTGGAATGGAAACGTAATATTTCAGTGGTACCCTCACCACCATCTGCTAAGGGAAAACATGTCGTTTGAAGATTAGGCTTGGCAGCTAAGAGGCCTTTTTCAATAGCTTTACAAACATCCAACGCACTTAGTGCATCTTTGAAAGAATCTGCTGCAATTAGAATATTCATTAATTTAATTGATGTTTCTTGATAATGTCTTTAAGATCGTTGCCATATTCTTCTTTCCAAATAGGCCTATGGAACTGTAAAAGTATATTCAATGGAACTAATAATTTAGCTTTTTCTTTATTAGTTAGAGGCCCCCCAATAATTTTACTCACATTTTGCATACTTTCTAATGCTATTTGGAACTCTTTTTTACCCGCTTCCGTAATTTTTACTCGTTTTGATCGACCATCTTTGGGATCATCATAGTCTTCAATGAAGCCTTGTTTGATAAGGCGTCGAATAACTTCCATCCCTGATGAAAATTCTTGGAGGTTGAGTTCAATAAGTTCTGACTTTTTTAAATCAGGAAAGTTTTTTAATGAAGCCAAATAAGTGAAGTCAGCATCATTCTTCAAGGCAGTACTTTTCAAAGCAGTTTTTATATAGTGCTTCGCATGCTTGAATAGGGTTCCTATAGAATAGGCTAGTTGATCATCGATAGAGCCATGAAATTCGATATCTGGTTGTCCAGGCTGTTGGTGTTCACCAAAATATTGCTCAAATAACCATAGCACAAAATTGGGTAGGTCATTCTTGCCCTGAAGTTTTTCGTATGCTTCAAGTTGATCAATTATTGTTTTAAGGTGGTCGAAGTTCATTTGCTACGAAAAAGTAATAAAATAATTCATAAAAAATGTTCTTGCAGTAAGAACAAACTCAATGCCAAGCATGTTTGTTTGTAAGTTACGAAAAAATAGTTGTAAGTGTTTTTTTGTAATAAAATATGATTTGAACTAGGTTTCTGTAACAATTTAAACCACTAAATGTTATTTGTTTTCTTGTGAGAGTCATGAATGGGAAAGGTATGAAGAGCCGATCCCACTATTTAACCACTTCAAAATTAACTTTTTATCAATTATGAAATCTTCCTTTCTTCTGTTCTTTTTGAGTGTTTTTTGTTTTTCATTTGGCTGGAGCCAAAATGGAGTGATTAAAGGAAAAATCACGAATTCGATTAATAACGAACCAATCATGTTTGCCAATGTATTGGTATTAGACACGGACTTTGGTACCACGACAGATTTAGATGGAAATTATGAAATAAAAGGCTTAGGACCTGGACTGTATAATGTACGTGCTTCATTCATAGGGTTTAATGAAACGACAGAGTTTGAAGTTCAAGTAACTAATTCTAAGCCGGCTATGGTTGACTTTCAGCTAACAGAGCAGGCGGAACAGCTTGAAGAGGTCGTCGTAAAAGCCTCTCCTTTTCGGAAAACAGAAGAGAGTCCAGTATCGCTACGCACAGTAGGGGTGGCAGAAATTCAGCGTAATCCAGGAGGAAATAGAGATATTTCAAAGGTTATTCAGGTACTTCCAGGGGTAACGACTACGGCTTCTTTTCGGAATGATTTGATCGTCAGAGGTGGAGCGCCAAATGAGAATCGTTTTTTCTTAGATGATGTGGAAGTGCCCAACATCAATCACTTTGCTACGCAAGGTGCGTCAGGTGGGCCAGTGGGTTTGATTAATGTAAATTTTATAAGAGAAGTAGATTTTTTTAGTGGTGCATTTCCTGCTAACAGAGGCAATAGCATGAGCTCTGTACTTAACTTTAAGCAGAGAGATGGCCGTGATGATCGTATCGGTGGAACCTTAATGGTAAGTGCAACGGATGTAGGTTTGACTTTAGAAGGCCCATTAAGTGATAAAACCACTTTTCTGTTTTCTGCCCGTCGTTCTTATTTGCAGTTTTTATTTGAGGCAATTGGTTTACCATTTTTGCCTACCTACAATGATTTTCAAGCAAAGGTGAAATATAAGATTGATAAAAAGAATGAATTGACCTTTATCGGATTGGGGGCAATTGATCAGTTTCAATTAAACTTAGATGCCAATGATACAGAAGATAAGCAGTTTGTATTGAATAATTTGCCCGTTTCACCTCAGTGGAATTACACCAATGGTTTAGTGTATAAGAGATATCAAGAAAATGGATTTTTGACCTTTGTCTTGAGTAGAAATATGCTCAATAATGAAGCGGAGAAATATTTCCAAAACGATGATAGTTCAGAAGAAAACTTAGTCCTTCGTTATAAGTCACAAGAGATTGAGAATAAATTAAGAATTGAACAGACCTTACAATTAGGCGATTATAAGTTCAATTTTGGTGTAGGTTATGAATATGCAAAGTATAACAACAGCACTTTCAATCGAATATTTACATCAACTGGCCCGCAAACGATTGACTTCTTTTCAGAGTTCAGTATGAATAAGTATAATTTCTTTGGTCAAGCAAGCCGTAAATTAATGGAAGAAAGACTTATTCTTTCCTTAGGTTTTCGTGCAGATGCAAATGATTATTCAGATGATATGAATAATCCATTAGAGCAGTTTTCTCCACGCTTCTCTTTGGCTTATGCTTTTACTGATCGTCTTTCGCTAAACTTCAATACAGGTATTTATTACCAATTACCTCCTTATACTGTGTTAGGTTATCAAGAAGATGGTCAATTGGTGAATAGGAATAATAATATTAAGTATATACAATCGAATCATGTAGTCGCGGGTCTAGAGTTTAATACAGCTACCAATTCAAAAATCACAGTAGAGGGGTATTACAAAACTTATGCTAACTATCCATTTTTACTGCGTGATCAAGTGTCTTTGGCCAACCTTGGTGGGGATTTTGGTGTGATTGGGAATGAGTCTGCTACCCCTACTTCAGAAGGCCGTGCTTATGGGATGGAGTTTTTGTTTCAACAACGTTTGTATAAGGGCTTCTATGGCATTGCATCCTATACTTTAGGGTGGAGTGAATTTAAGGATAGTAAAGGGACCTTTGTGCCTTCTAGTTGGGATTCTAGACATATCGTTAATTTAGCTATTGGTAAACGCTTTCGCGGAAATTGGGAAGTGGGTATTAACTGGCGTTTCCAATCTGGTTTGCCATTTACTCCTTTTGCTGATGAATCATCTTTAGTACAAAATTGGGATGTGAATGGACGAGGTGTCCGTGATTTTGACTTGTTAAATAGCGGACGTGCAACTGCTAGTAATACAATTGATTTGAGGGTAGATAAAAAGTGGTTTTTTGATAAATGGAGTCTAAATATTTATTTGGACATTGAGAACCTGACCTCCAATGCAGTTAATCTTCCAGAATTGATCTTAGATCGTCCGCTTGACGAAAATAACATTCCAATAGGCTCTGGTATTATTACTAATCCAGATGCACCAATTAGTGAACAACGTTATTTACTAAAAGAAATTGATGATGCACAAGGCAATTTACTGCCAAGCGTTGGTATTATGATTGAAATTTAGCCACTTCAAATCCTTTTTAGGAAAAGCAATAAAAATCAATAACACACAACAATTAAACAATCTATAGATTTAGGCCTCCAAATTATTTTGGAGGCCTTTTTTTATTTAAATTGAGAAAGGAGATTTAAAAATGTTGGCTTATGAAAATGAGACTCTTCTTATTTACGCTTTGTTTACCTATTCAATTGTTAACTGCTCAAGAACCAATACCCTTTCAAAAATTAATGGATGAAGGTGTTCATCAATATGAACTCCAACAATATGAAATTGCCGCTGACTATTATAAGCAGGCCCTTAAACTCAATGATAAAGCACAAGTAGTTCATTATGAATTGGCATATACTTACTACACTATGGGGAAAATGAGTAAATCCTATAAGCATGCTAAAAAAGCTATCAAAATAGGAGGAGAGTATACTGCAGATGCTTATGTTTTGAAAGGTAATATACAGAATATCAAAGGTAGATTTTATGATGCCATGCGTACTTTCAAGAAAGGACTAAGAGCCTATCCTGAATATTTTTTGCTTCATTATAACTTAGCTTTTACGGCATACCTCAGGGGTGATTCTCGATTAACAAAAAAGGCGATTGCTAGATCGATTGAATTAAATGCTATGTATCCAGGGAATCATTTTTTGTTGGGTTTTGTGAAGTTAGATGAAGAAAAGAGTGCGCATGCTCTCATGGCCTTTACCTATTTCTTAATGCTTGAGCCGTCTTCTAAACGAGCAGAAGAGGCAATGAATCAAGTAGAAAAATTAGTTTTCTGGGACAAAACAATTGTATCTAGAAAAAAATATGCCTTAGATCATGATTTTCCGTTTAAAGTTGATGAAGAAATAGAGAAAGAGGATAAACAAAAAAATCCATTTATCGATTTAGAGAAAGAGCGAAAAGAGCTGGCTCAATTTTCTAAACGTTTACATATAATTTTTATGGAAGCCATTGAAAAAAAACGATCAAATGATAACTTGATTAAAAATTTCTACATGCCATTCTATGCAGACTTACTAGATAAACAGCATCTAGAAGCTTTTTCGTACTATATCAATCAGATGAAAGATGGAGAAGCTTTTTTGTGGCTACAAGTTAACTATAACAGAGTACAAGCTATGTTTGACTTTCTGAATGAACGTTCTTAAAAGAATGCTTAAGAATTATCCTGAAAAGGTATTTTAGCAGTTTTATAAGTGCCTAGACAAAGTTGTATATACAATAAAATAGTTCACTCAATAATTGTAAATATTTGATTAACATGAGGTTGTGTATGGTTTTGAGCGAACTTAAAGCTGTCAACCTATAGATGAAATTTCATCGTACCCATTTCAGCCTGCCGGCAGGCACGGTTCCGGGCAAACTATTTAGAAACTAATATTATTCAGTTTCAATAAAATACGCCACTTGGTCATAGACCAAGCGGCGTATTATTACTTAAGCGAATAAATTTTGCTGAAAAGCAAAGCTTAATCTACA
>JAKVCU010000169.1:0-6865 GCA_022448955.1 Saprospiraceae bacterium
TTTCCATTTGCTTTAGGTTTGGAATTCATCAAATAGATAATTCAAAATTCCTCTATAATCATCACCAAATCGCTTAATCAATCGTTGTACCATCTTTTGATCTAGGTCGAATACTTGGTTCGATTCTCTAAGACTTTGCTGAATACGCTGTCTTAGAATTTTTGTTAAACGCTCAGCAGTAATTCCCTTAAAATGAATCGTCATTATTTCCTTAGCTGCGATGCTAGCTTCTAAGCTTCTCGAAACATGTGTACTGAAGATAACCGTATTTGTTTTCTTAAACAGTTTTATTCTACGAATCAAAGGAATATGATGAATACTGTCGATAAATAAAAGATCATCAGGCAAGTCATCAAGGAATGACAGATTGGGATTCCTATCAAGAAGTATTAATGGAGCTGATGGAAAAAATTGATGTAAATGGATAAGATGAGTTGTTTTGCCCCTCCCCTTTTTTCCTAAAAACTGAATAAGGGATACCTCTTTGGAAGTAATCGTTGTGCGCATCTTATCCAAATCAAAATGAGGTATAATGGTATCTCTTATTTCTTCTTGACGAAGGCCTCCAAAAGGATTGTAATTAAATACCAGTTTTTGTTGGCTAAAAATAAGTTTAGAAACATCCATTCTTAAATATTTCTACAATCGGCTAAGCATGATATTTAAAAAGAAATAACTCTTCTGGGTCATTAGGCAAATTAACCACTCCTTCTAATTGGAAACCAAGCTTCTTTAATAAATTTTGCGAAGCCATATTTTCCTTTGCCGTAATCCCTTGTATCGTTGGCATAGCTAAGTCTTCCAAAGCAAATTGCTTTATTCTATTCGCCGCTTCGAAGCCGTAACCTTGTCTTTCATAGTCAGGCAAAAGTGCAAAACCAATATCGACTCCTTCCATACCTTCTCGATCATACAGGCCACAACTCCCAATTTTTACTCCATCTGATTTGCGAATCAAAGTATAATTGGAAAAACCTAATCGCTCTTGCTGAGGACGCATACGTTCTTTAATATACTTTTCAGCATCCTCTTTGGTTTTTACATTTCGGTCACCAATAAATTGCAGCCACTTAGGCGTATTCAAAAGTGCCAAAACCATTTCGGCATCTTCTGTATTGGTAGCCCTCAAAATGATACGATCCGTTTCAAACTGTTTATACTGTTTCACCCTTTTATTTTTTGTATTCAGATCTAGTCCCTTATAAAAGCCTAGGTCTTGCTCAATCAAAATCTTCGTCCAAAAGGCAATTTGTCCAGAATGATAAGAATAATGCTCTACCACATGCAAGATGTTTCCCAAAGCCGTATAATCAGTCCCTTGAATCACATTCCTTACCATTAAGCCTTTTTCATCCAAAGGTTCAATAACTTGAATGGCGTCCTCTACAACTACCTTTAACATTTGAATTAGTTCGGCTTTGGAATAACCTTCTCGAATAGAAAATTCCTGGTCTCTAGTTCTGATATCTTCTGCCAAACCAATTCCAGAAATGATGTATTGACGGATATTACCACAAAGATGAACTACCTGATTACCTAAACTATTTGAGATTTCATTTGGCTTTCGCCAAATACTACTCTCCTTGACCTTATCAAGGCAAGCTTCTATCTTTTGGGTATTTTCTCGAAGACGAAAAATAGATTGTTCGATAAATTCTTTTACCATCATGATGGCAATTTAAAGATAGGATTATAAATAATACCAATAACATTTCCCCAAGGATCTTTTAGCGTAGCAACCATAATTGGCCCTCCCACATTATGAGGTGCTTCACATTCTGAAGCGCCTAATGCTAACATCCTTTTATACTCTTTCTCAATATCATCTACTCCCCAATAGGCCACTACCGTTTCTGCTTTCGCAGACATGGGATATTCTTCTGGCTGTAAGCCCAACTCATAACCTGCAATATTATAGCCAACATAATAGGGTTCGTCAAAGTAAGGCGTGGTTTGGAAAATCTTAGTATACCATTCCTTAGCCAAATCCATATTACCTACTTTGTAAATGGTCGTTCTTAATCCCAACATACTAATCCATTTTAAGAATTGCTTTTACAGGTCGAATCTTATCTGGGTAGTCTGTGATAATACCATCTACACCCATTTGTACTAAAGCCTTCATACTTGCTTCTTCATTAACCGTCCAAGGAATTACTTTCATTCCCATTTTGTGCGCCTGATCTACCACATTTTTAGTTACCATTTTATAATAGGGGCTATAAATTTCTGGTTTATACCCAAGAGTTGTAATATTTGTCATAACGCCCTTAGCTGCTTCTACCAAAAAGGCGGTTGTAATGTTGGGATTTATTCTTTTTACAGAAATTAAACTTTTACGATCAAAAGATTGGATACAGCTACGCTCTTGAATTTTTAAGGTCTCTATTTCTTTTAATAAGATACTTGCAAAAACAAAAGTGACCGGAGTCTTTTTCATAATCCACTCTTCTCTATTCTTAATCTCAATATTAAAATTAGGCAAAGCTCGGCCGTTTGCTTTGCAATAATTATCAACTGCATACACCACATCCCTTAATAAAGGTTTATATGCTTTAACTTTCTCTTGGCTTGGGAATTTTTCGTTTCCTCTACTTCCACAGTCAAATTGTTTAATTTGGCTGTAATTCATTTCCCAAATATTATAAAGTCCTTCCTCATCTTCCGAAACTGGCCTACCATTTGGTTTATTACAAATTTGATGAGACATCCATGGCTCATGCGAAACTACGACCTGACTATCTTTAGAAATCACCACATCTAATTCTAAAGTAGTGATCGATGGATATTCTAATGCCTTTATAAAAGAACTAATCGTATTCTCTGGAACCAAGCCCCTTGCCCCTCTATGCCCTTGCCAATCAAAAGCAGGTGTAGATGCCGGTTGCAAGTTGTCTGAATTAGTATCAGAAACGCTTGACTGTTGATTGGCTTGACTGTTATTAGTTGTTGCGGGCTGTTCGCTATTATTGGAATTATTATTATCCATCTCTTTCGAAGATGGAGCAGGTTGACAGCTGAATAAGATAATTCCCGCAAGTAAGAGGATAGTAATTGACTTCAAATTCATGGATCCTATTTTTGGAAGATAATGATTGGAGTAATTGAAGTTCAAAGAAAACAAATAATTGGCAGAAGTGTCTTGATTTTACATTCAAATTAAAAAGCCAAATATAGATTTATGAAAGCACAAGTGAAAGACCTATATTTCCAATATGCAGGATAAATTATTATTAGTCTTATTGCTTTCGATAATAAGCGCACAAGTCTGTTATACACAAACAGATAGTATTCCTCCAAAGCGTAGCCGTCTAATTGGACTTCCAATTGTATTTCTCTCACCAGAAACTAGCTGGGGTTTTGGTGTGGCTGGGGTTTATACTTTTAAATTACCAGAAGAGAGTGATATTTCTAGACCTTCTCAAATTCAACTCGGCGCGGCATATACCCTTGAGGATCAAATCCTTTTTTATTTACCTTTTCAAGTTTTTTATAAAGATAGGAAGTATAATTTCTACGGCGAACTAGGTTATTATCGTTACAATTACTTCTATTTCGGCAATGGAAATTCTTTCGAAGATTATGATGGAGAACTATTTGGAGTCACTTTTCCAAGAGTTCGCTTAAATGCGCTTTATCAAATACGTCCCAACACCTATTTGGGACTCCGCTACTGGATGGATGACTACGATATCACAGAGGTCGAAGAAATGGGTGTATTAGACACAGAAAATATTACTGGCCAAGATGGAGGCTTTCTCTCTGGTTTAGGTTTATTAGCTCAATATGATAACAGAGATCATATTTTTTATCCGCGAAAAGGATGGTTTGCCGAAGGTGTCATTCTTCAAAATGGAAGCTACTTGGGCAGTCCTTTTAACTTTACTAAAGTTTCTTTGGATGTATCCAAATATATTTCAATTAGAAGAACAATTTTAGCTTTAAATGCCTATTGGGAGTGGAATGAAGGAGATATTCCCTTCAATCAATTGGCACTACTTGGCGGGACCAAACGTTTAAGAGGTTTTTATGAGGGCCGATTTAGAGATGAAAAACTAGCATTATTCCAATCAGAATGGAGATTTCCCTTATTTTGGCGTTTAGGTGCTGTTGTTTTTGGTGGTCTGGGATGGGTAGCACCTGAAATAAATGAACTTCAACTTCGCCATACACGATATACAGTGGGAGCAGGATTACGCATCCTTATTCAAAAACAAGACCAAATTAATGTCAGGATTGACTTTGGCTTAGGTCCAAATACGACTGGCGTCTATATTACTGTAGGAGAAGCATTTTAAATGACGGATGGATTTCCGTTCAACTAAGAAACCATGGAAGTAAGCATAATTATACCTGTATTAAACGAAGCTGAGAACATTCAAAGATTAATAAATCGACTATTTTCACACAGCCAAAACTTGGTAAAAGAAATCATTGTCGTTGATCACGCTAGTACAGATGGTACTTTAGATTTGGCGAAAGCTGCAGGAGCTATACCTCTACTTTCTCCCCAAAAAGGTCGTGGCCCCCAAATGAATTATGGTGCACAACATGCTTCTGCTCCCTTGTTATATTTTGTCCATGGTGATACTCTCCCTCCTGAATGTTATATGCAAGAAATTCAAAAAGCGATTAGAGAAGGTTTTCCAATAGGTTGTTTTCGATTTAAATTCGATTCGCCAAGACCACTACTAGCCATTAATTCTTATTTCACTCGATTTGATCGGCTATGGTGCAGAGGTGGTGACCAAAGTTTATTTGTCAAAAGAACTCTCTTTGATCAATTAAATGGATTTCGAGATGATTTTATCATCATGGAAGACTATGATATTATTGTCAGAGCTCGCCAAAATCATCCTTTCAAAATCATTCAAAAAGATGTCCTAATCTCTGCCCGTAAGTTTGATACCAACCCTTATCTATGGGTACAAATTTGTAATCTAATTGTTTTCACAATGTACCGCCGTGGTTATTCTCAAGAGCAGATGTACAATACTTATAACAACTTACTTAATTACAGAAATGAATAAAAAATCCTAGCACATTGTTATTATTTGCTATATATTTATACTCAATCTTTTCTCTACTTCTTTACCAAACTCCTACTCCGACTGCAAATGTCTCTAAAAGGTCTAAGAACGGTCATGTATGGGCCACACCTAAGTTATTTAGTACGCTGTAAGCATTTGAGTTCACAACTATTGAAGGTATATAATTAAACATTCATATTTTCTAATTAAATGTAATCAAAATGAATAAACAACTACTGTATTCCCTATTATTAGTTTTGTTTCCATTTTTTGGCTACAGTCAAACGCCTGTTATAGCTGCACCCGCAGGTCCTCTTCAAGGGGGTACCCAAGCAATGGTGGGCGCATTTATCACAGGTGCTCCAGCAAATACAACCTACACAGTAACCATTACTTGCTCAGGATGTACGCCAGATACAAAAAATATAATAACAAATGGATCTGGAATTGGAATTGATGGTACTTTCTTAGTTACGTTACCAGAAATCAACGGACCAGTTACAATGGAAGGTACTTTTACGGGTACGAATTGTAGTCCTTGTACTGCCACTGCTTCGACTTCAACAGCAGTTTTGCCAGTTGAATTAGTTCGCTTTGAAGCTGAAGAACGATCAGAACAAATCCAATTAAATTGGGAAACGGCTTCAGAAGTTAACAATAGTCATTTTGACATACTTCACGGTGAAGATGGTAAAACATTCGAAAAAATTGGTCAAGTACAAGGTATGGGTACTACAGATGAATGGACGACTTATGAATTTACCCACCGCCTCCCAGTAAGCGGTTCCAATTATTATCAACTAAAGCAAATAGACTATAATGGTCAATATGAACTATCAGAAATTATCATCTTTGAGTGGAAGGAAGATGTTTCTTCACAAATCAATATCTATCCAAATCCTACTGCTCAACATATTGATATCAATTCTAATACTGAAATGACTGGCATTCAAATCATCAATAGTAAAGGACAAATCATACAATCCCTCCAACAAAATGTAGGTTATCAATATCGTATCGATTTAGATCCACAAGTGACAGATGGTATTTACATGGTTAAAATAGAATTCGGAAATGGAGAACACCAGCTCCAAAAACTATTGGTAAGAAGATAAGTTTTACGGTCAGCAAAAGTCTTTCCAAATATGGAAAGGCTTTTGTACTTTTAGATTAAAAATGAAGCTTCGCTATCTTTTCCTTCTACTTTTTATTTTCATTTTGGCATACCTTTGTTTTTATCCAGTGTCTATTCAGCCCGTGGTATGGAAACCCTATGATAATCCTGGATTTACAGGAGACTATGCCGAAAATAATATCTTAGCAGCAACCGAATACCTATTTGAAGGTCAATGTTATAAATGTGAAGATGTTGATGTCGATAGCCAAGGAAGAATATATGGAGCAAGTGAAGATGGCAAAATTTACCAATTTGATGGAAATCAACGTTCTACATTAGTGGAAACGCAAGGACGTCCACTTGGCTTACACTTTGATAGCCTAGGAAACCTCATCACTGCTGATACGGAAAAAGGCCTACTAAGCATTGCTCCCAATGGGAAATTAGACACCTTATCTAGCAACTACAAAGGTTATTATTACCAATTTACAGACGACTTAGATATCGCTCCTAATGGCAATATCTATTTTACGGATGCTTCGAATCGCTTTTCTATTTGGGATTATAAATATGATTTATTAGAACATCGCCCCAATGGTAGCTTTTATGAATATAATCCAAGTACCAAAAAAACCACTTTACTTCTGGATGAGCTTTATTTTGCTAATGGCGTAGCAGTTAGTGAGAATGGCGATTATGTGCTAGTTTGCGAAACGGG
>JAKVCU010000169.1:6875-9110 GCA_022448955.1 Saprospiraceae bacterium
AAATACTGGATTGATGGCCCATTAAAGGGTACAAAAGAAACCTTTATCGAAAATCTACCCGGTTTCCCTGATGGCATTTCAAGAGGGAGTAAAGGGATTTATTGGATCGGCTTCACTTCTCCAAGACAAGCTCCACTGGATTGGATTTCTGATAAGCCTTTCCTGAGAAAGATGGTGCTTCGACTTCCTGAATTTTTACAACCTAAACCTGTAGATTACAGCTTTGTCATTGGGCTTAATGAAGATGGAGAGGTGGTTTATAATCTTCAAGACCCAGAAGGTAAGTTTGCTCAAATATCAAGTGTGCAAGAAAACAATGGATACTTATACTTTGGTTCGTTAGGAGAAAATGGTATCGGCCGTATCAAGCGGCCGGAGTAAGCTATAACTTAACATACTGTTGCTTTGCAGCAGATGCTAAGATAGCCTTTACAATTCGAATATCTCTTAAGCCTTCTTCGCCAGGAACTAATACTTCTGTATTGTTCAAGATCGCTAAAGCGTCATCATCCATTTGCCTAGCTTGCTGGTTGGCAATATAGGTATCTAATTGAATACCATCGCTAGTTTGACCAACT
Source organism: Saprospiraceae bacterium (assembly GCA_022448955.1). Taxonomy (GTDB): domain Bacteria; phylum Bacteroidota; class Bacteroidia; order Chitinophagales; family Saprospiraceae; genus JALEHC01. The sequence goes on from JAKVCU010000169.1 coordinate 7,454, forward strand.
ACTCCATTGTACGATTGCATAGGACTTAATTCATACCAGCCCTTTTCACATTCTACTCTTAGCTGGTTCATTGATTCACCGACACTTGTTTTGCCATAAGCAATTAGTCCACGCTCAAACTCTAGCTCATAGGAAGTTGTTTCGTCCACTTCCGTAAAAAGCTCAGGTCTAGCATTGATCTGCTGTGCGGAGCGCACTGCAATGGGTTCCATGCCTGTTGCATAACGAATACCATTGATCGTATAAACGCCCATATCATACAAAGCACCTCCTCCCATATCCTTCTGAAAACGCCAACCACTTCCTCCACCACCACGATATCCTGCAAACGCTTTGACTGTATTTATTTTGCCGTAAGGCAGTGTAGAGGCATACTGAATTACAGTCTGCGTGTTTGGCTCATGTTGCATACGATAACCAATAGATAGTTTCACCTTATTTTTGCGACAAGCATCGATAATAGACTGGCATTCTGCTACATTCATCGCCATTGGTTTTTCACACCACACATGTTTGCCAGCATTTGCAGCAATGATAGCATATTTAGCGTGCAGGCCTGTTGGAACGACAATATAAACGACATCAATTTCATCATTATCAGCTATTTGATGCATATTTTCGTAGTTATATACATTCTGATCTTTGATGCCATATTTCTTTTGCCAATCTGGAATTTTATGCGGGCTGCCTGTTACAATTCCTGCGAGATAACAATGTTTCGTCTGCTGCAAAGCTGGCGCTAAATTATAGGTAGAATAACTTCCTAGTCCAACTAAGGCTACCCCAAGTTTTTCTTTTTTGGATGTAATAATAGCAGGATTACAAAAAGCTAACGATAAAGAAGCTCCTGCAAAGGCCGCTTGCTTAATGAAATTTCTTCTCGTATTCAACTTCATAATCAAAAGGGGTTTTTCTAAAAATACAAAATCTCACCAATCGCCCCAAAAGAAAAGCCATTCACCCCATCTGCTTCATATTCCCCCCATTTTCTATCAAGAGTATCCTCAATCTTGCAAATTGAATCCTAAATTTATAACTGATTAAAAATTGAAAACAATGAAAGATTATAAAGTTCAAGTTCGTCATCAAGTAAATGTTCCTAGTGAATTAATATGGAAGACTATAAGTGCGATAGGTGGTATCGATGTATGGTTTTCGCAGATCATAAAGTCGTGCGAAGTTATTGGAGAAGGTGCAGGAGCGAAAAGAATTTTTAATACTTGCTGGCCCAATTAAAGGGTCTACTGACATCATTGACCATGAAAATAGCTTATTTCAATATAGCATCTTAGCTCGACTTTAGCATTTTAGGCTGCCGAAGTAGCCATGAAAATCAAATGGTTAAGCCAATGCTGTTTAAAAATATAAACATCCCTGTTTTCAAGGGATGTTAAATAATTCTGTTTTCGCCAAATTCGTCTTCGAACGGTGGCGATAGCATCCGAAAAAGTTGGATGTGATTTTTGATACCAAGCACAAGGTTTTATTGTAATAGGTTCTAGTTTTTGTATTTGATTTACCCATAGGGTGATGATGCTAAATAAAGCCATCAATATTGGAGTTGTTCTAGCAATAGCTAAATCAGACCATTGTCTTTGAGTTTCAACTCCCAAATGTGTTCTAACTTCTTCAAAAGTAACCTCTACTGTCCATCTTC